>JAEWFG010000388.1 GCA_023388935.1 Pseudomonadota bacterium | reverse complement strand
TTGCTTGACGCAAGTGCTCTGTCGAGAGAGAAATTGTTGCCGGCTGCGTGAGGTCGGACATGAAATCTTTGTCGGACACCTGCCGCGACAAAGCACCCACTGTCAGCTCAAGTCCCTTCTTTTACAGATCGAGCGTTGACAACAACCGCACTGGAGTTCTCTCCCAAAGCGGTCGATACGCGAAAGCGCGGAGAAAAAGGGATGCTTGCCGCCCGAACGGCTTCAGCGCAACCATCGAACCTAGTTTACAAATCCATTGACCATGCTGACCAATCGACGAAGCTCTCACAAAGCCGCGCCGTATGGTATTGTCGAGCGCGAAGGGGCGAGCTTCATCACGCTTCTCACCCTGGGGCAGCAGCGCTCGAAACAGGGGTGGCCCGGCTCATAATGATTGCTACGAGCAACACGGAAGCCAAGCGCGGCTACGACAACGGAGGATTTAACATGAAGACTGTCGTAATCGGCGGCACAGGGCTAATCGGATCGAAAACCGTCGCCATTCTGCGCCAGGGCGGCCACGATGTCCTCGCCGCCTCACCTAGCAACGGCGTCAACACGATCACTGGCGAGGGCCTCAAGGAGGCCATGGCCGGCACGCAAGTGGTGATCGACCTCGCCAATTCACCCTCATTCGAAGACAAGGCGGTGCTGGAATTTTTCGAGACCTCCGGCCGCAACCTGCTCACAGCGGAATCCGCAGCGGGCGTGCGGCACCATGTTGCACTGTCGATCGTCGCAATCGACCGGACAGACAATGGCTATTTCCGCGCCAAGATCGCCCAGGAGAAACTGATCGAGGCCTCCGGAATCCCATACACCATCGTCCGCTCGACCCAATTCATGGAATTCCTCCGCGGCATCGCCGATTCAAGCGTGGATGGAAACATCGTCAGGCTCCCGCCCATCCTGTTCCAGCCCATCGCATCGGATGACGTTGCTGCCAACGTTGCCGATGCGGCGCTCGCGCCACCGCTCAATGGCATCGTCGAGATCGCCGGCCCGGAACGAGCACCGTTCAACGAAATCGTTGCCCGCTATCTGAAGGCAGTCGGTGACCCGCGTGAGGTCGTGAGCGACCCTGAGGCTCTATATGGGGGCGGCCGGGTCGAGCAGCACGCGCTCGTGCCGCTGGGCGAGGCGCGCCTCGGCCGCATTGGTCTAGACGAATGGCTCCGCCGCTCCCAGGCAGCAGCCTGATCCCGCGTTGGAACTGCGCCTGGGGATCTCACCCGCTGTCACGAGAGGGTGCGGGCAATGAATGAAGGAGCCGACCATGACGATCAAGCTCGTTGCGTTGGTTCTGCTAGGCCTCACGACAGGCACGGCCTTGGCTCAGGAGCCCAAGGTCACGCCGCTCATGTCCAAGGACCTTCCGGAGAGCCCCGGCAGGGAAGCTCTGATGATCACAGTCGAGCATGCGCCCGGCGGGTCGAGCGCTAGCCACCGACACAATGCACATGCGTTTGTTTATGTGCTGGAGGGCTCCGTCGTGATGCAGCTGAAGGGTGGACAACAGGTGACACTGACACCAGGACAGTCCTTCTATGAAGGACCTGGCGATGTTCATGTCGTCGACAGGAACGCAAGCAGCTCCCAGCCAGCGAAATTCCTGGTGCTCTTGATCAAGGACAAGGACGCCCCGGCGCTCGTGCCCGCACAGTGACGTTGACACCTAAACGGAACTGACGACAGCCGCTGGAGGCTCAAGTGCACAAGGACTTCAGCTCTGGCGGCGGGGCGCCCTTCCCCTCGAGCATCCCCAGCGCGAGCGCGGCCTCCACCCGCACGCTTGGATCCTTATCACCTCCCAGTTGTCGGATGGGAAGGAGGGCTTGCTCGATCCCCGGGAATGCCGGACCAAGGCGACCGAGGTGCCACGCCGCCAGGCTGCGGACGAAGTCCAGTTCGTTGCCCAACTCGGCGATGAGGACGGGGACCGACTCTCCACCCGATGGCGCCACCCGGGCCAAGGCCGCCGGCGCCCAGACGCGCACGAACGCAACCGGATCCTGTAGGGCCGCGGCCAGATCGGACATAGCCTCGGTTGCCGCGGGACCGATCTCGCCCAGAGCATATGCGCCGAGGCGGCGCTGGAGCGGATCGCTGCTCGAAAGCTGACCCACCCAGTCCGCGATGGAAGTCCCTAGGTAAGCGACCTGTGCGCTCATGGTCCGACCTTGCTCAAGGCGCCGCGCCGAGTTTGCGGTCCAGGTTGAACGCGGCGCTTATCAACCCGATGTGAGTGAATGCCTGCGGGAAGTTGCCCAGCGCTTCGCCGCGCGGACCCGTCTCCTCGGCGTACAGGCCGAGGTGGTTGGCGTAAGTCAACATCTTCTCGAAGATGAAACGGGCCTCCCTGGCGCGGCCCGCCCGGGCCAGCGCTTCCACCAGCCAGAACGTACACATATTGAACGTCCCTTCGTTCCCGGTCAGGCCGTCGCCGGCTCCTCTGCCGATCTCGTAGCGGTGCACTAGGCTGTCCGAAACCAGCTCCGCCATGGTCCGATCCAGCGTCCCACGCATGCGGGGATCAGTCGGCGACAGGAAGAACACGAGCGGCATAATCAGGTTGGACGCATCCACCGCGTCGGTGGCAAAGTGCTGCACGAAGGTCTGCCGCTTCGTATTCCAGCCGCGCGTCATGATAGCCTCGTAGATGCGGTCTCGCTCCGCGGCCAGGCGGTTGCGATCCAGCGGCAGGCTCCGCTTTTGCGCGAGGCGGATCGCTCGGTCCAGCGCCACCCAGCACTGCACCTTGGAGTAGACGAACTGCTGCCGTCCACCGCGCACCTCCCAGATGCCATCGTCGGCTTGCTCCCAGTTGTTCGTCACCCAGTCTAGCATCTTGCGAAGGTGGCACCAGAAATCGTAGGCGATCGGCGTCCCATACTTGTCGTATAGGTAGACGGCGTCCAACAACTCGCCGTAGATGTCCAACTGCAACTGATCAACAGCGGCGTTGCCGACCCGCACCGGACGCGAGCCTCGGTAGCCATCGAGGTGGCTGAGGACCTCCTCAGGCAGCTCGTGCCCACCGTCGATGCGATACATCGTCTGCAAGGGGTTGCCCCTGGCACCCTCGACAGCCCGCTGCTCCAACCAGGCCATGAACTGCTCAGCCTCCGACGTCAGCCCCAGGCGCAGGAAGGCGTAATTGGTGAAGGCGGCGTCGCGCACCCAAGTATAGCGATAGTCCCAGTTCCGCACCCCGCCGATCTCTTCCGGCAGGCCGCAGGTCGGCGCCGCCACGATCGCGCCGGTCGGCGCGTATGTCAGCAGCTTCAACACCAGCGCCGAGCGGTGAACCATCTCGCGCCACCGACCTGAATAGTTGCACTTCCTCAGCCACTGTCGCCAAAAAGCCAGGGTTTGCGTCAGCGCCTCCGTGCCTACCAGTCGCGCCTCCAGCAGCACGCCGTCATGAGCACTATCGTGGTTCTCCACCTGGCGGAGGATGAACGTGGTCGTCTCGCCGGGATTGAGAACGAATTCGGCAGCGACGCCGTCGCCTTGCCGACCAAGCGGGAAGCGGCTAACGAGCGAGACTTTCATGCCTTCTGCCTCGAAGATCGCTCCCCGACCCTCCAGGACGACCCGGTGGGGCCGACGGGCGAAATCGAAAGCCGGCCGGCAGTCGAGGCGGAAGCGAACCGACCCGCGCACCGCCCGCACGACCCGGACGATCTGGTGGATCTTTCTGGTCTCGCCGGGGCCCTGCACGGGCATGAAGTCCACGACCTCGCCGACGCCCTGGTCGCTAAGAAAGCGCGTCACCAGGACGTTGCTATCAGGCATGTACATTTGTTTGTGCTGCGCCTCGTAGAGACTGGCGATGCGGAATGAGCCCCCTTTCTGGTCGTCGAGGATCGCCGCGAAGACGCTCGGCGAGTCAAAGCGCGGCAGGCAACACCAGTCGATGGACCCGTCGATGCCAACCAGGGCAACGGTGTGCAGGTCGCCGATGACGCCGTAGGACTCGATCGGCTTGTAGCCCATGATCTCGTCTCCTCCGCTCGCTCGACGCTGATCGAGCCCCATGATGTGCGTATCGTCAATGCCCCCAGGCAACGAAAGAGGAACAACGTAGACGCGACCGCCAACTGCGACGTCCAGCCCTCCTCTCGAAGGTGAATACGTTCAAAGAACCAGTAGCGACTAGCGAATAGGTCAGCGCTTCAGACGCGCATCCCGTCGCGTGGCGAACCGCCATATCGCGATGCGGATGGCTCGTTGCGTCTCCGTAGAAGTCGCGCTACCACTAGGCTCGGCGCTCGGACCTTGACGGCGTTGACGACAGAGGTTTCTTAGTCCGAAGCGCAGAGTTCAGTTCTTTCCGCCGCACCCGACGGCAGGGACGAAGCTGAAGGGGGCGAGATCATGAGCGCCGTCCTTCCGATCATTTGCCTTGCAAGGCACGGCGAGACCGCGTGGAGCCTCTCAGGTCAGCATACCGGTCTCACCGATTTGCCTCTCACCGAGCGCGGCGAACGGAACGCGCAGAGTTTGAGATGGCGCTTGCAGGCCTTCGCTTTCGCCAAAGTGTTCACCAGTCCGCTGAAGCGCGCGGCTCGAACCTGCGAGTTAGCCGGGTTCGGAGGTGACGCGGAAACCGACCGCAATCTGTTGGAATGGAATTACGGCCAATACGAGGGGCGTCGCACCAAGGAGATCCACCAGCAACGCCCGGGCTGGCAATTGTTTCGCGACGGCTGTCCTGGAGGAGAAACAGCGGACCAGGTCGGTGCTCGGGCAGATCGCATCGTGGATCGGATTCGCACCGTTCGTGGGAACGTTTTGCTGTTTTCGAGCGGACATTTTCTCCGGGTCTTGGCGGCACGCTGGTTGGGGCTCGATGCACAGGCCGGAAGCTTCTTCACGCTCGATACCGCAAGCCTGAGCATACTCGGCTACGAACACGGTCAGTCGGAACCAGCAATCCGACTCTGGAACGATGCCCGGCACGTCGAAGATTGGTTAGCACCTGAAGAATCGCCCGCTGGAGGGTGGCCGCCTTAACAGCCGCGATGCGGCTTGGTCGCACGATGAGCACTACACGGATCCGGAAGGGGTAAGGTCAATGAACCAAGTCGTCTTTCTGGTCGATGTGGACAATACACTTCTCGACAACGACCGCATCCAGGCCGACATCAAGGCCTACCTCGAGCACCACTACGGTATCCCAACTCGAGATCGGTATTGGACAATTCTCGAGGATTTATTCGAAGAACTTGGCTATCGAGACTATCTCGGTGCGCTCCAGCGCTACCGTGTCGAGCACCCGCAAGACATGCACCTGTTGTCCATGTCGTCATTTTTGGTCGATTACCCCTTCGCCAATCGTTTGTATCCAGGATCCCTGGATGTGCTCGAACGGTTACGCCAGTGGGGACCGACCGTCCTGCTCACCGATGGCGACGTCGTCTTCCAACCCCGCAAGGTTGAGCGCTCCGGACTGTGAGCACGGCGTACGTTTTCGCTGTGATGCAGCTGAATTGGTCGTTGCTCGCTAGGTTGGCCTCACGCGGATATCGCGTCATTGCCCACGACCGTCGCGGTCATGGCCGCTCCGATCAGCCCTGGCAAGGCAACGACATGGACACTTATGCTGACGATTTGGCGGAACTCGTCAAGAAGCTCAATTTAAAGAGCGCCATCCATGTAGGCCATTCGACTGGAGGAGGCGAAGTCGCGCGCTATATCGGACGTCACGGCACCAAGCGCGTCGCCAAGGCTGTCCTCATTGGTGCGGTACCGCCAGTCATGCTTAAAAGTGCAACCAATCCCGGCGGCTCGCCGATTGAGGTCTTTGACCAGCTCAGGGCAAGCGTACTCGCCGATCGCTCGCAGTTCTGGAAGAGCCTCAGCATGCCGTTCTACGGCTACAACCGACCAGGCGCCCAAATTTCAGAGGGCGTGCGGGAGTCGTTCTGGTTGCAGGGCATGATGGCGGGCATGCCGGCCAGTTATTTTTGCATCAAGCGTTCTCGGAAACGGATATGACCGAAGACCTAAAGAAGATCGACGTACCAACGATGATCTTGCACGGTGATGACGATCAGATCGTGCCGATCGCAGATTCGGCGATGCTGTCGGCAAAATTGGTGAAGAATGCCGAGCTGAAGATCTACAAGGGTGCACCGCATGGCATGTGCACGACTGAAAAGGACAAGATCAATCAGGATCTCCTCGCTTTCATCGAGCGTAAGGAGGCTCAGCGAGCCGCCTGATTGCAAGGTACATGACGCACAAACGCGTTCGGTTTTAGTGCACTCTGCCAGGGAGGTCTGAGCGCATCAGAGATAATCGAGTGATAGAGCCCCTTGCCGCACTGCATGAGTCTGGTTTTGGCCGCCTTTGCGACCTGCCGATTGTGTCGCACAGTGTCCGCTTTCAGAGGTAACCCGGACAACATGTGCTCAGGCTGAGGTCCTTCTCAGTTTGCCCCAAATCGGACATCAGTCGCCCGCTCGCATTGTTGTACGCGGTCACTCCGATTGTGCCGCGCCCGTGCTAAGGTATGGCCAGTTTCGCCCCAACCGAAGGAGCTCCCGACATGCGCAGGACACGTATTCTGGCCCGCGACGAAAGCGGTCGCCTCCATCTTTTCTTCCTTCTGGCCTTCAGCACGCTCTTGGCGCTCCCGTCAGTTTCCAGGGCAGAGGACACGCCCGTCGCTCAAGAGATCGGCAAGACCTTCGGCATCGATTCATTCGGCCAGATCGAGGGAATGCGCTACACGTGGAATCTTGAATTGCCCAATGGTCACACCATCACCAATAAATGGGAATGGAGCCCGAAGACCAACACGGTCTCCTTCGACGGCAAGGACAAAGCGGGCAATCCGGTCAAAGTGACCTATCAGCGCTCCAAGCTCGATAGCGAGAGTGATGCGGTCAAGAAGGAAATCGATCCGCAATTCGCCAACGATCAATATTGGGTGTTGCTCCCCTTTCATCTCTTGTGGGACGGCGCCACCGCCACCGACGAGGGCAAGCAGAAGCTGCCGATCGGCGACGGGTCTGCCCAACGGATCGCGATGAAATATCCTTCGGAAGGCGGCTATCAGCCCGGCGACACCTGGGATCTCTATATCGGCCCCGACAAGCGCATTGAGGCGATCACCTATCACCGCGGAGCGCCCAACCCGCCACCCCACCTCGTGAGCGCGAAATATGAGGACTACAAGAAGGCCGGCCCACTCCTGATCTCGATGAGCCATCCCGGAACCGCAGATGGGAAACCGATCAAGCTTTGGTTGACCGATGTGTCGGTGAAGCTCGCGGGATCCGACAAGTGGGTCGACGCGCAGTGAGCGTCGTCCCGTTTGAGTGATTGATTGTCACGGTGAAGGCGCCCCCCGATCCGCTCGGGGGTACGCCTTGCCAGCCGGCCGGCCCGCAGAGGAGCGCACGCATGCCCACCAATCCCTTCGTCGATATCTTGCATTTCCTGACCGGCGACACGAACGACTACATGCATCAGGGAGGCTGGCGCTATTCGATCCTGACCCTGTTCTGGGTGCTGATGCTTGCCAGCATCGCGATGGCGGTGCGGAATTGGCAGCAGGACCCGACGCAACGCACAGGCCGGCATCTGGGAATCTGGTTGGTCCGGGTTCTGATCGGGTGCATGTGGTTTCAGGGTATGCTGTGGAAGCTGCCGCTGCCGGTGTCCGATGGTCTGCAATACTGGACCGGGCAGGAATCGACCAATGCGGCATTCGAGTTTCATCGCGCGTTCCTGAAGGGTGTCGTGCTGCCTCACATGACGATCTTCGGGCCCATCGTCTTCCTGGCCGAGCTGGTGTTTGCGGGATCGATGATCCTAGGGCTCGCGGTGCGATTTGTCGGTGTGCTGGCCATCGCCTATACGCTGCAGCTTTGGCTGGGCCTCTACGGCAACTCCTCCGAATGGCCGTGGACCTACATGTTCCTGGCGCTCCTGATGTTCCTGTTTGCCGTTTTAGCCGCGGGCCGCAGTCTCGGCTTCGACGCGTGGCTGCGCCGCGACGTGCCCGCCGTGCGCGACGGCAAGGGTTTTGTTGGTTGGTTCTTCAACATGGCCGGCTAGACATCGTTCTCGCAGAGACCAGCCATGACAGCACGGGCCAGCGCTGTAATCCTTGTTGCGACGCTGGTCGCCAGCCCTGCCTGCGCGGCCGACATCGGTTATCTGGCTCCGCCGGGTGTTCCCGCGTCGGAATTTCCGGCGCCGCAACGTCCGGTCGCGCCGATCGTCAGCCCAAGCCGCTCCCGCGAGGAGCACCGCGACTCCCTCAACGAGGATGGGGAGATCGCCCGCATTCTTGAAATCAAGCCCGGCATGACCGTCAGCGACATCGGCGCCGGCAGCGGCTATCACACCGTGCGGCTCTCGCCGCTGGTCGGCCCCACCGGCTCCATCATCGCAGAAGACGTTAGGCGGGATTATCTGGTCGAGCTTGCGAAACGCCTGGCACAACTTAAGTTGACAAACGTGGTCTTCGCGCTGGGTGAGCCGCACGATCCGCGCTTGCCCGCTGCTTCACTGGATGCGGCCATCCTCGTGCACATGTATCACGAGATCACCCAGCCCTATGCCTTTCTCTACAATCTCGCGCCTGCCTTGAAGCCGGGCGCGCGGGTTGGGATCGTCGACCTCGAGCGTCCGACTGATCAGCACGGCACGCCAATCGAGCTGTTGCGCAGCGAGCTGTCTGGCCGTCGGCTATCGCGAGATCGCTACACATCAGCTCGCGGGCGATGGCGGATATCTCGCGGTATATTCCCCGCCAGGAGACGCCGCGCGGAAATCTCCTCGTGATATCGTTGCCTGCGCCAATCGCTGACCGCCAACCATCACGGTTGGCGAGAGGTTCGCAGCTCAAGCGCCAGCCGAACGAACGTCACTGAGATGGACCAGGCCGCCTTGAGGCCGGCGGCGAGGTTGCCGGAGACTTTCGATACGCCTCCGATCCGACGTCGCTGTCCGACGGCGATCTCCTGTGCCGGCAGGCGTGCAGCCGCGACCCGCATCAGCATTTCCAGATTCCATCCATAGGTCTCTTCCTTCATGCCGAGACGCCTGAGATCCTCGCGACGGATGGCACGAAACGGCGACAGGTCGGTGAAGTTTACGCCGTAGATGAGGCGAAGCAGCAGCCCGCCAAAATGGCCCGCCACGATCTGCTGTGGCCCGAGACTGCCGGACTCGCGGTCCCCGCGGATGCGCGAGCCCAACACAAAGGCAGCCTCTCCGCCAAGGATCGGCGCCAGCATCGCAGGAATCTTCTCGGCGGGATCGCTGCCGTCGCCATCAAGGAAGACGATAATATCGGTGTCGTCGCGCACCACCGCGACGCCGGCCTGGATGGCACGGCCATAACCGCGTCGCGGCTCGACGATCACGCGCGCCCCGGCAGCGCTGGCCCGTTCGACGGTGCGATCGCGCGAGCCGCCGTCGACGACGATGACCTGGCGCACATTCTGCGCGAGCACGGTGGTGACGACCAGGCCGATCGCCGCTTCCTCGTCAAGGCAGGGGATGATCGCCGAGACGATGCCCACCGCGTTCACAGGCTCCAGCGCAGGCCGCAATTAGCGCAGCTTTGAGGCGGCTTGTCCGAGAGCAACGCCGCGCGAAAACTACGATACGCTGGGCCGTTCCAGATCTCCTGCAAGGACCGCTGGCTCGCATGGCCCAGTGTATAATTTTCATAGCCACGCTGCGAGAACGGCGCGATGCAGCACGGCAAGGCGCGGCCATTGGCCGTGAAATACATCAGCGACCACGGCCGCCGGCACAGCGACCACGGCGAACCCTCGCCGCTGCCCTTCAGACTGAGGCCCGGCTCGCTCGCAGCCCCCGACGCGCTGAAGGTCAGCCCAAGCGAACGCGCCAGCTCCTCGGCCTGTTTCAGATAGGTTGCCTCCTCCGCCGTCAGGCGTTCGAACAGGGCCTGATCTGCGCGCGCCTTGCCGATGGCCGCTTCATCAAAGAACACCAGTCTTTGCAGATAGACTTCCTTGACGCCGATTTCGGCTGCAACCTTCACGAAGGCCGGCAGCTCCTCGATCGTCTCCTTCAGTCCAGTGAGCCAGATCGAAACCTGTGGCCGCGTGTGGCCTTCCCGCTCCTGGAGCTCACGAAAGGCGCGCACATTGCGGGTGATGCGGCCGAAATAGTCCCTGCCGCGGATCGCCTTGAAGCTTTCGCGGTTCGAGGCGTCGAGCGACACCCGCAGCTCATCAAGTCCGGAATCAATCAGCGCGCGGCCACTGCGCTCGCTGAGGACGGTTCCGTTGGTATTGAACAGGACGTAGACGCCTCGGTCCTTCAGGTACCGGACCATTCGCGGCAGGTTCGCGACCAGCATCGGCTCGCCGACGCCGTGCAGAACCGCTCGGGCGAGACCGGGCGCCTGGTCGGCAATCGAGGTGAACAGCTCCCAGCTCATGTCGGCCGGCGGCTCGAGCTCCTCATAGGTACGAGGACAGGTGGTGCACAGGAGATTGCAGCGGTTGGTCACCTCGAGATAAAGGCAGACTGGCGGACGCGCGGCGACCTCGGTGCGGTCGCCCGTGACCGACTCGTGATAGCGGCGCGGATCGAAGCGCGCCTTGGTACCGTTCCTCTCACCCGATACGCTCATTGCGGCACTCCCGGTTCGGCGGAACGCTGCATGCGGGCCCGATGGGCCATCAAGATCCACGCCAGCAAAAGTCCTCCAAACAGGATTGATTTTGCCACCATTCTTGGAATGTAGAAATCCCAGTCAAGCTGCTCGGACAAAAGCAGCGCCAGAATCGAGGCGACCCAGGTTGGAGGCGAGCCGCGCAGCGCGACAAACGGCGTGACGATGAGAAAGTACCAGGGGTAATTCGGCGACAACAAGAAGAGCGTCAGGAGTAACAGCATGTTGATGTCGCAAAGGCGCGACGCAATGCTGTGATAGGGGCTACGGGCCACAGAAAGCCCCTTGAACAGCAGGATCAGCCCCGCAGTCGCGATGTAGACGGCGACATCCCCTTGATGTTTGCCGAACACCAACCGCCAGAGTGACAGGGGCCAGAGGTCGTTGCCGGCGCTGATGCCCTCCTCCGTCAGATATCCCCTGGTCAGGAAACCAAGAACGCCCCAGCCGACCGAGAGATACGGAATATAACAAAGCGCGATGACCGCGATCACGACGAGCGGTACCTTGAGATCCCACGGTCGCCAGATGCCTGCCAGAACCGGCGCGACATAGGGTTTCACCAGCATCGAGAACGCGATCATCACCGCGCCACGGAGCGCGTTCCCAGTCAGGGCGATCCACAGGCCGAGCATCATCAGCGCAACCATCAGCGCGTCGACGTGACCGCTATTGGCAATCTCCCACAGCGGCAACGGGTGCCAGAGATAGGCGACGACGCGTGTCCCAGGGCGGTTCATGCGCCGCAGCAGGAGCATGATCACGATAACCGTGACCGCCTCACATCCCACCAGCGCCAGACGCATCACCGTCACGTTCTCACCGATCCGCGTGACGGCGAAAAAGAAGAACTGCGCCACCGGCGGATAGATGGTGACGGCGGTGTCAGCGCGGTTGATATGCGGGAAGATCGTATCATCGCGCAGAAACGCCAGCGCCTGATCGGCGGGGAAATAACGGTAGGGATTGATGCCGGCGGCCCGAACCCTGCCATCCCAGATATAGCGATAGATGTCGCTGGAGAGCAGCGGCTCGAACGTGAGCACATAAGCTCGAAGCAGAATAGCCAATGCGAAAACTAGCCAAAGCGCGTGTCTCTGCGGCGCGCGCTCGGCGACATTGGTCGCGGCGATCGTCAATACGCCCGCGGGGATGGTGAGCGCCATGAACGCGTCGTCGCCGAGGGTTTCGAAGGCAGTCGGGGTCGCGAGCGTCAGGCCCACGATGACAACACCGATGCCGGCAAGGAGATGAAGCGGAGCAATCTTATCGGCCCCGCGCGCCAGCCGACCTGATTGAGAGGAAATGGTCCCGGCCATCGGCGTTATGGGCTTATCTGCGGCCCGGCCTTGAGGAAGGCCCGGCTCGCCGGGGCCGCTCCGCCTGCACGGAAGCGGGTCGAACGGCCGGCCAGTTCTTCCTGCAGCCAGCGCAAGCTCTCGATATCGTCGACATCGTACCATTCCGGAACCAATGTCGTGACAAGACCGAGCTCGGCGGCGCGCTCGCAGGTGGCACGGGCGACGGTTTCCGTTCCCCATTCGATACGCGAGAAGAGCTCTTGGTGCGGCCGCTTCAGCCCGATGAGATAGTATCCGCCGTCGCTCGCGGGCCCCAGCACCATCCGATCACCGGGCGCGCGCAAGGCTTCAATTGCCTGCGTCAAGAAACGCGGCGGCAAGGTCGGGCTGTCGCCATTGACGAGCAAGATGCAATCGTGCCCGGCATCGAGAAGCGCCCGCGTCGCGCCAATCAGCACATGGCCGAGATCGTCGCCCGCCTGCAGCAACAGTCCGAAGTCTGCGGGGAGCAACTGTCTCATGATGCTTTCCGTTCCCGCCGGCGCATAGACGCCATAGCCGCGCCTGCCGAGCGCTTCCGGCACCGCTTCAATCGCCGCGGCGACATCGCGCAGAAAACACGCGGAGAGCTCGGACGCGGCGACCGCTCCGACGGCCCTGGCAAGCCGCGTTTTCGAGAGGCCGGCTTGCGGCGCCTTGCAGACGATTCCGATCGCCGCGCCGCTCACGGCTCGAGCCGACATCGCAGGCCACCTGTGGCGATCGCAGCCGTTCGCAGCGTGTCGTCAGCATTGGCCGCCATGACAGACAAACCTCTCCATTGCCGGTTCATTGGTAGCGTCTGACTCGAAGGCCGGCAAGCGCCGCTCACCGGATGCGGCGAGGAGGAGCCTATCACGAACGTCAAAAAAAGTTTTCATGACATGTAACAAACGGCTTTTGCGAACGTAGCTAACCTGGACCGCCCGCGCTGCTGGTACGGTAACGGCTTGCCATGCCCGAAGCATGTCGCGTAGCATCAGGATGGAAACAGAGCGGGTTTCGATATTGTCGAACCCGCATGGCAAGGTATCGAGGATTGTCATGAATCACGAAACCGCCGTTTCAAATGCCAAGGACATCGCCGATCGAATCCTCGCGCCGGCCGCGAGACAAAACGACAAGGAAGGTCGCTTTTCATCCGAGGCAATTTCTGCCCTTGGACCGTCAGGATTGCTCGGCATCATGCTGCCCGCCGATGTCGGAGGCGCAGGCCTCGGACCCCGGACCCTCGCCGCGGTCGTCGCAACATTTGCGGAAGCGGATGGTTCGGCCGCCATGGTCTATCTGATGCATGTCTGCGCCACCGCGACCATCGCGGCCGCCCGTCCGGGTGCCGCGGTCGCGCAAACACTGAAGGATATTTCGGCCGGAAAACATCTGACCACGCTCGCCTTCAGCGAGGCCGGATCGCGCAGTCACTTCTGGGCACCGGTCTCGCGAGCGAAGCGCAACGGTGCGGGTGTGCATCTCTCGGCCAAGAAATCATGGGTGACGAGCGCCGGTCAGGCGCAGAGCTATGTCGTCTCGGCGCTGTCGCCCGAAGGCACAAGCCCAACGGAATCGACGCTTTATCTCGTTTCCCGCGACATGCCCGGGCTTTCGGTCGCCGGCCCCTGGGATGGTCTTGGGATGCGCGCCAATGCGTCCGCACCGATGATGCTCGAGGATTGCGAGATCGCGCCCGGCCAGCAGCTCACGGATGACGGCGGCGGCTTCAAGGCGATGCTGGAGATCGTGCTTCCGCTGTTTAACCTCGGAACCTCGGCCGTCGCGCTGGGTCTATGTCGGGCCGCGGTCGCGGGGACCGCGGGTCATCTCAACAGCGCGCGCTTCGATCATCTGGGCCAGACCCTCGGCGAAAGCCTGCAGACGCTTCGCGCGCAGCTTGCGACGATGCAGATCGACACCGATGGGCTTGCGGCGCGCGTCGACGATCTCGTCGATCACCTCGAACGTCCGCGCGAAACGACCATGCTGCGCGTGCTCGAGAGCAAGGCCGCAGCAGGCGAAGTCGCCATCGCCGTGACCTCGGCGGCGATGCGCGTATGCGGCGGCGCCGCCTTTTCCAAGCATCTAGCGATCGAGCGATTATTCCGCGACGCCCATGCCGGCGCCGTGATGGCGCCGACCGGCGATGTCCTGCGCGACTTCATCGGCAAGGCCATTCTGGGAATACCGCTGTTCTAGGCGCGACGCGCGCGCGAATTGATTGCCTCAAGCATCAAGCGTGACAGGTGAACATCATGAGCCAGACAATCTGGGTGGGCGCCGTCGCCTATGATCCGAAGGTGGTCAGCATCTGGGAAGGCATGCGGCGATACTTTCACGAAGAGGCGCATCTGCCTGTCGAGGTAGTGCTGTTCCAGAGCTACGAGGGGCAGGTCGCCGCCCTGCTCGCCACGCCCGGCGATCCCTTGCCGCGCATCGACATCGGATGGAATACCAACCTCGCCTATATCCAGTCGGACGTGTGGAGCGAACGCCGCTGCCGGCCCATCGCGATGCGCGATACGGATTTGGGCTGGATGACTAAGATCGTCGCGGTAACCGGTGGCCCCGTCGCCGGCCTTGCCGATCTCAAGGGCCGCACCCTGGCTCTTGGCAGCCGCGACAGCGGCCATGCGGCCATTCTTCCCGTGTATTTCTTGCAGCGCGAGGGGATGGCTGAGGGAAAAGACTACCAATCGCTGCGCTTCAACAGCGACGTCGGCAAGCATGGCGACACCGGCGCCAGCGAGTCCGAAGTCGTTCGGGCGCTGCTCGACGGCCGCGCTGATGCCGGCGCAATCGGCAGCCCCTTCTGGAATGCCGTGCGCACCGGGCGCCTGGTCCCGGAAGGCGCGCTGACGGAGATATGGAGCTCGCCGCCCTTCAATCACTGCATGTTCACGGCCAGGTCCGACCTCGATCCCGCGCTCGAACAGCAGTTCGCCAAGGCCCTCTTCGCCATGAGCTTTGACAATCCGGTCCATCGTGCGGTGCTGGAAGCGGAAGGCTTGCGTGAATGGATCGCGCCGCAGCTCGGTGATTATGCGACATTGCGGGAAGCCTCCGCGCAGCAGGGCTTTCTGACAAGGCCGGCGGCATAGCGGCGGGCCGTCCGCCGTTCACGCGCAGTTGAAAATCTTCGCGAGCCTGCGCTGATGATCGCACTCGCGATCGACGGCGCGGCGCACGGCCGCAATGGAGGCAGCGAGCGGAAAGATTTCACGGCTGACCAGGAGATCATTGTCCTCGGCTCCGACCGGATGCCAGAACACGCCGTCCGCGGTAATCGTCACCTCCGGCACCAGGTCGGCCCTTGCAAGAGCGATACCTTCCGTCGCGACGCCGCGCAGCGCGATGCGCCGGATCACCCGGTTCTCTTCGCTGATCGCCTGAGCGTCAAGGAAGCCGCGGAACTCCTCGGCTTCCTCGTCCGTTGACACGGTCGCTGCCAGCCGCACGCGAAATCCTTCGGCGCGCGCCGTCTCAATGCCCTTCCAGGTGCGCGCCCATGTTCCCTCGCCTCGATGGCTTTCGTGGCGCTCCGGCGTCGGGCTGTCGAGGCTGATCTGAAAGGTGATGCGCTCGCGCGGCAATGCGCGCAGCGTTGCGAGCCGGGCTCCCGCAAACAGCATGCCGTTGGTGAGGACGGTGGTCGGCGCCGCTGCAGCACAGGCAAGCAGGATCTCTCCGATGTCCGCGAGCATAAACGGTTCGCCGCCGGTTACAAATATCTCTTTGACACCGAGCTCCGCCGCTTCGCTCGCGATCCGCCGCACCCGGTCGATTCCGAGCGCTCGCCGCGGCGCTTTCGGCGAGGAGCGCACGCAGCAATAGTCACAGTTCAGATTGCAGTCGAAATTCGTATAGAGCCACAGGCGTGAGCCGAGGGGCCGCTCATCTACGACATCCTCCGGCGCTTCTCCGTGGCGCAGCACCCAACGGGTGCGCCCCCCTTCAACCTCTGTGCCGATCAGACTGTTGCGGGTGAAGCGGCACCACGCCTCGAGTTCGAGGCCAAGATCCGGATCGCGACTGGTCACGGCCACAAGCTCGCCCTTGCGGCTGCGGCGCAGCAAGTCGATCAACTTAGGCAGGAGGCCGGAAGCAAAGGTCTTCTCGCCGGCGTCGAGCTCAATGGCGACGTTCATTCCCATGCGAGAGACTATAGTTTCCGCCGCACGGAATCCAACGGTCCGGGGTAGTCGGAACTTGGCGTCAAGCGCCCGAACGGAACTTAGGAATTTTATCGACCTCAAGCTTGATCCGGGCGCAATAACTGTGCAGCGACGAGCACGTGGCTTGCTACCGATCCGGTCTCGCTGGCGCCGCGTCGCACGTTACGGCTCCGCGTCTGCTTTCATCTTCGCATTCCGGACTGAGATGGGTTCCAGTCCGCACGCTCACATGCGAAAACGACCAGCGCGCATTGAGGACCGCTCACACCTGATAGCTTCACCTTCGCTATGTCGGTCAAGTTGGCTGACCAACCTCAGCGATCGTGGAGAGTTCGTTTGGTGATAGCGTTCAGGCGGGACGGGAGGACGCAATGGACCTTCTCCGCCGGTTTTGTCTTCAAGCGGCCCTCGGTGTTGCTGCACTATCCGCTTCATGGCGCTTTGCTGATCGCCGTCCTGGCCGGCGCGAGACAACCCCCGAGCGCTAGTGGGCGTGGATAGCCGACCACCCAGAGCGACAAGCGAGCAGCTATTCAAACTGGTCTATCGTAACCGCACTCCGTTAAGAAGCGAGAAGCGCGATGTCCCATCTTTCACCCGCGACACAAAAGGCACTTACGAACATTCGAGAATACCTGGCAGGCCACTTGCCTGAAGGTCCTCCCAATACGTTTACCTCATTTAAGTTTGTGGCACTCAGTCAAAATTTTGACATGGAACTCGAGGGTCTATTTTCTCAGCCGCCGGCTGGCCACGTGG
>JAEWFG010000345.1 GCA_023388935.1 Pseudomonadota bacterium | reverse complement strand
CCCAATCCTCTCCGTCGCGGTCACGCCCGATGGAAACCGCATTGTCACCGGGGCCGCCGACAACATGGTCCGGATCTGGGACGCCAAGACATTGACGGAGCTTGCACAGCTCAAGGGCCACGATGACGTTATCCGATCCGTCGCGGTGACGCCCGACGGCGCCCGCATTGTCACCGGGTCCGACGACAGGACAATTCGGATCTGGGACGCCAAAACCTTCGCGGAGCTCGCCCAGCTCAAGGGCCACGAGGGCTGGGTCCTCTCCGTCGCGGTCACGCCCGACGGCACCCGCATCGTATCCGGGTCCAACGACAAGACA
Organism: Pseudomonadota bacterium; assembly: GCA_023388935.1. Lineage (GTDB taxonomy): Bacteria > Pseudomonadota > Alphaproteobacteria > Rhizobiales > Xanthobacteraceae > Bradyrhizobium. The sequence goes on along the minus strand of JAEWFG010000345.1, from coordinate 19,672 downwards.
ATTCGGATCTGGGATGCCAAAACCTTCGCGGTGCTCGCCCAACTCAAGGGCCATGAGGGCTCTGTCCGATCTGTTGCCGTGACGCCCGACGGTGCCCACATTGTCACCGGCTCCGAAGACAAGACGGTTCGGATCTGGGACGCCAAGACTTTCACGGAGCTCGTCCAGCTCAAGGGCCATGAGGGCTTTGTCCTATCTGTTGCGGTGACGCCCGATGGAGACCGCATTGTCTCCGGGGCCGCCGACAACACGGTCCGGATCTGGGACGCCAAGACCTTCACGCAACTGGCCGAGCTCAAGGGCCATAAGGCCTCCGTCCTCTCCGTTGCGGTGACACCTGATGGCGCGCGTGTCGCATCCGTGTCGGACGACCGGACGGTGCGGCTCTGGAAGCTTTTCTCGACAGGGCAGGCACTTGTACAGGAGGCCAAAACCCTCGTGCAACGTTGTCTGACACCCGCTGAGCGCAAACTTGTCTATCTTCCACTGGCGCCACCGCGCTGGTGCATCACAATGGCCAAATGGCCGTATGATCTCGCGTCGTCAACGCTAGAGGCCCAGCGCCTCCTGAATGACGGCAAGGAGGACGAGGCCACGGTACTCTTCGGCGAGGCGCTCAAAATCGATCCGACTGCAAGCGCGCGCGTCGAGACCCTGCGTGCAGGCGTTTATGCCGATCGCGGCAATACCTTCCTTGCCGATCGCAAGGACGACGAAGCGAGAGCGATGTTCGGCCGAGCACTTCAGCTCGCCCCAAAGAATGCCGCTATTTACGCCACCATTGGTGATGGATTTCGCAAACGAGAAAAGTTTGCGGAATGCGCCGAGGCTTACGGCAAAGCCGTGGATTTGCTTGATAAGCCGACGAAGCAGAATTGGAGGACTTTTTATTACCGCGGCATTTGCATGGAAAGAAAGGGGGACTGGGATCCTGCCGAAGCAAGTTTTAAAATGGCATTGAATCTTTCCCCTGATCAGCCGTACGTCCTCAACTATCTTGGCTACTCATGGATCGAGATGGGCCAGCACGTGGACGAGGCTACAAGTATGATCAGGAGGGCCGCTGAACAACGCCCCAACGATGGCTTTATTCTCGACTCGCTTGGCTGGGCCTATTTTCATATCGGAAAGTACGCTGAGGCAGTCGAACAACTCGAACGTGCGGTGGAACTTCAGCCAAGCGACGCAAAAATCCACGATCATCTGGGCGACGCTTATTGGCAAATTAAACGAACGCCCGATGCGCGTGAGCAATGGAAACGCGCAATTGAAATCTCGGATCTGGATGACGACCAGACCGTTGCCGCCTACGAGCGGGCCGCCCAGCCTAGTCCGAAACTTGCAGTTGCGTACAACGGTCGCGGGGATGCATACTATCGGAAGCGGGATTACGATCGCGCGTTAGCGGACTACGATCAAGCCATACTTCTCGATCCAACACTTGTCTTCGCGTACAAAGGTCGCGCGGATGTCTACCGTGCTCGGAGAGAAGATGATCGCGCTTTGGCGGACTATAATCAGGCAATCCAGCTCAATCCTAAGGCTGCGGAATTGTACTACCAGCGCGGCTGGACCTACTACCACAAAAGGGACTATGATCGCGCTATCGCGGACTACGAGCAGGCGATCAAGCTCGATCCCAAATTTGCTAATGCCTACAACAATCGCGGCGAAGTCTACTACGACCGAAAGGACTACGACGGCGCCATCGCGAATTACGATCAAGCGATCAAGCTCAATCCCAAAGATTCCCCTTCTTACAACAATCGCGGTTATGCTTACTTAAAAAAAGCGAACTACGACGGCGCGATTGCGGACTTCGATCAGGCGATCAAGCTCGATCCGAAGTCTTCTACTGCGTACAACGGGCGTGGCCGAGCGTACTCTACAAAGAAAGACTATGATCGGGCGATTGCGGACTTCGATCAGGCGATCCAGCTCGATCCCAATTATGCTCATGCCTATAACAATCGTGGCTACACCCATTTTGCTAGAGGAGACTACGATCAAGCCATTACGGACTTCGATCTGGCGATTCAGCTCGATCCCAAAGATGCGGATCCGTACAATGGGCGCGGGAATGTCTACCGTGCTCGGGGAGAACACGATCGCGCCCTCGTGGACTATGACCACGCCATTCAGCTCGGCTCCCGAGACACCAGACCCATCGAAGGTCGCGGGTGTGCCAATTTCGACGCGGGGAATTATCACGAAGCGGCGTCAGACTTCACGCATTTCCTGGAAAATCCGGCGGATACGCCGGAGCCGGATATATTGCAAGTGGTTTTGTGGCTCTATATAGCCCAGGTGCGGTCAGGATCTCAGACCAGCGCGATTAACAACTTAAGGGCCAACACTGAGCGCGCAAAAACGACGGAGTGGCCTTACCAAATAGTCGAAATGCTCCTTGGACGCAGTACTGAGCAGGCGTTGCTAGAGTTCGCTGGTGCCCGAAGCGACCTCTGCGAGGCGCAATTCTTCGTCGCTGAGCAGTCGCTGTTGCGTGCCGACCGCACCGCCGCCATTGGACGATTGCGTTCGGCGGTCGATAGCTGCGCAAAGAGCTCGGTGATACTGCCTTCGGTGCAGGCGGAGCTGAAGCGGCTGAACCAGTAAGAACAATATGACTGCGAGCACTCCCTACTAGCACACCACGACGCATCTGGAAGAGATTGGCAGAGACGATCGCAATTTTGTACGGATAGTGGCGTAGCTCGTTTGAGCTTCAGAGGGAGCACAATTGGTCGGTCGTTTGCCAGAACGTTGGTTTGATTTGAGCGCTCGTCTCAAGCGCCGCGGTCCCCACAAGCTGCTCGCCATCGACTGCGGCGGAATCCGCAGCATCCTTTCATTGAAAATTCTTGACGAGATCGAGCAAATACTAATCAAGGAAAGTAGGCAGCCCGATTGTCGTCTTGCCGACTATTTTATTTCGACTAGGTTGCTGGCACCAGCACCGGAGGAATTGTCGCTGCAGGCACCATAGCAGAATGTCGCCGCCTGCTCCGCCACAAATTACAACGTCGCTATGGCTCTGCACAAGTGCAGTTGCGATAGCCGCAATGACCTCGCTGTTGGACCGAAAGCGTGGCCTTTCCGATCGGCAGCGTCGATCATGTGGATGCTGAACACCACTAGGTTATTCGGAGTTTCGATGGCCTGGCCTGGATGCTCGAGGCACTCGGATTAGCCGTGAGGTTAATCGGAAAATCTTGAATGCACGTAACTTAGCAAGATTTGCGGAAGGCGCGGTATTTGGCGGGCTGGAAAGGCACGCTGCCGGTCAAGCGAGAACCAGTGGCAAGCCAAATATGGGATTCCTGCCAACGTATCGCCACTAGCGGAACCCAACAAGATTGAATCGAACGTAGCTGTCTGGTCGACTTCTAATCGCCGCTCTCATTCGTCCGGATTTCACCATCGCCCGCGGACCGCACTTTGCGAAGATTACAACTCGCGGCCCCGTGATTCCTATGTGAGAAGATTTGATTGAACGGTCCCGAGCATGGGCACGCCAAACTAGCAAACCAGGGAACTTAAAATCTTCTTCTTTTAGTGAAATCAGAATTCTCGGTTACTGAAGGAGAGATCTTATGCGCAATCTGCTATTGATCGCCACTGCAGTTGCTGCGATTTTTGCTGCGAACTCAGCGACGGCCCACAATAAGGGGTTAAATGCCATCGGCCCCATCAGTGCCGATGCTGCAACAGATTTAAACGGTATTGGAAGTCTCGTCGCACGCGGTGTAGCGACCTCGATCGGCGCTTATTACTTTGGCCCAAATGGTGGTGCCGCGGGCGGGCAGTCGGCCGCGTCCACGGATAAATATATTAAATAAATATATTAATAAGTGTGCCGCAACCGGTCGGTGCTAGCCAATGTGCACCTGGCAGGTTGTGACACACGGTGTCATACCACCTGTAGCTTGGTCGGGGCGCGCGCCGAACTAGATTCTTGTGCACGTCGGACACCACCTCCGGTGCTCTCAACGGCCGCACCGTAGCCGACAATGGGCGGCCACCTGCTCAAAGTGGAGAGGGAGTTTAAGGGAACTGCGGCATACCCCGGTAAACTCGCTGGCCCTATCTGCCTGTCGAATTTTGCGGAGACTCATGAGCGGCGGCACAGATCCTACAAGCGGTAATCTAGGCTGCCATACCCAGCTGAGGTCTATTGTATTGACTCCTCGCTCTCTTGAGGAAGTGAACACCAGTGGTGAGACGCTCCGGCAAGGTCCCCTCCTCGCAGCGCCTCCGGATCATCAAGCATTTCGTCCGATCCCGCTTCTCGAAATTGACCGATCGTTTTTGGAACAAGGGTAAACCGTAGCTTGGCACCGTTGCTAGGCGCTCGGCCTTTCCGACACCAGTCAGATACTCAAACGAGCAGAAGTACTTGGCTCCTCGGATGCGGAGGAGCCCCGTTCCCCAAAACCATATGGATTTTTGATCTCGCGTTGTCGAGTAGCCTCCTAACCTCCGCCCCCATGATCGACACGTCGGTAGGCCTCGTCAGCTAGGTTAGGTACTTTGCGCGAGTTCCAGGCAGCCTCGGACGCAGGCTCACTTGCGTGGGCGTCGACCCGCCTTGAGCGGCCGAGGTGGTGCTTCGCCTTTGGGCGGTGCAACAAACAGGTCCGGGATAGTTGCCTTCAAAGCAACTGCCAGCTTTTCCAGAATAGCCACCGATGGATTCTCAATCCCTCGCTCCAGACGGCTGACGTAAGTTCTGTCAATCCCGGCGTCGACCGCCAGCGCCTCCTGCGAAAGCTCGCGGCTGACCCGGAGGCGTCGAATATTTCTGGCAACTAAAGCTTGCGCCCTCATAGACGCAAACGACCATTCGTAGGCCTATTAAACCACGGACAATAGTGCTAGTTAATACCTGTCTTTGATCTGATGAACTGCCTTGGCTCAGACTGCGCGCTCGCCGGATTTCCCTGATGCGATGGACTTCCCGCCAACATCTAGCAATGGCACAGCTTTTAGATGCGAAAGCGAGCCTGGCCACCGCAGAAAAGAGGGCCCGTTTAGCGTCCCTCGCGGCAGCCGCGCGACTCGTTGCAGGTCTGGCGCTCGAGCAGGAGAGCGCTAGGTCCCGAATTGCAGAAGTGCTGCTCAAGCCATCGTTCGAGGCTGAAACCTCGCTGCGTGTTATAGCTGAGTCGGATCATACGATTGTAGAGCTGACTTCCGCCGAGAGCATGGTCAGCCCCCAGTTCATAAAAAAAAGCGTTGTTGCGTCGAATTCCGCTTCTCAATTCTGGACCAAGCTGGATGAGCTTTTGGCTGCGCCGTTCGATTTCGAGCACAATATTGGTTTCGATGGCATCACGATCAAGGTCGACTGCCGAACGCCCGCAGGACAGAAGCATTTCGAGGTGTGGTCACCAAAACCTTTATCGCATGCCGGAATGCTCATTGGACTGATCTGCGATATTGCCCAGGAGGCTTCGACTGCTCCTGCGGCCATCCGGTGCCTGGAAAACCTCCGCGCTCATTTGCGCGATGGTTATTAGCCGAGCAAAGCCTCCGGACGACATCATGAACTGTGAGGCTCTTCCACTAGCCTATAACGGCTTGAGCTCCAGGATCCCTCCCCGGCTCGTTCTGACCGATATCGACCGGGCGGCGCCATCCAGTTCCGATTGCTTGGGAAAGCTCCTGACGAATTCGGCCCCATGCTTGCTTCAGCCGAGGGTATTCGGCCCCTTCTGAAATCGGGGCACGTCGGAACGCCATCTTCGACAACCTTGGTCGTCGTCGTATCAGCCGTCGTTTCTGAGGCAGACGGTACAATGACAAGACAGGTTTATCTTTGGTTTGAAATTGCTCCTTTCCCTTATTCCTTCTTCCTAGATCCTTCCTCTGAGCACGAAGTGCCGAATCGTGGGGTCCTTGTAGAGGACCGGTTCGGTACCGGTCCCGGACTTGTGCGGGTTATTGGTTGAGGATCGAATGAGGGTCGGCGCCGCGACCTCCCCGCCGCTCCCAATGTGGGCGGGTGTGGTCCTTGTTTCAGCCTCTCGGTCCCATCGAGATGTCTCACTGTTCCATTTGCTATTCCACGAAAACAGCAAGTGCTTCATATCTTCGCGGAACATCTATATTGGCTGTAGCTGCTTGTTTTAGGAGAGCCAAGCTGCCGCGGGCTACGACGCCCTTTCGATGTACCGCCTAGTAGGAGACGGACACACAACGTCTCGCTACCCCCTTTTTCGACTTACCCCACCCCCGAGCTTCGTTTACTAATCGGCCGCCCAGTCTCTTTGCTCTTAGCACTGTCTCAGACTTAATCCCGGACTAACTTTGCTCCCTGTGCCTCGAGGATTGCTGCGGGGTCAGCGCAGCTCAATGAATTGCCAAACGGGATGAGCATTGCGCGGACGGACGCTGGTGAAGTTTTCGCGCTCGCCCATGGCTTGCCGAACGCGCACGGATGTAGCGCTATTCGAACTCCTGAACTCTCCCCTGCGTCACTTCACTTGCCCCCTCAATAGGGGGGCAAGTGTGACGTGACACGTGATGGGCGGCGTCACAGATCATCACTGTGACGACTTGTGATGGTTTGTGATGGCCAAACGAAGTCGCCACAAATACTTATAAGACCTGACCTTTTTAGCGTCACATGGATGCGCTTGAATTCCTCGCGCCAGTTCCCTTTCGGGTTATGATCGAGTGTTCTTCGAGCCGACTCCGCCAAACGCCCATTGTGACAACGCGAGCCTCTGCCGGTATTCGAACGTCACTCGGTTGAGTAGTTTCGCTGTCGGCTATGCACCCAAACAGGACGCGTAACGCTGCCTCAGCCTTGGTATTTTTCCTGCGATTCCTGACGGAGCTGCCTTGGATCGGCTCGTCGGCGACTTCCGCGGAAACGATCGCAGTGGTGATTGGATCACCATCCTCGTCCCGGCCGAGTTCAAAAGCTTCAAGCTCGAAACGTGCGACCTCACGCTCGGGCTGATCATTACCCTTGACGACTTGCGCCACCTTGGTGGTCTTTCCGCTGATCTGCACCATGACGTCGACATCGGCGGCATGAGCGTTGCTACCGCGCGCGCCGCGACTTTCGTCCTTTCCGGTATGTCCAACGAGGGCAATATGCACGTTGAGACAAGCGTGTACGCTCCGGAGATTGGCCGCAGCGCGATTCTGGTCCCTGGCTTTGTCTTCATCACCACCGTTTGCCGCGATACCTTTGGCGTAGGTGTCGAAGATGATCAATCCAACTGCGCGACCAAACTGCCGCTCAGCTGCTTTAACTGTAGAAACGATGATTTCAACACAGTGGGGATCGAGCAAGTCGATGACGGCGTCGGCCACTGCGATCGGTAGGCCTGTTAAGTCGTCCCGCTGGTGATAGACGCATAGCCGGCGCTTGAAAAGGTCGCCCCGCTCCAATGCGAACACCACCACTCCACAACTAATCTTGGCGCGATGTCCCCGCCAGTCGATTTTTGCGGCGCAGTGCACAGCCATCTCTGTCAACAGTGCGGATTTGCCAGCTCCTGGCGGCGCGATCCAGGCTGACGTCTCGCCCAGTGCGGCAATTCCCTTCAAAATCCATTTCTTGTTGGCAAACTCGCCGCACTTGTCGAAATAGGTTAGCTTGAGTGGCTGGGTCTGTGTGTCGCCGGTTTCACCAAAAACTCCGACCGGCGGCGCGTCGCCCGGAACATTGTCAAGAGGCGCAATGGCTGCTGACTGCATGAGTGTCAGCACAACATCATACGAGAGACCGTGCCGTTGACCCATCGCATACAGGGCATCAACGATTTGTTGATGAAAAGCCGTCCCTACGCTGGCCGATACGAGCCGTAGAATCTCAGTTGCAGCGCGGACGAACTGCGCTGCTAGAGCTTTCCGGTCGATGCTCGACAGCGTACGCTCCCAGCTCTCCAGAGCGAGGCGCAACTCAAGCGGGACTTCATTGAAGTGTACTTCGACGGCGATACCTGTGCGGGCCTCATCCGGCGAAATTGCGCTCTGGCCGATCTTCCCGGTCCCAAGCGCCGCTTCGCGTTCCGAGTCGCAAGCAACGGCTTGATCAATCTGGGTCGGGACGGCCTGCTCATCGTGCTGCGGGTCAAACCACTGAAGTTGAGCTGCCGTGAGCTGACAGATGTCGTCCCCACATTTCTCATCAGTAGGCTGAGCCGCCGACTGGGTAGCCAAATGCATTGATGCTGCTTTCCCGCTTACGCGGCGCCCAGGCGGCGCTTGGCCCCCTCGGTAAGCCGGCGCTCAACGTAGCACTCGATGCTACGCCACAGGATCTTGCGCGAAGCACCCGCGCGGTAGCTCTCCAACTCTCCCGAATTGATAAGCTCATAGATTTTTGCGCGCCCTATCTTCAGGGCGATCATTGCCTCATTCACGCTCGCAACGATTGACTGCTTACTGCCAAAGGCTGTGCGGATCGCTTCCTCTACGCTGGATGACATCGAATGTGCTTCCTTGATTTCGTTGTTTCGAACGAACATCAAGAACACGGGCGAATGAGGCGGAATGTCGGAAAAATGATAAGTTTGACTCTCTGTCACCAGGTGCGAAGTGTTCGGTACCGGCGCCGAAGTGGTGCCGAACTGGTACCGAACTGGTACCGTACTCGTTCCGGACTCATGGGTTACTAAGTGTTGAACCAGTGCTAGCCGTACGTTCGAGCCTATCCCGCGGCAAACAATGTCCTTGCCCACAGAGCGCTTCGGGCGAAAGCTCATAATTTAGATTGAGCGAGGATCGCGTTATTGCTGCCGCCTAAGTTCAACCGAAGACCGTTAAGTCGAACAGGGTTTGGGGATACTCCCTCCTCCGTATTGCTTTGATGGCGTTTGCCTTTTTGATCCTGACCTTGAAATCTACAGTAAAAAGCTACGAAAGTGGAAACCATCAGTGAGATACTTGATTAAGTTTGCGGTCTCAGTTGACAGGTTTTGCAGTTCTCGAACCTTCGTACCGGCCAGTACCTTGCTGTTTCCGGCAGTCACAAAGAGCAGTCAAATTCTAGCGAGTAGGTAACTGTTCGTCTCTCCCCGTTTTCGCCTGTGCCTCCTAGTTGGGTAGCAATCTGGGTAGCAAGTTGCCCATCCCGCCAGGGCTTTTCCACTCCGCGGTTGCAGGCACGACTTCCAAATAGGATCGTCGGCGCTTCCACCGCAGGACTCGGTCTCTGCTGATGAGAGTCTCCGCTAGAAGAAGTGCAATGCCGTAAGTTGGCCCGCCCCCCTTGAAGGCCTTTCGTAGTTCGCTTCGATGAGCTTCTGTCGGCGTTCCCGCTCCTGCCTCTCCCGTTCGAGCTGACGCTGACGCAGCTCCTCTTCGAGCCCGGCCTAACGGCATTGCAGCCGGCAGGATTACGTTCCACGCCGGATGGAAGCGACCCCGCGGGCGCCTCAGCGCAACAGCGTCATCTGGAATGAATACTTGTCCAAGATGATCGTCTGTGAACCGGTGGCACGCATGCCGAGTGTCCGCCTGTCAACCGGCGTCCAAATTTTGCACGCCGGATAACATGTCCGCCAGCCGTCAGTGAGTGAAACGCCCTGAGTGGCGAAGGAAACTGCGAAATGAAGAACCTGCCAGCCTTCTTTAGCGTCAGAGCCGCGGCCCTCCCATGCGGTTAAAGGCGCGCGAGGCCGGCGGACCAGGACCTAATTGGTCCTCAGCGCCGCCAGCGCCTGGCGAGTGTTACGAATGGCGCCTTGGACCTCCGTGTTTTTCGGATCCCGTCTCGACGCCTCCAGATAGTCCTTGAGGGCGCGCTGCAGCTCGTCACTGGCCTCCTTTTCTTTGTTTTGCTCATTGAGATCCAGTGCGAGCATGACTCGCGCGTCCCCCGCGGACGTCAGCGAAAGCTTGTCCTGCTTGTTTCTGCCCGCGGCGAGTTCTAAATCAATCACACCGCTTCGGATCGCCTCCTGCCAACCAACCTCCTTCCGACCCTGGAGAATCTGGCCCAGCACGAGCCTGAGCTCGCCTCGCGCTGAAAGAACGACCATGTTCTGCCGATCGCTCATGAGAAGGCTGTGGGCGTCAGCCGTACTTTCTCGCGCCACGAGCAAAGACGCTTCGTCGACCCCCTCGGACCACTTGCTGCGGTGCGCAGCAATCAATTTCATCCGCGCCATCAGCAGATCCAAGCGCGTCTCATCTTTGTCCCGATCCTTCGACACACTGGCGCTGATTTCGGCGGCGTGCATCGACCGACAGAGCGACTCATCCCGCTCGCTGACGTTTCCGAGCTTGTCCTGCGCCTCCGCCATCAAACCGTAGGTCAGGCTAAGTAGGGTAAAATCATCCTTCGAGGGCGCCCGGTACCGCATAAGCATCAAGTGACTGGTCTCCCAAGCCTCGAATTCCTTGATCGCGTCCCCGTATTGTCCGGACTTTTTAAGCTTTGTGCCATTCTCTAGGTGAACCCTAGCGGCGTCGTCCAACTGCTTCTTGTATTCTTCCTCAAAACCAACTCTTGCAACTCTTGCGATCTCGTTCTGTTTTTTTTTCGCGTCATCTGCGCCTGTCTTGTCGACCTTGCGTAGCTTTTCGTACTCGCGCTCCCATGCGTCGCGCAAGTCGTCCTTATACCTATCGTTGTCGGGGTGCGCCGCCGCCAAGTCCTTAAAGACGCCGGTTGCTTCCTCTAGCGACCTCTTCGCTTCTTTGAGCCGGTCAAGGTCCGCCAATGCATCAAATTTGTCGACCAGAAGCACGGCGAAACTCTCCGCGTCGCCGAGAAGGCGTTCTTTCAGGTCCCGGCCTATTCTTTCGGCTTCTTCGAGCGCCCTCAGGCGCTCCAAATTCCGCCCCTTACCGTGCGCCGACAGCACTTTTGCGTAGGTCCGCCAGGCCCAGGCCTCATCGGACCGCCACGACGCATTGCTGGGGTCCGACTGCGCAAGGACGCGCAGCGTCTGTAGCGCTTCCAGCGCCGTGGCTTCCAGTTCGTTCAGCGACGACGCACGCTCGCAGGTCTTGTCGTTGGCGGGACATGCGCAGGACTTGGAGCAATCGACGGTACCTTCGACCGCCAGGAGTTGGGCGGCCGCCAACTCCCGCTGCGCCACCTTGCTGTTCGGATCCCAACGGCTCCAATCCCTCGCTCTCGCGGTTCCGCTTTCATAGGCCTCGACCGCGTCGCGACCGGTCTGGCTTTGGCCTCGCACGGTCAGGGCGACGATGAGATTCCTCCGCGCCGAGAGCGAGCTCGGCATCAATCTCGCCGCTTCCATCGCTAGGCCCGTGGCAGCATCGCCGTCGTCGTGAAAAGCCGAGGAAACGAAAAATCGCGCTCCGAGCGCCTCGCTTGCGACCAGTAGCGCCCTGGGGTTGGCGTGAGGCGCGATCGCATCCGGACGAAGGCGGCAAAACTCGGGGGCGGACCTGGCGCCGAACAGCAGTCCGAACGCGATGTCGAGGGCCTCGTTGAGTTCGGCGAGCGCGGGCTTTGGGTCTCCCATTTGTCTTCTTAGGTCCCCGGAATTCGCCAAGGCGTCCGCGAGACTGGCGCAATCGTCGGTCAGCTCGGCCGCCGTAGAGGGAGGGGCTTCGATAACTCGGCGCCACGCCTTCACTTCGTGCTCGTAGTGCTTCAGCGCCTCCACCATCTGGCCGGAGTCTCGGAGAGCTTCGCTCATCCGATCGTGGGTGCGCGCCGTTTCCCTCACCTTCTCCAATTGTTTCTCTACGCGTTTCTCTGGGTCGTCGGGGCTCTTCTCGATCACGTCCAGCGCCTTGCGGAAGTTCTCCAGCGCGGCTCCAAGATCACCCCTGTTCCGTTCAACGTCCCCGACATTGCGCGAGGCGAGCGCGCTCACCAGACTCGGCTCCCGCGCTTCCGCGCTCTCGGTCTGCTTGCGCACCTTCTCGAGCGTCGATGTGCGACCGAGATCTCGAATCTCCCCAAGAAATCGCTCGCCCAGCGTGAAACCAAGCAAAGCCTCGTCGTGCTGGCGCGCAAGCACGGCTTCCTTCTTCTCGGTTTCAAGTGCCTGCTTCTGGATTTCGAGTTCCTGCTTCTGGGTCTTAAGCGTCTGGTCTTGATTTCTAACAATTTTAAGTTGTCTATCGAGGTCGCTCGCTCGCTGCTCGGCGACGAAGTTCGCCTTCTCCAGCGCCTCGTGCGTCTCGACTGCGTCTTTGTACAACAACGACGCCGCCACGATCGCAATGACCAAAACCGCGCAGAGCGCGCCCAGCCCAAAGACGAGCCTTTCCAGCGCCCGCTTCTTCTCCTCCAGTGCCCGCTTCTGCTCCTGCTCCCGCTTCGGCAGCTTGTTTCGCCGCGACGCGTGGATCGTTTCTGCGAGACGGTCGTGGCTGATCTCGCAAAAGACGCTCTCGAGCCTCGGCTCGCGCCTGATCAACCGCTCCTGCCCCAACAGCGTCAGCGTGTCCGCGCCCACGCCGAAATTGTCGCGGATCTGACCTTCCTCCAGGAGCAGCCGACGGCCGTCGGAATCGAGCAGACCGTGCTCGCAGAGTTCCTCCGCATCGTTGCGCGCCGCCGTCCCCAGCTTCTGCTGCACCGTCGCCAGAACGTTCTGGTAGAAGTTCTTGAGGACCCGCTCGAAGTCCGTCCCTCCGTCGAAATCGGCCAGCGTCAAGCGGACCAGTCTGTCGGTTTCTTCGCGCTCGCGACGAACGAACGCCGCCTTGCCCTGGCGGACCTCGCTCGCCTCGTCCGCGCTCTCTTCGCCCTTACGATGGGCGATCGCCTCCGCGTAACGGGCGAGCAACTGCAGCGCGAACGGTTCGATGACCCCGGACCGCCCCTTCAGATAAGCGAGCATCGCTTCGAGCGCCGACTTGTCGAAGTCGAACTTCGGCGCCCAGAACGGCTCTTCGCCCTCCTTCGCCTCAAGTTTCGCGGGTTCGACGATCGCGCGACCGGCCGCGTCCGCGTCCAACGGCTCGAGGCGCAGGCGCTCACGGAAAAGGTTGGGGATCGCGGGACTGAACTCCTCCAGGTTCCCGAGATATTCCTCCCTGAGGCTGATCACGATCTTCACGTCGGGCCGCGCCCTGAAGCGCGCGCTCTCGTCCCCTTGTTGAGCGCGCATGCGCTCGGGCGGGATCCCCGTGGCGAGCGCGCCCAGTTCGTCCGCGAGCGTGTCGCGGAACGCCCGATCGCGGAGGGTGAAGACCTCCTCGAACTGATCGAAGACCAGCACCGGCGTCAATAGGAGATCGTCGCGCCACATCAGGGCCGTCGACAGCAGCTCCCAGAGCCCGTCCTTCCGAACCTTGGGGAATTTCAGCCCTTTAGTCTTGCAGGCTTGCTCGAGCGAGCGCGCCACTGCCTCGACTAGGCTTTCCGTCGCCGCGTCGAGACGAACCATGACGGGCAGAAAAGGCCTCAGCCACAATCGCGGAAACAGGTACGCGTGGAGCAGCGACGTCTTCCCGAGGCCCGAGGCCGCAAACTGGACCAGGAGCGGCACGCTGAGAACGCGAAGGTAGAGTTCTTCGCCTTCAGCTTCGCGGCCGTAGAAGCGCGCCTGATCCTCTGGGGAGTCGGTGAAGGGGCGCGTTCCGGGATACCGGCTGCACGTGGCCTCCTCGCCCGCGGCAGCTGGCGAACTCTTAGTCATGCCGCGCTCGCCTGAAGCTCCCTGAGCTTCAGCCGAATCTCCCAGTCAGCTTGAATCGCCGCGACTAGGGCGTCTATGCCCGCAGTGACGTCGATCGTGTGAAGGTCCTTTAGCGACCCGAGCGGCTGACTATGGCCGAGGGTGACTGGAATGAGGAATGTCAGTTTTTGCCCCCGGAACTCTCCCATGTCTTCGTCTTTTTCCTTTGCCGCCGCGATCTCACGGAAAAAGACACCGCTGATCCTCGTCGTCATGGCGATCGTCTGAACCACAATTACATAGTCCACCCTTTCCTTGATGACGGATTGCAGCACCTCGTTCCAGCGGGCTCCGGCGCGCAGATTCGTCTTGTCCCGCCAAACCTTGATTCCATTCGCCTGGAGATTTTCCTCCAGTTCGGCGACGGCCTCAACATCCTCGCTCGCGTAGCTGAGAAAGGCTTCCGGCGTGTCCGCGCCCAGCGCGGACACCGACGTCTTCTCGGATTGGGGAGGCGGCAGACTCTCGAGATAGGTTTGCAGAAGCTGCTCGGCAAACGGCTCCCAGCTCAGACGACGGAACTCGATTCGATGGTCTTTATAAAAGGCGATGACATGCCGGCTTTCAGGAGCGTCAACGAACTGCGGATCCTCGAACGCGACCGACTTGAACACGTGGCCGTAGACGCCCAACACCTTGAGCAGCACGCGCAAGTACCAGTTCTGAAAGCCGAAGCCGAGGAAAAGGAAAGACGCGGACGGATCAGCGAGAAAGCTGCGCACCTTGTCGGGGACGGGCGGGTCGCCCTTGATGATCTTGACGAGATAGTCGATGAGGTCCGCCTCGGTCAGAACGAGGGAGGCGTCGTCCTCGTGGTGGCCGAACAGGTAGTAGACCAACGGCCGCATTTCCGTCGGTATGGCGAGATCCGCCTTTCTGTTCCGCCCCTGCGGCTGAAAGTGATAGTAATCCTTTTGCGGACGCTTGCCGACGCTCTCGAAGGCGTTCAGCATCATGCTGTCGGGGGAGGCGCTAATGCAAAGCTTGAACGGCAGGTGCGCCAGGCAGCGGTGGAATTCGGTCGTTGACGCGGCCTCGCGCGCGTAGAAGTCCCGCACGGACGTCTGCAAATCCCGTCGGTCCTGTTTGCGCCGAAAATGAAGATCGGCGGCGTGCCTCAGGGAGGCCGGCGCTTCGAGCGGCGCCTCGTCGAGGCTCGCGGCGAGTTCGTCCGTCAGGACGTCTTCGAGGGGCCGTCGATCCGGATCGCGGGCTCGAACCGCTATTCGGGGCCCCAGGATCAGCACGCAGCCGCTATCGCTCTTGATCTGGTCGACGAGGTTTCGAAGCTCGCGCCGTTCCTTTTCGTCCCTGATGTTCTCCACTGGATAAACTCCCAACTCGCCGAACGTGCGACTCGGCGTATCGCTCTGCAGAGCGGGTCACCTTCCCGGGACCTAATATTAGGTCACTATTTCGGCGCAGGCTGTGACCGTCTTCACACTCCTCGCGAGCTTGCCTCCTGCCATTCCCCTTCCACCAGTTCTTTTGGCAAAACGTGCAGGAAGCCTGCGCTGGCGCGAAAACAACTCATCGAACCGTCCTGGCCGGTGGTAGCCTAGAAAATGTCCTCGACGGATGCGGGAAACCGGTCGAACAGCCTTTCCGCAAGACCGTGTAGTTGCGCCAGACCGTTATTGGTCAGCGGCTCGAACCATTCGAGATAACGGCGCATCTGGCGCCGGGTCGAATACACCTCAAAGGAATCGGCGCCCGCAATATCGGTCAGCCGGTCCTGATGTTCGAGCGCCAGCTTTTCGATCCCCCTGGCGTCGGGAGCTATTTCGGGGCTCACCTTAGGAAGGATCTCGGGGAGCAATGAGAGCAGGTAGAGCTCGAGCAGATTCCCATGCGCCCAGCTGCGCGTCTTGTTCGAGCCGGTGTTGAGGTCATAGAGCGACAAGAGCCGGGCCATCGTCCACAGGGCCTGGGCGTTCTTCTCCTGGCGCCCGGCGATAGCGTCGGGGGTGGCGGCGGACTGGTTCGCGAGCTCCGGGACGCGTTGAAGGACGAGATCCAGCGACAGGTATTGAACGACCGCCCAGTGGTTGGCGCGATCGAGCATGAACGAGTTCCAATAATAATCGCGCGCCTCGACCAGCAGCTTGCCGGATTCCGATCGGTATTCTTCCTGCTTGTCGCCGAAATCGACGTGCCGGCTGGCGGCATACAGGATCTCCGCCTGACGCTTGTCGCTGCTCGCCAGCAATCCGTAGATGCGCGCCTGCTGGTCGGGAATGCGCGTCAACAGGGCCTTCAGCCGCTGCCGCGACTTTTCGATTCTCGTGTTGGCAATCTTGAACACTTCGGTGCTTTCCGCCGTAGCGCTCCACTGCCTGGTTTTCTTGCCGATCCGTTCCGACAACCGGCGGGTCAATTCGTCGGCATAATTCATTGCGGCGTTGATGCTGCGCATGGCGCTTTCGATCTGAACGCCGAACAGCTCCTGCTCGAACCTCGGGGGCAGCGACGCGTAGACCGTCAGGGCCGCCCAATCGTGCCGTTCGCGAAACTGGCTGTAGAGCCGGCGGCGCAGATCATAGACCAGCGTGCGCGGGTCCTCGCCCCAAAGCAGCCCTTCATACAGCACCTCGACCAGACGTACCGAGCCGTCGAACGACAGCGGGAACTGCCCCGCCACGACCATCCCAATGCCGGCTTCGTGCAGGGCGTGCGCAACGCTCGAGCCGGCGCCGGCGACCGACCCGACATTAGCCGAATCGCAGCTTGCCAGCGTGACGACGGCGGGCTTCGCCAGCTGGCGCCCCCAGTCCTCGCTTGCGGCGCACAGCGCGGCAGCCAGACGCGTCCCGCTCACATAGTCCAGCCGGTTCGAGTCGCGCGCGTCATGCAAGGCAACGTAGTAGCGGTAATCGTGCGCCTCAGGCCGCTTGATGCCGTGCGCCAGAATATGGACATGCGTGAAGTTGCCGGTGGCGCAATGCTTTTCGATCGCCTCGACCGAGGCATCGGGCAGGAAAGTCAGATGCGCGCCGACCGCCTCGGCCCGCTTCTGGCTGTTGGCCGGATCGTAATACTTCACCCATGGCTGGATCAGTTTGCGCAACGCGAGCAGGTGCGATTGCACCGGGATCTCACCCACCTGCGGCGGCGCTGCCGCGGCGAACAGGATGCGCGGCCGGTCGGGCCAGCGAAGCTCGTCTTCGGGCGAGCGCCGGATCTCCCGGGTCAGGCAAACCGGCGTCTCCGACTGCAGCAGGAGATATTGTCCGGCGCCGGGGCAACCGGCGGGAGACAGCGCCAGTTCGAACGGAAGCAGCGCCAGTTCGGAAGCCGAAATGATCAGCCTCAGATGGGTGAGCGTTTCGCCCGACTGCCCTCGCCGGTTGGCTTCCGCCGTCAGTCCCGGAATTTTCCCGAGCATCTCGCCAATGACCGCGGCGGTGTCCCGAAGCTGGAACAGTCGTGATTGCTCCTCCAACTGATAACCCAGCGCATCGAGGCGATGCAGAAACTGATTGTGCTCGAACGGCACATGAAGGGTCTCGGCACCGTGATTCTCGCACAGCGCCAGATAGGGCGTGAGTGGCGAGAGCAGCTGGTTGTGTGCCGGCCCATGCCGCAGCAATTCCAAGGTGATCGTGCGCATAGCGACCTATCCCGCCGGCTTGGTGAAATTTGCGTTCGGCATCGCCACGAGCCCAGCCGCCTCGTCCCAATGCATCAGCTCTCCCTTCGTCCCCGCGGGAGTCGAGCGGATCGCCACAACGGTACGCCGCTTGAGGATCAGGCCGGGGTATGCGTCGAGGGCCGCCATCGATCCGGCGGCGAGCACGTCATAGACTTGGGAGAACTTGTCCGCGCTGGCGAGGACATCTGCCTCGAGCCGGATGAGACGAACCCATGTGCCGCTGTTGAAGTACCAGCCGCTGGATTCGTTCCGTTTCAGCGCCCGTTCCAAGTGGGTATGACCGGTCAGGAGAAAATCGACATCGGCGCCAACCTGCTTGTCGAACTGCTGGAACGTCTCGTCCGTCTGCTTGAAATCGAAGCTGCGGTCCTTCTGCAGGCCGTCCAGCCCTTTGCGCAGCGATTCGCGCACGTCACTGCCGAAGACGAAGCTGGTGATGGCGCCGCCGATTCCGAGATACTGGCCGCGCTGATCCAGCGGCACCAGCGAGATCGGCTCGACGCCCTGCGCCAGTTGCAGCTCGACCGCATCGAGCAGCTGCTCGCGACTGATGCGTGGCGTCGGGGGCACGGTTCGTAGCGGGGCCAACCGTTCGGGTCCTCCCTCGTCCGGCTCGTCGGCGCCGAGCAGTCCGACGGAACGGCGGACCTTGTCGAGACCGAGATGGAAGGCGGCCGGCAATGCGGCAAAGATGCGACTACGCTGCTCCGGAGCAATTGCGACCAGGGTCGGAATGACGCCCTCGAGCTCGGGCTTGAGCAGATCCACGAACGGGAATTTCTGCTTGATGCTGTTCATGACATCGATGACGAGCTGAGTGCCGGCATTCGGCACCCATGTCTCGACCGGACGTCCCTGCTGAATGTCGCGGCCATAGCGGCGAATGGTCTCGTGATCGGCGATATTCCAGGTATCCACCTCGTTGCCGTGCACGCACAATACGCGGGCATTTCCGATCCGGCAGAGAAAGCCGGTGCCGTCGAACGCCAGTGTCAGGCGCGCGCGTGCAGGCTCGTCAGCGCCGGTCAGCAGCTCGGTGAGGTGATCGCGCACCC
Source organism: Pseudomonadota bacterium (assembly GCA_023388935.1). Classification (GTDB taxonomy): domain Bacteria; phylum Pseudomonadota; class Alphaproteobacteria; order Rhizobiales; family Xanthobacteraceae; genus Bradyrhizobium. The sequence goes on along the minus strand of JAEWFG010000345.1, from coordinate 1,334 downwards.
AGGGCAACGCCAGCTCAAGGTCGTGATTGCCGAGTGTGATCGCGAGGTGGCGGCCCTTGGTCCGCACAAACCTAGTGAGCGCAGTCCAGCCGGGCGCAAAGGCGGCGTCGCCGACGATCCGGTCGAGCTTGCGCACAGCGCCGGCCGGATCGAACGCGACGGCGTCCGGCTCGGCGAGAAAGTCGACCAGATCGCCATTGATGACCAGCGCCACGCTGGCGGCAGGCAATGTCCGGACATGCTCGATGAAAGCCGCGAGCGCGTCGCCAGAATTGAAGATCTGGAAGCCGGTCCGGCCACCCATATGGAGATCGGAGATCGAATAAAGCTCGTCGAACTCCGGGAGTTGTTCTGGTGCCACGTAAACACTGGCTGCCATCCGACACTCCGTCCCCGGCTGTCTATCGCGCCGAGACAGCCAGAAGTTGATCCCCTCAAGTCTGCGTTCCATGACCTTGAAGGTCAACATCAATCATTCGTCGCCCTCTTCTAGACCCGAAGCTGTGGCCCGGATTCGGCCCTGAACTAAATCCCGGCTCGAAGAAGACGGACCTGCGCCCGCGCTGGCCGCGCGGAATCCGCAAGCGAGTCATGTTCGACATGTTTTCTTGTACACCGTCCTGCGCCGCAGCGCCGCAGTGGTCGGCAAGCAGCACGTCCGCAATGGCGTGATTTCCATCCAGACCGAGAAAACGGGTATGCGGGTAACGATTCCTCCCCTGCCCGAGCTCCAAGCAACGCTCGCCCCGGACTGCCATGCCCGGTTGACCGGGGTCGAGGCGGTCCCGCAATGCCTGGCCGTTAAGGCCTGCCGCTTCCAGCGCGCTAATCCTGGCGTTCTGTGATGTAGGTCATAGTGGGCGCTCCGCCTTCAATGTTAGGGTTCGTCGCCAAGTAGTGCCGGTCGCCTGCCTGAAGGCGCACGTTGATGCTCGAGGGCGCAAACGAGGGCATGGTGCCGCGGTCTTGGCTTTACCGTCTACGCAACGTTGAAACTAGCATAGACAACAGCCATTCGACCGGACCGCTGCGCTTTAGCCACCGACTGGTCAACTTGCTCGCGCGGAACTAGAATACTTCGATCTTGCACGGGGGGAGTGACGCATGTCACGCATTTTTATCTCCCACTCCAGTAAGGACAACTGCGAAGCGCTGGCATTCCAGCAATGGCTGGTCCGTGAAGGCTGGTCGGCCGAGGACGTCTTCGTCGATCTCCAGGGTATTGGGGCGGGCTCGCGCTGGCGCGAGGCGCTGTGGCGCGCCAATGAGCGCTGTGAGGCGGTCGTTCTCCTTGCCTCGCCTGAGACCCTCGCCTCAAAGGAATGCCTGATCGA
>JAEWFG010000341.1 GCA_023388935.1 Pseudomonadota bacterium | reverse complement strand
GTGTCTCGACCGAAAGCGCCAAGACGCGTGACATCACCGGCGGTCTGCCGCGGGTGGCGGAACTGTTCGAGGCACGGCGTCCGAAGGATGCGGCGATCATCGCCGAAATCGCGGGCACCATCCGGTTCGGACGCGACTACAAGAACAAGCGTCGTATCTCGATCGAGCCGATGGACAAGACCGACGAGCCGCGCGAGTACCTGATCCCGAAGGGCAAGCACATCCACCTTCAGGACGGCGACGTCGTCGAAAAGGGCGACTTCATCGTGGAAGGCAACCCGGCGCCGCACGACATTCTGGCGGTCAAGGGCATCGAGGAACTCGCGGCCTATCTGGTCAACGAGATCCAGGAGGTCTACCGGCTCCAGGGCGTGCTCATCAACGACAAGCACATCGAGGTGATTGTCCGTCAGATGCTCCAGAAGGTGGAAGTCACCGACCAGGGCGACACGGACATGATCTCGGGCGAGCAGGTCGACAAGATCGAGTTCGACGCGCTCAACGAGAAGGCCAAGGAAGAGGGCAAGAAGGTCGCCACGGGTACGCCGGTTCTGCTCGGCATCACCAAGGCGAGCCTCCAGACCCGCTCCTTCTTCTCGGCGGCTTCGTTCCAGGAGACCACCCGCGTCCTCACGGAAGCGGCGGTCAACGGCAAGGTCGATCCGCTCGAGGGCCTCAAGGAGAACGTCATCGTCGGCCGGCTGATCCCGGCAGGCACCGGCGCCTCCATGGCCAAGATCCGCGAAGTCGCGATGAAGCGCGACAAGCTGATCCTGGACGAGCGAGAGAAGCAGGCTGCCGTCGTGTCGCCCGCGCCGGAAGCAGAGCCGATGGCGCTGCCGCCCGCGGAATAATGGTTCATCCGTAGGAATACGAGGATAACGAAAAGGCCGGCGAAAGCTGGCCTTTTTGCTGCTTTGTTTGCCTGTTGCGGTGCAGGATCAACCTTTGTTCATCTTTCCTTCAGGCTGAAAAGCGCTTCTGCTAGGGGAGCTTAGACCGGTGGTCCCGTGACGGGGGCAGGGCCGGAGACCACGGAACTGACATGCTTGATCTCGCAATCGTTGGCGGCGGCCCCGGCGGGCTGATGAGCGCTTGGTATCTGAAGCGTAAGCTTGGCGACCTCTGCCGCGTCACCATCTATGAGGCGTCCGACCGGCTCGGCGGCAAGATTGTCACGCGCAAATTCGATTCCGCGCCGGCGATGTACGAGGCCGGCGTCGCCGAGATCTACGACTACTCGATGACCGGCCCCGATCCGCTGCGCGAGCTGATCCAGCATTTCGGGCTCCAGACCATTCCGATGGACGCCGAGCAGGTCCAGTTCGGCGGTGAGATCCTTGACGACGTGTCTGGCATGCGCCGCAAATACGGCGCCAGGACCGCGGCTGCGATCGAGGCGTTCCGCAAGCGCTGCGCCGAGGCGATGTCGCCGATCGAGTATTACGAAGGCGTCGGCGCGCACGACAACGAGAACCCCTGGGCCTACAAGACCGCCGAGCAGGTGCTCGACGAGGAGGTCGAGGACGAAACCGCAAAGCGTTTCTTCAAGGTGATGGCGCGCTCCGACATCGCCACCGAGAGCCACAACACCAACGGCCTCAACGCGCTCAAGAACTATTTGATGGATGTCGACGGCTATATCGGCCTCTATTCCATCCAGAACGGCAACGAGCAACTGATCGAGTGCCTGCAGTCGGAGGTCAAAGCCGACATCCAGCTCAATCACCGCGTGCTCACCGTCGGCAAGGCGCCGACCGGCCGCTATCAGCTCAAGATGATGAACGGCAAGGGCCCGGAGACGCGCGATTTCGATCTCGTGCTGGTCTGCCTGCCGCATTCCTGGCTCGCCACCGTCGGCTGGGAAGGCGAGCAGCTCCGCAAGTCTATGGTCAAGCACGTCTCCTACTTCGACCGTCCCGCACATTATCTGCGCGTCTCGATCCTGTTCGACACGCCGTTCTGGGGTGACAAGATTCTCGGCGCCTGGTTCATGTCTGAGGCGTTCGGCGGCTGCTGCGTCTACAACGAGGGCGCGCGCCACGACGTCGGCAAGCACGGTGTGCTGAACTGGCTCATTCCCGGCTCCGATGCGCTGGCCTTCGCCAATTTGTCGGACCAGGAGCTGATCGACGCTGCGCTGAAATCGCTGCCGGCCTCGCTCGGCGACGCGCGTGCGCATTTCATGGAAGGCAAGATCCACCGCTGGCTGTCGTCCGTGAACGCGCTGCCGGGCGGTTTGCCCGTGCGCGACGTCATGACCAACCACCGGCCCGAGCCGAAGGAGCATCCCGGCATCGTGGTGGTCGGCGACTATCTGTTCGACTCCACGCTGAACGGGCTGCTCGACTCCTCGGACGCGGCGACCGACATCATCCTGACCGAGATGATGCGGCTGCGCCGCGAGCGTGCGCAGGACGCCAAGCCGCTCTCCAACAAGATCGATCGCGACTATTTCGAGAACTATCGCGGCCTCGGCCCTTATAGCGAGGCGTGGCGCCAATTCACCGATCCCGACTACCTCGCGAAGCTGATCGGTATCGTCTGGGGCAACGCCAAGGGCGCCAAGCTATTGGTCGCGGGCTCGGCCAGCGGCGAACTGGTCGGCGCGCTGCGCGAGCGCGGCGTCGACGCCTGGGGTATCGAGAACAACCGCGCCGTCCACGCCAAAACGCCGAAGGCGCTCAAGAAGTACAACAAGCTCGGCTCGATCACGGACATGCCGTTCAAGGACGGCGCCTTCGACTTCGTGTTCGAGACGAGCCTCTGCCACGTTTCCCCGAAGCAGGTGGTTCGCGCGATCCGCGAGTTGAATCGCGTGGTCACAACCGGCCTCGTGTTCGGTTCGATTACCTCTGACATGGCCTCGGCCGTGATCGACCGCTATGACCTCCTGCGCGGGGTCAAGAAGCTTGGCACCTGGTGGGAATGGTCCGAGCTGTTCTTCGGCAACGGCTTCGACCTGGCGATGCACCGCAAGGACTGCGCTGACGCGCTCTGGGAGGCGACGCTCGCCGCCAACAAGGGCCCGGGCCAGTGGTACGCCGACGCCGACAGCTTGCGCTACTCGTTCTTCGACAAGGTCGAGGACGAGGAGGATGGCTAGCCGCAGGATCGGAGCGGACCAGCCAATTGCTTTGCCGAATTCATCATGATCGCATAGAATCGGTGCAATAGCGGTAGCCGCTATTTCCTGCTTTCTCTGCGGTCATGCCGGCCGTCAGCATCGGTTGGTTTCATGGCGTCCAAGCCTCTCTCGCCCGACAAACAAAAGCTCGCCGCGGAAGCGGCGGTCAAGCTCGACGACAAGCTCGCCGCCACGGCCAAGCCGGACCTCGAAGAGGACGACGAAGACGGGGACGATGACGAGCTGGAGCTCGATGACGAGGACGAGGAGCTCGTCGTCTTTACGGCCCGCGAAGCCGCCGGCGCGCTCGCAACCATCCTGGGGTTCGTCAAGCCCTTCCTGACCAACTACAAAAGGATGGCGTCATTCGTGGCGTTCGGCGTCGTCGTCGAGACGCTGTTCAACGTCATCATGCCGCTCAGCCTGAAGTACCTGATCGACGACGCGCTCGGCGAGGAGGATTTCCAGGCGCTCTACAAGATCCTCGGCGTACTCGCGGTCGCCGGCATCTTCACCTCGATCATCGCGGTCTGGTACGAGCGCTGGGACGCGCGGCTCGCGTCCCGCGTCATCTCCGATGTTCGCCAGCGGCTGTTTGAACACGTCCAGGACCTGCCGGCGGCCTATTTCGGCCGCACCAAGCGCGGCGAGATCCTGTCGCGCTTCTCGGTCGACCTCTCGGCCTTCGAAGGCTCGGTGAAGACCTTTGTCAACAGCGCCGCGCTGCCGTTCCTGGAATTGATCGCCGGCATCATCCTGTTGGTGTTCCTGAACTGGCAGCTCGCGGCGGTCGCGCTGCTGGTGTTCCCCATCACGCTGATCGGCCCGCGCATCCTGACGCCGAAGGCGGTGCAGGCCAATTACGAGCAGAAACTCAACGAAAGCGCGCTGCTCGGCATGGTACAGGAGAACGTGGCGGCGCAGGCGGTGATCAAGGCGTTCAGCCTGCAACGTAAGATGTTCGGTTTCTTCACCTTCCGCAACGACGCGACCCGCAACAGGATCGCCTCAGCCACGTTCCTGTCGACCATGGTGGAGCGGACGGTGACCATCTCGGTGCTGATGCTGCACCTTGTGGTGCTCGCGATCGGCGCGTATCTGGCGACCAAGGGCCATATCACCATCGGCACCTTCGTCACCTTCGAAAGCGCGTTCTGGGAAGTCTCCTACAACATCGCTCACGTGATGCACTTCATCCCCGTGTCGATCTCCTCAGCCGCGGCGATCCGCCACATGCAGGAGCTGCTCGACGAGCCGACGCGCGGCGCCGATCGCCCCGGCGCGCCCGATCTGCCGCGCATCACCAACGACATCACCTTCGACCGCGTCACCTTCCAGTACGAAGGCAGCGAGACGCCGGTGCTGGACAATCTCAGCCTCAAGCTCAAGGTCGGCAAGAGAATCGCCATCGTCGGCCCCAGCGGCTCCGGCAAGAGCACGCTGCTCAATCTGATCCTGCGGCTCTACGTGCCCGACGAGGGGCGCGTCACCATCGACGGCGTCGACGTCCGCAAGGTGACGCTGGATTCGCTGCGCCGGAGCATGGCGGTGGTTTTCCAGGAGAACATGCTGTTCAATATGTCGATCCGCGAAAACATCCGGCTCGGCAAGGAGGGGGCGACCGACGAGGAGGTGGAGGAGGCCGCCAAGAAGGCCGAGATCCACCGCTACATCATGAGCCTGCCGCAGCGGTACGACACGCCGGTCGGTGAGCGCGGCGATACCCTGTCGGGCGGCCAGCGCCAGCGCATCGCGATCGCGCGCGCGATCATCCGCAATCCGTCACTGCTGCTGCTGGACGAGGCCACCTCGGCGCTCGACCAGACCACGGAGGCAGCGATCAACCGCACGCTGCTGAAGGTCGCCAAGGGGCGCACCATGATCTGGTCGACCCATCGCCTGACCTCTGTGGTCGAGATGGACGAGATCATCGTGATTTCGGGAGGCAGGGCGATCGAGCGCGGTTCCCATGCCGAGTTGCTCGCGAAGAACGGCACCTATCGCAAGTTGTGGAACGACCAGATCCACCAGCCGCATGGCGCGGCGGCTCAGGCCGACGGCGACGAGGATGATGAGGACGAGGAGGAGTGACCGA
>JAEWFG010000242.1 GCA_023388935.1 Pseudomonadota bacterium | reverse complement strand
GGCCGCCACCGGCGGCCACCACACGCCGATCCTGGCGCTCACTGCCAATACGCTGGTCGAGGATCGCTATGCCTGCTTCGAGGCGGGCATGAATGGATTTTTGATCAAGCCGCTCGACCGGGAGAAGCTCGAAGAGGCGCTGGCCGGGCTCGCGGCGTCACGGCATCTGGCGGTGTAGAGAGGTCTCTCCACCGTCATTGCGAGCGCAGCGAAGCAATCCAGAGTCTTTCCGCAGGAGCAGTCTGGATTGCTTCGCTGCGCTCGCAATGACGATGTGGGTGCAGGCGTGTGCCCCACAGACCCGTAGGAGCTGCGACCTACAGCCTTCGCAGCGCCACGCTCTCCACGGCGTGATCCGCGCCCTTCTTCAGGATCAGCGTCGCGCGGGGGCGGGTCGGCAGGATGTTGTCCTCGAGATTGGCGAGGTTGGTGCGCTCCCAGATCGCGATCGCTGTGGCGGTGGCTTCCTCGTCCGATAGTAGCGCGTAGCGATGGAAGTAGGATTTTGGATTGGTGAACGCGGTGTCGCGCAGCGCCAGGAAGCGCTTGACGTACCACTGCCGCAGCGCGGCCTCGTCGGCGTCGATATAGACCGAGAAGTCGAAGAAGTCGGAGACCACGGGCACCGCCTTGCCGTCACGCGGCAGCTTGCCGGTCTGCAGCACGTTCACGCCTTCGACGATCAGGATGTCGGGCTGGTCGATCTCGACCCATTCGTTCGGCACGATGTCGTAGGTCAAATGCGAATAGACCGGCGAACGTACATTGCGGCGGCCCGCTTTGATATCGGACAGGAAGTTGAGCAGCAGCGGCAGGTCGTAGCTCTCCGGAAAACCCTTCTTCTGCAGGATGCCCTGCTGCTCGAGCAGGGCCTTCGGGTAAAGAAATCCGTCGGTGGTGATCAGTTCGACCTTCGGACGCGGCGACCAGCGCGCGAGCAATGCCTGGAGCACGCGGGCCGTGGTGGACTTGCCGACCGCAACCGAGCCCGCGACGCCGATGATGTAGGGAACCTTGCGGTCGCGGATGTTGAGGAACTGGCGTTCCGCATAATACAGGCGCTGCGTCGCATCGACATAGATCGAGAGCAGGCGCGACAGCGGAAGATAAATGTCTTCGACTTCCTGGAGATCGAGGCGATCGTGCAGTGAGCGCAGCCGGTCGAACTCACCCGGCTCCAGTGTCATCGGCGTGTCGTCGCGCAGTCGAGACCATTCTTCGCGCGTATAGACGCGGTACGGATTATAGAGCTGCTCGGGTGCGCGGATATCCATGACGCGACCTTTCCGTTGGGATCTACTCGCCCTTGCGCGAAGCCTTCTCTTCCAACCCTGACATCGAGGTCCGCTTGTCCAGCGCGGCCTCGACCTCTTGCAATTTTACGCCGCGTACCTTGAGCAGCACAAGGAAGTGATAGAGCAGGTCGGCACTCTCGGCGATCAGATGCGCGCGATCGTTTTCGACTGCTGCGATTACGGTTTCGACTGCTTCCTCGCCGAACTTCTTGGCGCAATGTTCGGCGCCCTTGTCCAGGAGCTTGCGGGTATAGGAGCCCTCGCCACCGGATGCCGCGCGGGCATCGATGGTCTGGGCGAGATCGTGGATCGTGAAACGCGGCATACAAAATACTCAAAACGTGCCCGGCTGGATGAACCAGTTCCTGCCGGCTGATGTAGCATTTTTATGAATTGGAGTCGTCAGGCATCCAGGCGCATGGGCAGCCCGCGCCGGGACATGTGCTCCTTGGCTTCGCGGATGGTGAATTCCCCGAAATGGAAGATCGAGGCAGCCAGCACGGCCGTCGCGTGCCCATCGCGGATGCCATCGACGAGGTGGTCGAGATTGCCGACGCCGCCCGAGGCGATCACCGGAACGGAAACGCTGTCGGCGACCGCCCGGGTGAGCGGAATGTCGAAGCCCTGCCTGGTGCCGTCACGATCCATCGAAGTCAGCAGGATTTCACCGGCACCGAGTGAGACGACCTCCTGGGCATATTCGATGGCATCGATGCCGGTCGAGTTGCGGCCGCCATGGGTAAAGATCTCCCAGCGATCGGAGCCGCCTGGGCGCTTGACCCGCTTGGCGTCGATCGCAACCACCACGCACTGTTCGCCGAATTTCTCGGCGGCTTCCTTGACGAACTCGCGCCGCGACACCGCGGCGCTGTTGATCGAGACCTTGTCGGCGCCGGCGCGCAGGAGCGTCCTGATATCGTCGACCTTGCGCACGCCGCCACCGACGGTGACCGGCATGAAGCAGGCCTCCGCCGTGCGGCGGACCACGTCCAGCATGATGCCGCGGTTCTCGTGGGTCGCGGTGATGTCGAGGAAAGTGAGCTCGTCGGCACCGGCGGCGTCATAGGCGATCGCCGCTTCGACGGGGTCGCCGGCATCCCGCAGGTCGACGAAGTTGACGCCCTTGACGACCCGGCCGTCCTTGACGTCGAGGCAGGGGATCACGCGCACCTTGAACATGTATCAGCTCCTAGGCGGCGCGCGTGTTGCGGATCAGGGTGAGGGCGGAAGCGGGATCGAGGCGGCCGTCATAGAGCGCGCGGCCGGCGATTGCGCCCGCGAGCTTCTTGGCGCGCGGCGTCAGCATCGCCTTGACGTCCTCGATCGAGGCGAGGCCGCCGGAAGCGATCACGGGGATCGAGATGGCGTCGGCGAGCGCAATGGTGGCCTCGAGGTTGAGGCCCTTGAGCAGGCCATCGCGCGCGATGTCGGTGAAGATGATGGCGGCGACGCCGGCATCCTCGAAACGTTGCGCGATCTCGAGCACCGTCACCTGCGAGGTCTCGGCCCAGCCTTCGACGGCTACCTTGCCGTCGCGGGCATCGAGACCGACCGCCACGCGGCCAGGGAATTTTTTCGCGGCACTCTTCACCAGCTCCGGATCGCGCACCGCGGCGGTGCCGATGATGACGCGGGTGATGCCCTTGGCGAGCCAGGCTTCGACGGTGGCGAGATCGCGAATGCCGCCGCCGAGCTGCACCGGGATCTTGATCGTCTTCAGCATCGCCTCGACCGCCTGCGCATTCACCGGCTTGCCGGCAAAAGCGCCATCGAGATCGACGACGTGGAGATATTCAAAACCCTGAGCGACGAAGCTCTGCGCTTGCGCGGCGGGATCGAGATTGAACACGGTCGCGCGCGCCATGTCGCCTTGCTCGAGGCGCACACACTGGCCGTTCTTGAGGTCGATGGCAGGAAAAAGAATCACGGTTTCCATCGCAGAAAGTTCGAGATCAGGGCCAGGCCGAAACGCTGGCTCTTCTCGGGGTGGAATTGGGTGCCGATTGCGGTGTCCTTGGCGACGATCGCGGTGACCGGCCCGCCGTAATCGGCGCGCGCGAGCACGTCCGCCTCATTGGCAGCGTTGAGATGGTAGGAGTGCACGAAATAAGCGTGCTGGCCCTTGGGGCCGAGCGGCAGCTTGTTCAGCACAGGGTGTTCTTGCAGCAGGTCGAGCGTGTTCCATCCCATGTGCGGGATCTTCAGGCTCTCGTCGCGCGGCGTGATCTTCTCGACATCGCCGCCGATCCAGTTCAGGCCTTCGGTGATGACATGTTCCTTGCCGCGGCTCGCCATCAGCTGCATGCCGACGCAGATGCCGAAGAACGGCCGCGCCTTGACACGCACCGCTTCGGTGATCGCCTCGACCATGCCGTTGACCGCGTCGAGCCCGCGCCGGCAATCGGCGAAGGCGCCGACGCCCGGCAGCACCAGACGGTCGGCGCCATAGGCCTGGTCCGGATCGCTGGTAACGAAGACCTTCTGCGGGTTCTCCAGGCTGCGCGAAGCGCGCTCGAACGCCTTGGCGGCGGAATGCAAGTTTCCAGAACCGTAATCGATGATGGCGACGCTCATCTTGACCCTCCCGGTTCTGGAAACAATCCAATGATGCCGCCGGCCGGAAGCGGCGGCGGGTTCGAAAATTGCTGACCAGGCACGTTGCGGGTCGGCGGCGGGCCGCCGCGATCGACGGCCCATTGATCGTTGACGATGCCGTGCTGCTTCTGGCTCCAGCGCTCGAAGAAGCGGCGCTCGGCCGTGTCCTCGTCATCGGCAATGACGACGTCGAGCTGACGCCACTTGCCGCGCGACAAGGTCCAGCGACGCAGGCTCGAAGCCTCCAAACCCATCAGCACCGCGACGATGACATTGGCGAGGAAGATCGAACTGCGGCCAACGCCGACGCTATGCAGCCCGGCATCGAATGCAGCCAGGAAGATCACCCAGCCGATCAGCGCCAGCCAGAGCCTGTTCCAGAGCAGCCAGAACGGGCCGAAAATCATCGCCCAGAAATGGAAGCCGTCGCGCACGAACACGAACTTGTCAGTCGCGCGCAGATCGGCCCCGGCAGGGGAGGGAGCATGAACTGTATAGACAGGCATGGTGATGCCCCGTTCTTCGAATTCAGTGATACCGCAAGCGGCGCATGCCGCCGCCGCACGGAATGTCAGCCGCCGAGCGAGCCCTTGGTGGACGGGATTTCGCCCACGGCCTTTGGATCGATCGCGACCGCCGCCCGCAGCGCTCGCGCCAGACCCTTGAAGCAGGACTCGGCGATATGATGGCTGTTATCGCCATATAGGGTCTCGACATGGAGAGTCACGCCGGCGTTCATGGCGAAGGCCTGGAACCACTCGCGCACCAGCTCGGTGTCGAACTCGCCGATCTTGTCGCGGGGGAAGTCGACCTTGAAGACCAGGAACGGGCGGCCCGAGATGTCGATGACGACGCGCGACAGCGTCTCGTCCATGGGCATGTGCACGCCGGCATAGCGGGTGATGCCCGCCATGGTGCCGAGCGCCTGCTTCACGGCCTGGCCGAGCGCGATGCCGGTGTCTTCGGTGGTATGGTGATGATCAATGTGCAAATCGCCCACCGCCTTGACCGTGAGGTCGATGCGGGAATGGCGGGCGAGGAGATCGAGCATATGGTCGAAAAAGCCGATGCCGGTCGCGATATTGGACACGCCGGATCCATCGAGGTTCACGGTCACCTCGATGTCGGTCTCCTTGGTCTTGCGCTTGATCGTCGCGGTGCGCATTGAAAGCTTTCGCTATGGTTCGGGTCGAAAACGGCGGTCTTTTAACAGCCAAATGACGCCTTCGCTACTGCGGGAACGCCTTAGCAGGCCAGCACATGAGCTTATCTTGGGCCTATGGTGAGCGAAATTTGAGGCCGGAACGGCCCGTTGTGCGCCTGCCCCTGACCACCTAAATCAGGCCGGACAACGAGGTATTTCATGCAGGATTCCCAGAACAGCTCGCCGGTCTGGCACGGCACCACGATTTTGACGGTCCGCAAGGGCGGCAAGGTGGTGGTCGGCGGCGACAGCCAGGTCTCGATCGGCCAGACCGTCATCAAGTCCAACGCCAAGAAAGTCCGGAAACTCGGCAAGGGTGACGTGATCGGCGGCTTTGCCGGCGCCACCGCCGACGCCTTCACGCTCTTTGAGCGGTTGGAATCCAAACTCGAGCAATATCCGGGGCAATTGACCCGGGCCGCGGTCGAGCTCGCCAAGGACTGGCGCACCGACCGTTACCTGCGGCGGCTGGAGGCCATGATGATCGTGGCCGACAAGGACGTCTCCCTGGTCCTGACCGGGACCGGCGACGTGCTCGAGCCCGAAGCCGGGGTGATGGCGATCGGCTCCGGCGGCAATTATGCCCTGGCCGCGGCGCGGGCCCTGGTCGACACCGACAAGGACGCCGAGACCATCGTCCGCCGCTCCCTCGACATCGCAGCCGACATCTGCGTCTACACCAACCGCAATGTGACCATCGAAAGCCTGGCGACCGGCTAGGCCATGGCATTGGCCCGCAGCTCCAGCCCGATCCAACCCGCGCTCGCGCCGGCACTGTGGGTCGGCATCGCCCTGTTGCTGCTGGCGCTACAGGCCTCGATCCTGTTCGCGATGGGGCGCGTGCCGATCTGCACCTGCGGCTACGTCAAGCTGTGGCACGGCGCGGTGAACAGCTCGGAGAACTCCCAGCACATCGCCGACTGGTACAGTTTTTCGCACGTCGTTCACGGCTTCCTGTTCTATGGATTGACCTGGCTGCTGTTCGCGCGCCTGCCTTTGCGGCTGTCTCTCCCAAGCTTGTCCTGGCCGGCGCGGCTGATCATCGCCATGCTGATCGAAGGCGCCTGGGAGATAATCGAGAACTCGCCGTTCATCATCGAGCGCTACCGCGCCGGCACGATCTCACTGGACTATTACGGTGACAGCATCGTCAATTCGGTCTCGGACACGCTGTTCATGGTGCTGGGCTTCCTCACCGCACGCGCGCTGCCGGTCTGGGCGACCATCCTGCTCGGGCTCGCCTTCGAGATCATATTGGCGCTCCACATTCGCGACAATCTGACGCTGAATATCCTGATGCTGATCCATCCGATCGACGCCGTGAAGCAATGGCAATCCGGTCCGCCCATCATCTGACGCCCCAAAATGCGGCTTGTCCCGGCCCGCATCTGACCCTAGCTAAGGCCCCATGACAGACTTCTCTCCCCGCGAAATCGTTTCCGAACTCGATCGTTTCATCGTCGGCCAGGCCGATGCCAAGCGCGCCGTCTCGATCGCGCTGCGCAACCGCTGGCGGCGGCAGCAGCTCATCGGTTCCCTGCGCGAAGAGGTGCTGCCGAAGAACATTTTGATGATCGGCCCCACCGGCGTCGGCAAAACCGAGATCGCGCGGCGACTGGCAAAGCTCGCCAACGCGCCGTTCCTGAAGGTGGAAGCCACGAAATTCACCGAGGTCGGCTATGTCGGCCGCGACGTCGAGCAGATCGTGCGCGATCTCGTCGAGGTCGCGATCGCCCAGGTACGGGAGCGCAAGCGCAAGGACGTCCAGGCACGCGCGCAGCTCGCGGCCGAGGAGCGCGTGCTCGACGCCTTGGTCGGCGCCAACGCCAGCCCCGCAACGCGGGAATCCTTCCGCAAGAAGCTGCGCGCGGGCGAACTCAACGACAAGGAAATCGAGATCGAGACGCAGTCGTCCGGCGGCGGCATGCCGATGTTCGAGATCCCGGGCATGCCGGGCGCGCAGATGGGCGCGATTTCGATCGGCGACATCTTTGGCAAGCTAGGCGGCCGCAGCAAGACGCGGCGGCTGACGGTCGAGGGCTCGCACGAGATCCTCATCAACGAGGAATCCGACAAGCTGCTGGACGCTGATCAGCTGACGCTGGAAGCGATCAGCGCGGTCGAGAACAACGGCATCGTGTTCCTGGACGAGATCGACAAGATCTGCGCCCGCGAGGGCCGCGTCGGCGGCGACGTCTCACGCGAGGGCGTGCAGCGCGATCTGCTGCCGTTGATCGAAGGCACCACGGTCTCGACCAAGCACGGCGCGGTGAAGACCGACCATATCCTGTTCATTGCATCCGGCGCGTTCCACGTCGCAAAGCCGTCCGACCTGCTGCCGGAATTGCAGGGCCGCCTGCCGATCCGCGTCGAATTGCAGGCGCTGAGCCGCGACGACATGCGGCGCATCCTCACCGAGCCCGAGGCCTCGCTGATCAAGCAATATGTCGCGCTGATGCAGACCGAAGGCGTGACGCTCGACATCACCGACAGCGCCATCGATGCGCTCGCCGACGTCGCTGTGGCCGTCAACTCGACGGTGGAGAACATCGGCGCGCGGCGGTTGCAGACAGTAATGGAGCGGGTGCTGGACGAGATCTCCTTCACCGCGCCCGACCGCAACGGCGAGACCGTCCGGATCGATGCGGACTTCGTGCAGAAGCACGTCGGCGACCTCGCCAGGAACGCGGATCTCAGCCGGTTCATTTTGTAATTCGCTGGAGGTCGGCTATCTATCGGACCGTCGTCGCGGCCCGATGCGCAATCGCGCAGGGGGGCCGGGACCCTTGAGCCCTGACGGTCCTTGTTGAAACAAGTCCTGCAAAATCCCTGGCGCCTTCTGCTCGCGATCAACGCCGCTGTGATCGTCGGCGTGTTCATTCACAAGATCCTGCTGCCGCCCTACGTCCCCTATATCCACCTCCTCGTCGACTACCATTTCGGCTTCATCAAGCGCGCGCTGATCGGGGCGATCGTTGCGTTGTTCACGGACAAGGTGCCGGTGTGGCTGGTGTTCGCGCTTGCCGGTGCGATGTGGTTCGTGACGCTCGGCCTCTATGCAAGACTATTCCAGAAGACGTTTGGCTTCACCGCAAGGACGCTACCGCTGTTCGTCTTCACCGCGGGCTCGCCGTTCTTCCTGAAGAACTTCATGCACACGCTCGGCCATTTCGACATCTATGGCTGTGCGCTGGCGATCATCCTGCTGCTGATGCCGGCGGGCTCGCTGCTGTTCGTTGCAACGGCGGCGCTGTTCTCGATCATCCTCGTGCTGATCCATCACATCCATCTCCTGATGTATGTGCCGACGATCGTCACCATCGTCGTGATCAGGCACTATCTGACCTACGGCTGCAATCGTACCAACATTGCTTTCGGCCTCGTTGCCTTGCTTCTCGTCTCCGCGCTGTTCTTCGCAGCGCAGTTCCTGGGAACGATGCCGATCCCGGAAGCAGATTTTGTGGAGTACCTCAAGAGCCGGATGGCCGATCCGTCTCGCACGAACCTGCTGCAATTTGCCTACATCTGGTACCAGCCGCTGTCGAAAGAAGTATCTGACACCTGGGGCCGCCTGCCCCATAACATCCTCGGCGTGCCCGTGTTCGCGCTCCTGATCTGGCTGCACACGCCGCTGTGGCGCTATTTTGCGAACCTGATTCGCGCGCTCGCAAGCGAGGTGCACCGTCGCCTCGTCGTCGCTGCACTGATCGGCATCAGTCTCGCTTATCTCGTGATGTTCGCGATGGTGTTCGACTATTCGCGCTGGATCTCGAGCTGGGCGGTCTGCATGTTCCTGATCCTGCATGCGGTGAAGATGTTGCCGGCTAAACATGAAGCGCCGCTGATCCCGGCGGAGGATCGCAACACGAACAACTTTGGTCTGATCGTTACGCTGATCCCGCGCGTCGGAATCGTGCGCCCGTTTTGAACATTCGCAGCCGCTGCGGAGGTGCACTCGCTCTCCCGCTTGCGGGAGAGGGTCGGGGAGAGGGTGTCTCCGCAATGGGACATTCCAATGCCGACAGAACCCTCACCCGCGCCTTCGGCGCGACCTCTCCCGCAAGCGAGGGCTTTGCGCAATTTGCTGATGCGTGATTCTCTAAACCATGGCTGATTCTGACGAGGGGTGCCATGGTTGAGCGCAATGTCGGGCAGATGAGCTTGGCCGATGGCTTGGTTCGGGCGCCGC
Source organism: Pseudomonadota bacterium (assembly GCA_023388935.1). Taxonomy (GTDB): domain Bacteria; phylum Pseudomonadota; class Alphaproteobacteria; order Rhizobiales; family Xanthobacteraceae; genus Bradyrhizobium. The sequence goes on along the minus strand of JAEWFG010000242.1, from coordinate 131 downwards.
GAGGTAGCATCCTGGATGAGGTTGAAGCGGTTGTGGATTGGGCGCCGCTGCAGTCGCTGCTTGGCAAGCGGGGCAGCGCCGGCGCTGGCAACAGCAGCTATCCGGCGGAAGTCCTGCTTCGCTGCTTGCTT
>JAEWFG010000229.1 GCA_023388935.1 Pseudomonadota bacterium | reverse complement strand
GCCTTGACCCGCTCGCGCGCCTCGACACCCTTGGCGACGATGACGATCTCCGCGAACGCCTCGTTCGGAAGCTGCGGGTTGAGGCCGAGCCAGAAGCGCGGCGAACCCTGGCCGACATAGGCCGTATAGGTCTCGATGTCCTTATCGTCCTTCAGCAGCGTCTCGGCCTTCTTCACTGCCTTCTCGGTCACATTGAAGGCGGTGCCCTCGGGCAGGCGGAGCTGGAGGAACAGCTCGGGCCGCTCCGACAGCGGGAAGAACTGCTGCTGGACATGGCCGAAGCCGACGATCGAGGCGGCGAAGACGCCGACGGTCGCAACCACCACGGTGATGCGGTGATTGACGCACCATTGCACGATGGCGCGCAGGCCGCGGTACATGCGCGTCTCGTAGACCGCGTGCGGATCGTGGTTGTGGTGCGCCTTCATCTCGGGCAGCAGCTTGACGCCGATATAGGGCGTGAAGATCACCGCCACGAACCAGGAGGCGACCAGCGCGATCGCCACGATCCAGAAGATGCTGCCGGCATATTCGCCGACCGCGGAATTGGCAAAGCCGATGGGGAGGAAGCCAGCGGCCGTGACCAGCGTTCCCGTGAGCATCGGGAACGCGGTGGATTCCCAGGCAAAGGACGCCGCGCGCATGCGGTCCCAGCCCTGCTCCATCTTCACCACCATCATCTCAACCGCGATGATGGCGTCGTCGACGAGCAGACCAAGCGCGATGATCAGCGCACCCAGCGTGATGCGGTGCAGGTCGAGCGACATCGCGTTCATGACGATGAAGACGATGCCGAGCACCAGCGGTACCGACAACGCGACCACGATGCCGGTGCGCCAGCCCAACGCCAGGAACGAGACGAACAGCACGATGACAAGCGCTTCCATGAAGGAATGCACGAACTCGCCGACGGCGTGCTCGACCACCTTGGGCTGGTCGGCGATGAGCCGGACGTCGATGCCTTGCGGGACCGCCTTCATGAATTCAGCCGTCGCCTTCTCGACCTCCTTGCCGAGCTCGAGGATGTTGGCGCCCTTGGCGGTGACGACGCCGATGCCGATCGCGGGCTTGCCTTCCTGGCGCACGATGAAGCTCGGCGGATCGACATAGCCGTGGGTGACGGTAGCGATATCACCGAGGCGGAAGACGCGGCCGTTACTCTCGACCGGGGTCTCGGCCACGGCCTTGGCGCCGTCGAGCGCGCCGGTGACGCGCAGCGGCACGCGCTGCGACGAGGTCTCGACCGTACCGGCCGGCGTCACGTTGTTCTGCTTGGCGAGCGAGTCGAACAGCGCCTGCGGTGTGATGCCGAGGGTCGCGAGCTTGGCGTGTGAGAATTCGACGAAAATGCGCTCGTCCTGGTTGCCGTAGACATCGACCTTGGTCACGCCGGGCACCTTCAGGAGACGCTGACGGAACCCCTCCGACACCTTCTTGAGCTGGGCATAGTCGGCGCCGTCGCCGGTCATCATGTAGAGGATGGAATCGACGTCGGAGAATTCGTCGTTGACGACGGGTCCGAGAATCCCTGCGGGCAGCTGGCCCTGCACGTCGGCCAGCTTCTTGCGCAGGAGATAGAAGAGATAGGGCACGTCCTTCGGCGGCGTCGAATCGCGGAAGGTGACCTGGAGCGCGGTGAAGGCGGGCTTGGAATAGGTCTGCACCTTCTCGAAGTAGGGCAGCTCCTGCAGCTTCTTCTCGATGGGATCGGCGACCTGCGTCTGCATTTCCTGCGCAGTCGCGCCCGGCCACATCACGGAGACGTTGACCACCTTCACCGTGAAGAACGGATCCTCGGCGCGCCCGAGCTTCTCATAGGAGAAGAAGCCGGCGGCGCCGAGCACGATCATCAGGAAGAGAACCAGCGTCGGATGGCTGACGGCCCAGGCCGAAAGGTTGAAGCGCTTCATCGCACTCTCCGAAAGACGATCCAATTGCAAAAACGACAGCAGCTGTGTTCAACCCGTCATCGCGAGGCAGCGAAGCAATCCAGGGGGCTGGGCAGGTTCTGGATCGCTTCGCCGCTTCAGCCTTCGCACTTGCGCTCGGGCCGAAACTCGCCTCGCAACGACGGACGCATAAACGTTCGTTAGAAAGACAATGACGAGACGATCCGCACCCTCTGGCTCGGATCGAGCTTCTGCACGCCGAGGGCCACGATCTTGGCGCCCTCTTCCACGCCGCCGGTGATGACGACGTCGTTGCTCTCATAGGACTTCACCGTCACAGGCTTCAGCGTGACCGCGCCGTTGTCGTCGACGACGTAGAAGGACGGCTTGCCGCCTTCGTTGAACAGCGCCGATAGCGGCAGTCGCGCGACACGCTCGGTTGCGGCGTCCGACAGCGTCAGCGTCGCAGTCATTCCGAGCGCGACCTTGTCGTCGGCCTCGGGCAGCGAGAATTTTGCGAGATAGGTACGCGTGGCCGGATCGGCGGCCGGAGCGATCTCGCGCAGCCTGGCCGCGTAGTTCTTGCCCGGCTCGGACCAAAGAGTGACGCTGGCGACGCCCGACTTGGCGCGTCCAACCAGCGTCTCAGGGATCGCGACGACCGCTTCCTTCTCGGCAAAGCGGGCGACGCGGATCGAAGCCTGGCCCGCGGCGACCACCTGGCCGGGCTCGATCAGCGTTGCGGTGACGACGCCACGGGCGTCGGCAACAAGCGTCGCGTAGGAAAGGGAGTTCTTGGTCAGCTCGACCGAGCGGAGGGCGCGATCGAGGCGCGCTCGGGCCTCGTCGGCGGAAGCGCGACTCTGGTCGAGCTGGGCATCGGTAGTCCAGCCCTTGGCCTTCAGATCCTTGGCACGCTGCTCGGCGGCGGCGGCTTGGGCCAGCACGCCGGTCGCGGCGGTCTGCTCGGCGACGGCCTGCTCGGCCTGGAGCTTCAGGTCGACCTCATCGAGGGTCGCGAGCGGTTGGCCGATCTCGACGGTCTGCCCGACCTCGACCAGGCGCTTTGCAACCTTGCCGGCGACACGGAAACCGAGATCGCTCTCGATCCGGGGCCTGACGGTGCCGACGAAGCTGCGCTCGGGCGTCTCAGCATCATAGTGCGCGGTCGCGACCAGAACCGGCCGCGGCGGCTCGGCCTTTTCGGCAACAGTATCATTGCACCCCGCCAGCGCGACTGCCATCAGGGCGAGCGAAGCACCTGCCAAGAGCTTGGAATAGCTCGACAAAACCAATCGAACGAACATCGGAGGACACTCCTGCATCTCGACTGAGAGGAATGTCGAATAATCATTGATAAAAGTCAATAATCGTCAGTCATCAGGAAAGCGTGATCGTTAAGGGGTGGTAAGGATTGAGGAAGGAATGGAAGAAAGCCCGAGGCGGATGTCGCCACTCGGACGGACGCCGTAGGGTCGGCAAAGGCGCGTTAGCGCCGTGCCCACCACCGCAATATCGATACGCAAAACCATCGGTGGGCACGCTTCGCTTTGCCCACCCTACGGATTTCGAGATCTCACCGCCCCTGTTCGATGAACTCGTGCTTGGTCTCATGGCCGCCGACGAAGACCAGGATGCCGGCGAGCAGCGGCAGGATCGCGAGCACCAACAGACCGGTCGAGGTCTGGCCGGTGGCTTCCTTGACCCAGCCGATCAGGTAGGGCCCGACGAAGCCGGCAAGGTTGCCGATTGAGTTGATCATGGCGATGGCGCCGGCGGCGGCCATGCCGGAGAGCCAGGCGGTCGGCAACGTCCAGAACACGCCGAAGACGCAGAACACGCCGATCGCAGCAACCGTCAGCGCCACCATCGTCATGGTGGGGTCGGTGATGTAGCTGGAGATGGCAAGCGCGATCGCGATCAGGATCAGCGGCGCGCCGACGTGGAACACCCGCTCGCGGCGCGCGTCCGAGTGCCGCGCCCACAGGATCATCGCGACGGTGCCGAACAGATACGGGATCGCGGTGACGAAGCCGGTCTGGGCATTGGTGAGACCGAACGCCTTGACGATCTGCGGCAGCCAGAATTGCATGCCGTAGAGCGCGCCGACGAAGCCGAAATAGATCGCGCTGAGCGCGATCACCTTCGGTGACGACAGCGCCTCGCCGAGCGACAGATGCTTTACCGCCTGCTTGGCCGCGACCTCGGAATCGAGCTTCGCCTTGAGCCAGGCCTTCTGCTCGGCCGTCAGCCAATCTGCCTTCTCCGGCCGGTCGGTGAGGTAGAACCAGGTGACGATGCCGATCAGCACCGAGGGTATGCCCTCGAGAATGAACAGCCACTGCCAGCCTTTCAGGCCCATCACGCCGTCGAGTCCGAGCAGCAGGCCCGAGATCGGCGCGCCTATCACGGTCGAGACCGGGACCGCGATGGCAAAGGCCGCGAGGAAGCGGGCGCGATATTCGGCCGGATACCAATAGGTGAGATAGAGGATGATGCCGGGGAAGAACCCGGCTTCGGCCACGCCGAGAAGGAAGCGCAGGACGTAGAAGCTCGTGACGCCGCTCACCAGCGCCATCAGCGCCGAGATGATGCCCCAGGTCACCATGATGCGGGCGATCCAGCGGCTGGCGCCGAACTTCTCCAGCGCGAGATTGCTTGGCACCTCGAAGATGAAATAGCCGATGAAGAAGATGCCGGCGCCCCAGGAGAAGATCAGCGGCGTGAACTTCAGCTCCTCATTCATGGTCAGCGCGGCGAAGCCGAGATTGACGCGATCGAGATAGGAGAAGAAGTAGGCCAGCACCAGGAATGGAATCAGGCGCCAGGAGATGGCGCGGATGGTCGAGGTCTCGATTGCACTCTTGGCAGAGCCGGCATAGGTCGTCGTCTGGCTCATGGCTTTCCCCCGGGGCTATTGCTTCTACGGGCTGGAGGGCGGTTTTGAGCATCGCGGGCAAAGAGTCAATGGAGCAAGCAATGCGAGGGGCGCAGCCGGTCAACCCCATTGCGCTGCGTCGGCGGTCGCTGATCCGCGCAGGGCTGACGCTGGTCGTGATCGCCTGCGGGCTGTCCTTACGCTGGTACGGTTTTGCGCTCGGGCTTCCTGCCTTTGTCGTGAAGTACGGCGGCTCGTTGCTGTGGGCGACGACAGTGTTTCTGCTGGCCGGGCTTCTGCTGCTGCGACTGTCGCGGCGGCAACTTGCAGCCATCGCCATGGCAGTTGCCGTCGTCGTCGAGTTCTCCAGGCTGGTGCATACGCCGTGGCTCGATGCGTTTCGGCTGACAACAGCCGGCGCACTGCTGCTGGGACGCATTTTCTCGCCGTGGAATCTGCTGGCCTATGCGGTCGGGATTGTGTTCGGCGTTTGGATCGATCGTCTCGCGGGGCTGCGTAGGGTGGGTTAGCCTTGCGGCTGCGCGAGGCGCAGTCCGCTGGCGTAATTCACCACTGTTTGCGTCAACGGAAGCAGAGGTGGTGGATTACGCTTCGCTAGTCCACCCTACGAAGGCGCGATCACTCCGCCAATTGAAACCGCTCGAAGCGATCGAGCTCGTCCTCGATCTTTCGCTTGAGCTCCTTGCGCGCCGCCGTCTTCTTGCCCTCGCCGACCCAGGTCCATTTCTGCATCAAGAGCTTCTTGCCCTGCCGGTCGGTCTTGAGGTCGAGCGCGGCGACGATCTCGTCGCCAACCAGCACCGGAAGCGCGAAATAGCCGAGCTTCCGCTTGGCCTTCGGCAGATAGGCTTCGAACAGATGATTGTAGCCGAAGATCAGGTTGGTGCGCTTGCGCTGGATGATGAGGGGATCGAACGGCGAGAGGATGTGAACGAGATCCGGTGACACCTCGCCCGGCTCGAGCGCGGACGGCTGCGCCCAGTGCTCCTGCTTGCCGGCACCATCGATCGTCACAGGCACGAGTTCGCCGCGGCGGACGCGCGACGCGATCATGTGAGCTACCGCCTTCTTGTGCGGCACGTCGAGATGGCAGATCGAATCGAGGCTGACGACGCCCTGCGACCGCAGCGCGCGGTCGAGCAGATAGGCGGTGATGTCCTTCGCCGAGGCCGGTCTCGGCAGAGTGTCCCAGCCGAAATGGCGCGTCATCAGCTCATAGGTCTTGAGCATGCCCTGGCGCGCGCTGATGGTCGCGACACCGGTATAGAAGGCAAGCTGCAACGCCCGCTTCGAAGGCTTGCGGCTCTGCCACAAATGCTCCTTCTCGGTAAGCACGTCGTCCTCAATGTCGCGGATCGTCAGCGGCCCCGCACGAAGGAGCCGCATCACCTTACGCATGTCGGCCGGCGTGACCGACGCGTACCATTTGTGCCCATCACGGCGGTGTTCACGCATCGCCGGCAGGAAGAAGCGGAAGTCGCTCGCCGGCACGTAAGAGAGAGCATGCGTCCAGTATTCGAACACGCTTCTGTCGACGCTCTGGGCGTGGCGCAGATCGGCCCGGCAATAGGACGGGATGCGGCTGAACAGGATGTGATGGTGGCAGCGCTCGATGACGTTGATGGTGTCGATCTGCACATAGCCGAGATGGGCGATCGCAGCCGCGACTGCTCCAGCTCCCTCCCCGAACGGCGCACGCTCGTCCAGCTTCTGAGCATGCAGCCAGATCTGCCGGGCCTGTGTCGTGGTGAGCGGAAGCGGTTTGGGCGCGCGTGACATTGCAGGATGTAATGTAGCGGGATTCGCGCCGGGAAAAAGGAGACGGCAAGGAAGCGGCCAGAGAAAACCGCGCTGCCAACTGCTGACGGCGCGGCCGGATGATGCGGCCGTGACCTGCTTCATCGGGGGAAGCGGAACGCCTCAGGTCGCCCGCCCCGAACGCTGCAAATGGGCCAGAATGAGCCCCCGAAGTCTCTGTAGCCACCGTGACCAAGATCACATCAGGGCCTTTGAACCTGCCCTATGCTCGCGGCATCAAATCGCCATCAGGCGTTACAGCGAGGATACGACAATGACCCATTTCGATAAGTTCTTTGGACTGAAGGCGATGACCCTGGCGGCGGCGCTGTCGATGACGGCCGGCCTGGCCCTGGCCGGCGACAACAACGTCTCCGCCAACCAGATCCTGGATGCGCTGAAGCCGAAGCCCTTGACCCGCGGCCTGTCCGTCGGCCCGCAGGCCGATCCGACCGCGCAAGCCAAGGAAGCGACGTTCCTGAACACGGTGCGCAACCGCACGACCCGTTCGCTCTCGACGGGCGAGCGCGAGCAGATCGCTGAGCTTGCGGCGATCAAGCCGAAGATCGACCTGGAGATCCAGTTCGACTACAACTCGGCCGACATCGCCAAGACGTCGGTGCCGTCGGTGCAGGCGCTCGGCAAGGCCCTGTCCGATCCGTCGCTGAAGGGCTCGACCTTCGTGGTCGCCGGCCACACCGATGCGATCGGCGGCGACGAGTACAATCAAGGGCTCTCCGAACGGCGCGCCGACACCATCAAGAAGTACCTGGTCCAGAACTACGGACTCAACGGCACCGATCTTGTCACCGTCGGCTACGGCAAGACCAAATTGAAGGATACCGCCAACGGCGCCGACCCGATCAACCGTCGCGTCCAGGTCGTGAACATGGACACCAAGACGGCGTCGAAGTAATCGCCACAAACGACAGACCGCCTGTCGCGCGAAGCGGCAGGCGGTTTTCTGCGATCAGATCCAGCTCCGAAACAGCATCAGGCGGTTGAACGTCTGCATCGAGGTGCCAATGAACGCTGCCGAGATCGGCAGCATCACCGCAAAGCCAATGCCAGCCACACCGACATAGGCCCACAGCAGCCAGCGCGGCAGACCTTCTCTTCGCAGCACATAGACCAGTGCAAGCGATGCCACAGTCGCTGCCGGCAGATAGTAGTAGATGAAACCCAGCGTGCGCGGCAGCAACGCCCAGGCGAGCCAGGAGCCGAAATAGAACGCCGTGATCAGGAACGCATCCCAGCGCCGCGCGACGATGAAGTCGCGCAGCACGACGCCGAGCGCGGGCAGCGCCGACCATAGTACCAGCGGATTGCCGAGGCAGACGATCGCAGAGATGTTGTCCTCCGCAATCTTGTCGAACAGAAACCACACCGGGCGGGCGAGCAGCGGCCAGGTTGGCCACGAACTCATATAGGTGTGGCCGGCGATCGCGGTGGTGGTGTTGTCGGCAAATATCCGGCGCTGCGCCTCGATCAGATCCGACATCGACAATCCGTAGAGCGGAACGAAAGCGGCAAGATATGTTACGACCGGCAGGACCGCGAAGCAGAGCGCAACATGGTGCCCCCTGAAATCAGGCCAGAGATCTGGCCGATACCAATCGCCTGGCTTCGCGTCGGCAAACAGCGTGCCCCAGCCCTGCATCAGGCGGATCACCGCGACGGCGGCGATGCAGATTCCGAGCGGAAACATGCCGCTCCATTTGCAGGCCGCAGCGAGGCCGAACAGGCTACCTGCCAGCGCGAACAGCGCATGCGGCCGCTCTCTTCGAAATCCGTGCATGAAGGCGGCTATCGCAAGCAGTCCGAAGCCGAGCGCAAAGATATCGAGCATCGCGATGCGCGCCTGCACGTAAACCATCTGGTTGAACGCCGCGATCAGCGCGGCGGCAATCGCGGGTCCCTGCGCTGAGAACAGCGCGAGGCCGCACAGATAGATCGCGACGATCGCGAGCGCGCCGAACAATGTCGCCGGATAGCGCCAGCCGAGCGCATTGTCGCCGAAGGTCGCGATCGATGCAGCGATCAGCTTCTTGGCCAGCGGCGGATGCATCGGATTGAGCATCGGCTGCGACATGACAGGCGCCAGCATCTGCCGTGCCGCCGGAACGTAATGCACCTCGTCGAAAACGAACTTCTCGGGCGTCGTCAGGCCGATCAGCAGGGCGAGATGAGCGACCAGGAAAATTGCGACAGCAATTGCGGCGCTCCGCGACACCCTCGGAACTGCGGGCAATTCGAGCGGCTGTTGTGATGAGGTTTTGCGTGGCAAATTCGTATCACCGCGGACAAAAACAGGAATCGCACTTTTCATTGAACGCATTCTGCGGCAACTGTCACTAACCATAGCGCACGTCCCGCACCGCTTGTGATAATTTCGCTACATCGCAAGCGGCGCAATCCGGTGCGATCAGGGACACATCAATCGATTGTGGAATGAATCTGCGTTTCTTGCTTTTCCCTGCACTGTTATCGGCCACCTTGTGCGCGCCCGGCGCGCAGGCACAGACGCGCGTCGGCGAAGCCGTCGTGATCCAGAACGAAGTGGTGCGCGTGTCCGCAACCACCACGCCGATCAAGGTCGGTGACGGCATGCTGCGCGACGAGACCGTGCGCACCGGCGCCGACAGCGCGGCGCGCTTCGTCATGGCCGACAGCACCAATCTGTCGCTCGGGCCGAGCGCGACGCTGAAGCTCGACCGCACCGTCTTCAACGACGAGCGCAGCTATCGCGACATCGCGATCCGCATGACCACCGGCGCATTCCGGTTTGTCACCGGGAATTCCGAGAAGACCGCCTACAAGATCACGACGCCACTCGCGACCATCGGTGTACGCGGCACCACGCTCGATATTCTCTCCCAGCGCGGCCGTTCCGTCGTCGTGCTCCAGGACGGCGCGGCCAGCGTCTGCACGACAAGCTTCCAGTGCGTGCAGCTCACCCAGCCCGGCGACACCGCGGTGATCACCTCGACCGGCGGCAAGGTCAGCATCACCAAGACCAATACGCCGCCCTGGACCTTTGCCGCGAACTGCGCGGCGAATGCGGGGCTGTGCGCGGTCAACCAATATGCTGACGCTTCGCCGACCATCACGCCCGCCGTCCATGACGACGCCATGCTGTGCGGGCGATGACGATGGTGAAATTCAACGTCAGGCGCATCATCTTCGCCGGCGCACTGACCGTCGCCGCTGCGCTCGCGTCGGTTGCGCTCGATATCCATCCGGCCGCGGCCCAGACCAGCTCACCGTCGCCGAGTCCGTCTCCGTCGCCAAGCCCCTCTCCAAGCCCGCTGCCCACCCCAACACCGACCGGCGCGGATTCCAGCGGCAATTCGATCGGCGGCCTCGCCGATCAGCGCTTCAACCAGATGATCACCAACCGGGTGCTAGGCACGGTGCTGCTCGGCGTCAACGAGCAGGTCAATTGCAGCGACTGCATCAGCGCGTTCGGCTCGGCCGGCTCGTTCTCGGCCGGCATCCATGGCCGCAAGGAGTTGACCAACAATCTGTCGCTGCTCGCCGGCTTCGCCTACACGCAATACAGCGAGGGCGGCTACAACGTCACGAGCGCACCGATCGGGGCTCTCGCGCTGCGCTACGACTTCACCGACTGGGGCTCGTCACGCCCGTTCTTCGACATCGGTACGATCCTGACGCCGTGGGAGAAGGCCCGTTACACCCGCAGCTACGACACCAGCCTCGGCCCGGTGAGCGTCACGAGCTCGACCAACGCCTCGAATTACGCCGTCTACGGCCGCGCCGGCTGGATGAGCCGGGTGTCACCCCGCGACGAGGTCGCGGCCTCGATCGAGGTCTGGCGGCTCTGGCAACGTGTGTCCGGCTACACTGACAGTACGGTGGCATTCAATCCGTTCGACGCGACCATCGCGACCGGCACCGACCGCACCAGCCTGATCAAGATCGGCGGCCAGTGGACACATCTCTACGGCAGCAACATCGAGACCAACATCAACGGCGGCTGGGTGCAGTCCCTCGCCAGCCACAGTGGCATCGTCGCTACCGTGACCGACAACGGCGTGGTGGTCCCGACGATGGGCAATCAGGGCTGGTTCGAATATGGCGGCCGCCTCGGCTTCCGCGTGTCCAAGGGCTGGATCGTCGACCTCTTCGCGAACGGCACGCTGGGCCCGCAGCCGGTCGGCAATACCATTCACGGCGGCGTCGGCCTGCGGATCAATTATTAGCGGAGGCTCGCCTAAAGTAGCCTCAACTTGCGGAGTCATGCCCCGCGAATGCGGGGCATCCAGTACGGCGCGGCTTCTCCGTATCCTCGCATTGTCTCTGATCAGGCGTTCACCATATCGGGTTGCGCAGGGACGGCCGCCATGTCGACCCACGTCACACCCCACATATGGCCATCGGGATCCTCGAAGCTGCGGCCGTACATGAAGCTGAGCTCGTCCTTCGGGCTGGGATCGGCCATGCCGCCCGCGAGCACGGCCTTGTCGACGATGTCGTCGACCTCGTTGCGGCTATCCGCGGACAGGCAAAGCAGCATCTGACTCCAGGCCCTCGCATCCGCGATCGGCCTCGGTGTGAACTGGCGGAATTTGTCCGGGCTCATCAGCATGACGAAGATGGTCTCGGAAATGACCATACAGGACGCCGTATCGTCGCTGAATTGAGGGTTCCTCACCGCACCGACCGCCTCATAGAAAGCCGTGGCGCGTTTAAGGTCGGTTACCGGCAGGCTGACGAAAATCATCTTGGGCATCGGAAGCTCCTTGGGCGGGGATCTGCCCAAGGACGGATGGCCTGGCTGCCATCCGACACGGCTTCCGAATATTTTCGACCGTTGGCTGCGGGGTTCTGTCGCACCGAACCCCGCGCGGTTCTCAGCCGGCCTTACCTCTTCTCGTTGGGATCCCGGTGCACCGGATCGATCCACAGCACCGTCTCGGGCTTCTCGACCGGTTCGATGTCGAGATTGATCGCCACCGCCTCGCCGTCGCTGCGCACCAGCACGCATTCCAGCACTTCGTCTGGGCTGGCGTTGATCTCCTGATGCGGCACGTAGGGCGGGACGAAAATGAAATCGCCGGGGCCGGCCTCCGCAGTGAATTGCAGGCTCTCACCCCAGCGCATCCGCGCCTTGCCCTTCACCACGTAAATGACGCTTTCGAGATGGCCGTGGTGATGTGCACCGGTCTTGGCATCCGGCTTGATGCTGACGGTTCCTGCCCACAATTTCTGCGCGCCGACGCGTGCGAAATTGATGGCGGCCGCGCGGTCCATACCTGCGGTCGACGGCACGTTCCTATCGAGCTGGTTCCCGGGGATGACGCGCACGCCGTCATGTTTCCAGCGATCGTCATGATCATGGTCATGGTGGGAATGCGTGTGGTCATGGCCGGTCATGGGACTTGCTTTCTGTTGGTTCCGTGCGCGGCAAACTAGCTCAAAGCCGCGCCCGCAAGCCATACCAAAATCGGAACTCTCATAACCACCCAGCGTTACCATTCCGAGCAAACTGCAAGGAGAGTTTCATGGGTAGTACGAGCGACAAGATCAAAGGCACCGCGAACGAGGCCATCGGCAAGGCCAAGCAGGGCATCGGCGAAGCCACCGGTTCCGATCGCATGAAGGGCGAAGGCGTGGTCCAGGAAGTGAAGGGCAAGGGCCAGCAGGCCATGGGCGACGCCAAGGACGCCGCGAAGGAAGCGATCGATCGCGCCGCGGCCGCCGCACGCCGCGCGGCGGAATGACACGAGTAGAACTGAAAGCGAAAGGACCGGCCGCGAGGCCGGTCTTTTTGTTTGCGTTGATCTCTATGGAGACGTGCGGTCACTTCACCGCGAGCAATTCCACATCGAACATCAGCGTCGCGTTCGGCGGGATCACGCCGCCGGCGCCGCGGGCGCCGTAGCCGAGCTGCGGCGGGATGATCAGCGTGCGCTTGCCGCCGACCTTCATCGAAGCGACGCCCTCGTCCCAGCCGGCGATGACGCGGCCCTTCCCAATTGGGAATTCGAACGGTTCGTTGCGATCGACCGACGAATCGAATTTCTTGCCCTTCTGGCCATTCTCATAGAGCCAGCCGGTGTAGTGCATCACGCAGATCTGACCGGGCTTTGGCGAAGCGCCGGTGCCGACGACGCTGTCGATGGTCTGCAAGCCTGAAGCTGTTGTCATGGGTTTTCCTGCGGTCTGGGCCGATGCCGTGTTGGAGACGAATGTCGACACACCGCCGATCACAGTGATCGCGAGTGCCGACATGATGGCGAGGAGTGCGCGCTGAACACGCTGCATAAGACACCTTCCGTTTTGAGGCGGAAGGTGTCTAGCGCAATGTGGTGGGCGTTTCCAGCCCAGCGCTCTTGGATCAATAACCCAGTGCGCAGCCATCCTTGCGCGGATCGGAACCACCAGTGAGCGTACCCTTGTCCCAATCGATCCAGATCGCCTGGGCACCGCCAAGCGGGCCGACCACGCTGGTGGTCTTGTGGCCGAGCTTCTTCAGGCCTTCCACGATTGCCGCTGGCACGCTGTCCTCGAGTTGATACTGGCCCTCGTAGTGCAGGCCGCGCGGCATATCGATCGCCTCCTGCACGTCGCAGCCATAGTCGAGGATATTGGTCACCACGTGGGTCTGGCCGGTCGGCTGGTACTGCCCGCCCATCACTGCGAACGACATCACCGAACGGCCACCCTTGGTGAGCAGCCCCGGCATGATCGTGTGCAGCGGGCGCTTGCCGCCTTCGATGCAGTTGGGATGGCCCGGCTGGATGCGGAAGCCGCCGGCGCGGTTCTGGAACAGCACGCCGGTCTTGTTGGAGACGATCGCCGAGCCGAAGGAATGCGCGACCGAGTTGATGAACGAGCAGACGTTGCGGTCCTTGTCCACCACAGTGATGTAGATGGTCGAGGGATTCATCGGCGGCGCGACGTTCGGCAGATCGAGCATGCCGTCCATGCGGATCTTGCTGATGTACTCGTCGGCAAAGCCCTTTTCGAGCATCTCGGCGACGTTGATCTTCATGTGCCCGGGAGAGGCGACATGCATCTCGCGATTCATGTAGGCGATGCGTGCGGCTTCCGCCTCGAGATGGAAGCGCTCGACGCTCAGCGGCGCGAATTTGGTCAGGTCGAAGCGCGACAGGATGTTGAGCATCAACAACGCGGTGACGCCGGGGCCGTTCGGCGGGCACTGCAAGACGTCGTAGCCCTTGTACGTGGTGCCGATCGGCGTGGTCACTTCGGTGGTGTGCACGGCGAAATCGTCGAGCGTGTGCAGGCCGCCGATGCCACGCAGGGTCTCGACCATGTCTTCCGCGATCGGGCCCGTGTAGAAAGCGTCGCGGCCGTCCTTGGCGATCGCGCGCAGCGTCTTGCCGAGCTCGGCCTGGCGGATGACGTCGCCGGCGACCGGCGGCTTGCCGTGCGGCAGCAGATAGCGCGGGGTGTTGGTGCCGTTCGTCAGCTTCTCGAACTGATTCTTCCAGTCGAAGGCGATGCGGGGCGCGACGACATAGCCTTCCTCGGCCGCCTTGATGGCGGGCTGGAGCAGCCGGTCGAAGCCGAACTTGCCGTGATCGCGCAGCACGGTCGCAAAGGCGTCGATCACGCCGGGGATCGAGACCGCATGCGCCGAGGTCAGCGGCACGGACTTGATGTTGCGCTCGAGATACCAGTCGGCGTTGGCCGCCTTCGGTGCCCGGCCTGAGCCGTTATAGGCGATGATCTTGCCCTCGCCGCGCGGCTGGATCAGCGCGAAGCAGTCGCCGCCGATGCCGGTCGATTGCGGCTCGATCACGCCCAGCACAGCCGACCCCGCAACCGCCGCGTCCACCGCCGTGCCGCCCTCGCGCAGCACCTCGATCGCGGCAAGCGACGCCTGCGGATGCGAGGTCGCCACCATCGCGTTGGTGGCGTGGACCGTGGACCTGCCGGGGAAATGGAAGTTTCTCATCGAATTCTTGCTCTCTCGCCTCTAGGCTAACTCGTCGGGCATTGATGGCGCGCCGTCTCGGAAAAACCGGACCTACATGGCACATTCCGGCCCGCCCCGGCAATGGCTGGCATACCAGGAAAACGGCTGTCCATCCGCTGGGCATACAGACCTTTTGCGCCCCGCAGCCATGCGGGTTTTCCAGGCGGCGGCCGCCTGCTAAACGAGCCGCATGCCTGACAAGAATTTGGCCTTCAAGGTCGCCGCCTTCTACCAATTCGCCGCCCTGCCCGATTACCGCGAGCTGCGCGAGCCGCTGCGCGCGTTCTGCGCCGGCCTCGCGCTGAAGGGCAGCGTGCTGCTGGCCCAGGAAGGCATCAACGGCACGATCGCGGGCACGCCGGACGCGATCGACGCTGTTGCCCATGAGCTCGCGCACGGCGACATGTTCGGCGGCAGGCTCGACAATCTCGAATTGAAGTTCTCGACCGCCGAGGCGATGCCGTTCGGCCGGCTCAAGGTGCGGCTGAAGAAGGAGATCGTCACGCTCGGCGACGAGGCCGCCGATCCGATCCGGCAGGTCGGCACTTACGTCGATGCGGGCGAATGGAACGCGCTGATCTCAGCGCCCGACACGCTGGTGCTCGACACCCGCAACGCCTTCGAGGTGGCGATGGGGACGTTCGAGGGCGCGGTCGATCCCGGCATCAAGAGCTTTGGCCAGTTCAAGGACTTTGCTGCGGAGCAGCTCGATCCGGCAAAGCACCGCAGGATCGCGATGTTCTGCACCGGCGGCATACGCTGCGAGAAGGCGAGCGCGCATCTGCTCGCGCGCGGCTTTGCCGAGGTCTATCACCTTAAAGGCGGCATTCTGAAATATCTGGAAGAGGTGCCGGAGGCGCAGAGCCGCTGGCACGGCGAATGCTTCGTGTTCGACGAGCGCGTCGCGCTCAGCCATGGCCTTCGCGAACTTGGCTTGCGCGAACGGGACAAGGGACACGGCCGTGACGAATGAGATCAAGATTCTGAGCGAACGCATCGATGCGCTGGAGACCCGCATCGCCTATCAGGACGGCACCATCGAGACGCTGAACCAGACCATCACCGCGCAATGGAAGCAGATCGACGCGCTGACGCGGCAGATCGCGCAGTTCAGTGAACGTTTGCAGGAAGCCGAAGCGAACGCACCGGGCCCTGCCAACGAGCGTCCGCCACACTACTGAGCTCTCGTGCCCCGGGCGCGGCGCAGCGCGCCCCTGGCGATGCGAAGCATCGTCCAGCAGGGCGATGCGCTGCTGAACCGGGGCCTATGATTGCGGCAAAGAAAGAACTGGGTCCCGGCTCAGCGCCGCACCGTTTCACGCTGCGTCGCGTCCGGGACACGATGGCTCTTACGCCGGGCGATATTACAATCCCGACGCCTTGGACAGCAGGTGGGTGACCTCGCCCGACATCATCAGGCGGTCACGGCCGGCCTCCTTGGCCGCATAGAGCGCGTGGTCGGCAGCCTCGATGAGCGAGCTCACGCCTGCGGTGCGCTCCAGCCCCGGCCGGCAGGCCGCACCGACACCGAGAATCGTTGCACAGGTGAGCACGACAAATGCCGCAGCGCGTAACGGCAAGCTGTTCCATCCGGCTCTTTGGGTAGCAGCGTTCATGCAGCAGAAATCTCCGAGCGTCGGAAACTCTGCCGCTTCTGTTATTGAACCCTGAAACGCACACCGATATCCGCAGGGATACGGGTGTTTTCCGTACTCCTACGGACTCGCGCGTCACCAGATCGCTAACAACGCGTTATCGACGCTATCGGAAATCGGCGAAGCGCCCTAGCTGAAGACGGCCTTAACCTTGTCCCAGAGCGAGGGATTGTCGGCATCCGCGTCGGCCTTCGAGGGCGTCGGCTGGGTGACGCTCACGGGGTCGGACGCCGGGAAGGTGTCTTCCAGACCGGTATCGAGCTTGGCATGGCGATCGGCGGCGAGCGCTTCGCGCGGATCGTCGGCGTGCTTGTCATGCGGCGCGGGATTGAATGTCGCAACCATGGATTCGTCCTCCATTGGCTGGTCAACGCGGCGCATTTGCGCTGGTTCCCCTGTTCCGCTCGGGCCTCCAGCGGTGTATCAGGAACCCCAAATCTGCATCAGGACAGTTTCGTGCCCCAGTCTGAAAAAAAGCCCTTCATCGACGTACTTTCCGGCCAGCGTCAGCGCGTCCCGCCAGTGTGGATGATGCGGCAGGCCGGCCGCTATCTGCCGGAATATCGCGAGGTGCGGGCGAAGGCCGGCGGCTTCCTCGACCTCTGCTTCTCGCCAGAACTTGCCGCCGAGGTCACATTGCAACCGATCCGGAGGTTCGGCTTCGACGCGGCGATCATCTTCTCCGACATTCTCGTGATCCCCTACGCGCTCGGCCGCTCCGTGCGCTTCGAGGTTGGCGAGGGTCCCCGGCTCGAGCCGCTGGATGATCCCGCAAAGGTCGCAACCCTCGCCTCGCGCGCCGACTTCGGCAAGCTCGCGCCAGTGTTCGAGGCGCTGCGCATCGTGCGCGGCACGCTCGATCCGAAAGTCGCGCTGATCGGCTTCTGCGGCGCGCCATGGACGGTGGCGACCTACATGGTCGCAGGCCATGGCACGCCGGACCAGGCGCCGGCGCGGATGATGGCCTACCGGCATCCAGAGGCGTTCTCAAAAATCATCGACGTGCTGGTCGACAATTCGATCGAGTATCTGCTGGCGCAGCTCGCCGCGGGTGCCGACGCCTTGCAGATCTTCGACACCTGGGCCGGCGTGCTGCCGCCGGTCGAATTCGCACGCTGGTCAACCGAGCCGACGCGACGCATCGTCGAGGGCGTGCGCGCAAAAGCGCCTGACGCCAAGATCATCGGCTTTCCCCGCGGGGCCGGCGCGCAATTGCCTGGTTACGTCGAGGCGACCGGCGTCAACGCGGTCAGCATCGACTGGACCGCGGAGCCGTCCTTCATCCGTGAGCGCGTGCAGACCCGCGTCACGGTGCAGGGCAATCTCGATCCTCTGGCGCTGATCACCGGAGGCGCTGCGCTCGACCGCGCGGTCGACAACGTGCTGGCCAATTTTGCGCAAGGACGGCTGATCTTCAATCTCGGCCACGGCATCCAGCCGGAAACGCCGATCGCCCATGTCGAGCAGATGATCAAGCGCGTGCGGGGGTAATTTTTTTCCGCCCCGGAGAGGGCGAAAACAAAGAACGCGAAAACAACCCCATGCACAGTACAAATCATTGAAGAATTTCGCGCGGCGTGACGTCAAGCCGTGCGGCGACACGGTTTGACCCGTCGGGCAAAACAGGGGCATACTGCCATTATCGCCCGACGCCAATTTGACGAGAGCCTAGCGCGGCCGGCTCCGCTCGATGATCTCGGCGGCCCCCTTGCCCAGCAGATCGAGTCCCGCCGCACGTCCGAGCTCGCGCGGGCGATTGGCGGGGCCTGAGCGCGAAGCTTCGATGATGGTGTTGCCGGAGAGATCGAGCACGGACGCGGTCAGCGACATCTGATCGCCTGCGATGGTCGAGAAACCGGCGACCGGTGAATTGCAGTGGCCGTTCAGCACCCACAGCACCTCGCGTTCGGCATCGGCAGAGGCGTGCGCCGCGGGATCGTCGATCGATGCGAGGATGCGTCTTGTCTGCCAGTCCTGCGCCGCGCATTCGACGGCGACGATGCCCTGCCCCGCCGCCGGCAGCATCTCCGCCGCAGTAAACTCATAGGCGATGCGACTGGCGAGACCGACGCGGTCGAGACCCGAGCAAGCCATGATCAGCGCGTCCGCAGGTCCCACCGCACTGCCGTCCGGCAGGCGCTGCATCTCGCCATTGTCGAGCTTTCGCACGCGCGTGTCAGCCGCGCCGCGGAAGTGGATGATTTCGACGTCCGGAAACAGACGCCGCGCATAGGCGGCACGGCGGACCGCGTTGGTCCCGATCTTGAAGCCCTTGCCGCGCGACTGCCGCAGCGCCTCCAGCGTCACGCCGTCGCGCAGCACCAGCGCGTCACCAGGCGGATCGCGCGACAGCGTGGCGCCGATGACGAGGCCGGGCGTATCCTCGTTGCCCGGCATGTCCTTCAGCGAATGCATCGCCGCCTGCAATTCGCCCGACAGCACGGCGGCACGGATTTGCGCCACGAAGGCGCCGCCCTTGCCACCGTGGGACAACAGCTTGCTGGTCTGGTCGAGATCGCCCGTGGTGTCGAACTTGACAATCTCGACATCGAGACTGGGGACGGCGGCGGTCAGGCGGCGCGCAATCTCTTCCGTCTGCGCCAGCGCCATTGCGCTCTTGCGGGTGCCGATCTTCAGTCGAGTAGCCAAGTCTTCGTCCTTTCAACGCGCATTGTTTGTTGGAGCATGATCTTGTCGGAAAACCGGTTCCCACTTTGCGCCAACGCCCTTCGGGTCCGGATCATGCCCTAGCGCGCATCCTCCAATATCATGTCGGAGGCCTTCTCGGCGATCATGATGATCGGCGCGTTGGTATTCCCCGATACGAGATCCGGCATGATCGAGCCATCGACGACGCGGAGGCCTTCGATCCCCTTCACCCTCAGCCGCTGGTCGACCACCGCGAGCGCGTCATTGCCCATACGACAGGTCGAGGTCGGATGGTAGATGGTGCTGCCGCGGTCACGGCAATAATCCAGGATCTCGGCGTCCGTGGACACCTTCGCCCCGGGATCATACTCGCTGATCACGAACGGCTTCAGCGCCGGCGCGTTCAGGATCCTGCGCAGGATCTTGATGCCTTCGACGTTGGTGGTGCGGTCGGTCTCGGTCGACATATAGTTGATGCGGATCTCCGGCGGCACGGTTGGGTCCGCACTCCGGATACGCAAGCTGCCGCGGCTCTCGGGGCGAAGCTGGCACACCGACGCGGTGAAGCCGGAAAAATCGTGCAGCTTCTCGCCCATTTTGTCGGTCGAGAACGGCAAGAAGTGGACCTGGACGTCGGGCGAAGCAAGCCGTGGACTGGTCTTGAAGAACGCGCCTGCCGTGCCGGCCGCGATCGTGAGCCAGCCCTTGCGGAACAGCGCGTAGTTCGCGCCGGCGAGTGCGCGGCGGATCGGATTGTTGACGGTGTCGTTCAGCGTGATCTTCTGCGAGCAGCGCATCACGATGCGGACCTGCATGTGGTCCTGGAGATCGTGGCCGACACCTTTCGCATCCAGCACCACGTCGATGCCGTGCGTGCGCAGGAGATCGGCGGGGCCGACGCCGGAGAGCTGCAGGAGTTGCGGCGAGTTGTAGGCCCCGCTCGACAAGACGATCTCCTTCCGGGCCCGTGCGCGACGCACGGTTGCGCCTTGCCGGTATTCGACGCCGACCGCACGGCGGCCTTCGAACAGGACGCGCTGGCCGAGCGCGGAGGTTTCGACCTTGAGATCGCCGCGAGTCTTCGCCGGGCCGAGATAGGCCACCGCCGTCGAGGCGCGGCGGCCGTTGCGCGTGGTGGTCTGGAACAGGCCGACGCCTTCCTGCGTGGCGCCGTTGAAGTCGGGATTGTAGGGCAGGCCGGTTTCGACTGCGGCGTCGATGAAGGCTTTCGACAGCGGATCGGTCACGACCATGTTGGAGACCGGCAGCGGACCGCTGGCGCCGTGATACTGGTCGGCGCCGCGTGACTGGTTCTCCGCCTTCTTGAAATAGGGCAGCACGTCGTCATAGCCCCAGCCGGTGTTGCCGTGCTGACGCCAGCGATCGTAATCCTCGTGCTGGCCGCGGACATAAAGCAGCCCATTGATCGAGCTCGATCCGCCCAGCGTCTTGCCGCGTGGCTGGAACACCTGGCGGCCCTTCAGCTCGGGCTCCGGCTCGGTCTGGTACATCCAATTGACGGTCTTCTCCTTGAACAGTTTTCCGTAGCCGAGCGGCACGTGAATCCAGATGTTGGAATCCTTCGGACCGGCTTCGAGCAGCAGCACGCTGTGCTTGCCGTTCGCCGACAGGCGGTTGGCGAGCACGCAGCCGGCGGAGCCTGCGCCGACGATGATGTAGTCGAATTCGGGATCGGACGGCGCGAGGGAAGAATTTGCGTTCATTGGCTGCCGGTCTTTTGTTTGTGTGGGCGTTTCCGATTTAGTCACTTAGCACGATCATGCGCGCAGACGCAGCGCCTCGACCAGCGACTTGAACGCACGGGCATATTCCGCGCCTGCCCTTGCGATATCGGCACGTCCGGCGCAGGCGACCGCTGCCTCCGTCACCGCGCCGAGCAGGAGGCGCGCCAGCGGCTCGACCGGCTGACGCGCGATCAGGCCGGCCTCCATGGCAGCCGCAATCGCGCGTGGCATCTTGCCGCCGAAATGCCTGGCGTCGATCTCGCGCCAACGCTCCCAGCCGAGCACGGCCGGGCCGTCGCGCAGGATAATCTGGCCGGTCGGCCCCTTGGCGGTTGCGGCGAAGTAATGCTGGGTGCCGGCGACCATCGCCGCGAGCACATCCTTCTCGGCCCGCGCGGCGCTGTCGATCTCGGCAACGAGATCGCGCGAGACCTCGTCGAACACCGCTTCGAACACCGCCTCCTTGGTCTTGAAGTGATGGTAGATGGCGCCCTTGGCGATGCGGGCCCCTTCCGCAATCCCGTCCATGGTGGTGGCGGAAAATCCTTGCGTCCCGAACAGGCGGCGCGCCGCCGTCAGGATCGCCTCGGTCGTTGCTGCGCGCCGCTCCGCCTGTTTCGCCATGCGGTTCCGTCTAATCCAATTCGGTCCACGCGGCCAGTTGACTTTTCGACCTCCAGTCGGTATTTACCGACTACCAGTCGGTTTTAATCGTGAGGTGCACCATGCCAAGCCGTGACATCGTCGAAGCTTTCGCGCAGCGGCTGGAGGCCGGGGATTTCATCGGTGCGATCGAGCAGTTCTGTACGCCCGACGCCGCGACCTACGAGAACAACGCCGCCCCGACGGTGGGACGCGACAAGCTCGTCGCCAAGGAGCGCGGCGTGCTGGCGGCCTCTAGGGAGGTCAAGGCCGTTCGCATCGGACCGAGCCTGATCGAAGGCGACAATGTCGCCACGCGCTGGACATTCTCCTTCACCAATCCCGAGGGCGTCACGCGGACGCTGGAGGAGATCGGGTGGCAGACCTGGCGCGGCGACAAGCTGATCGAGGAGCGCTTCTTCTACGATCCGAAGCAACTGGGGCGCTGATACGCTCTGAAGCTGCTCGACCCGAAGCATCGGGCGACATGCGCGGCCCAAGGTCTATGCTCGCAAATGTGGGGCGGTCCGCTTTTGGCGCTGAAGCAGACTTACGCAGGCACCGCGACATTTCCCCTTTTTCGACCCGTAGCGGACCTCCATCACGAAACCAGAAAGCGTGCTGACGCACTCTGATCAAGAACGGCACAAGTGGCCAAAAACCACTTACCCTGCCGAAATCGCATAGCGCGGGCCATTCTTTGGTTGGACTCTCCGACTGCCGTAAACCAGACGCAGGAGCTGACCAATGACAATTGGACACGCACTATGGCGTGGCCTGCTGGTGGGCGTCGCCGTTATGTCCGTGACGAGCCTACCGGCATCCGCGCAACAGCAGAAGCGCCCCAACGTCGTCATGCTGATGACAGACGACACCGGATGGAACGATTTCGGTGCCTATAGCGGGGGCGGCGCCGGGCTAGGCCATCCAACACCAAACATCGATCGGATCGCCAAGGAAGGCGCGACGTTCACGAGTTGGTACGGTCAAGCAAGCTGCACGGCAGGCCGCGCCTCGTTTATGACCGGGCGCATTCCGATCCGTTCGGCGCTCTCGATCGTGGTCGCCCCGGGTGACGAGAATGCGCTCAAAAAAGAGACGCCGACCATCGCCGAGTATTTTCAAAAGAACGGCTACTCCACGTACTTTTCCGGCAAGTGGCATCTCGGTGACAAGCCCGAGTCCTATCCAATCGAGCACGGCTTCGATGAGATGAAGGCGTTCGCCGCGTATTATCCCGGCGTCTACACTTATGCCGACACGTCCAAGTGGTTCCATCCGTGGTTTCCCTCGTACAATCCAGAGCTTGCGAAAGCCTATTTCGACGTCGTGAACATGTACGAGTGGGAGGGAGTTGCGGGACAACCGGCCAAGAGAGGCGAATACATTACCTACGACTACCTCGCCAACTTTGACGTCCGGCAAGCCGACTACGCGCTCGACTACATCAAGAAGCACGCCAAGGACTCGAAGCCGTTCTTCATGGACGTCAATTTCATGAAGATGCACAACCCGACCAATGCCGCGCCAAAATTCGCGGGGAAGTCCCGGTTGGGGGATTATTCAGATTCGTTGCTCGAACTCGATGACGATATCGGGCGCGTCATGGACACGATCCGCGCGGAGGCGCCTAACACGATTGTCATCGTGACGGCGGACAATGGCGCTTGGCAGGATGCCTACCCCGACGCCGGCACGACGCCTTTCAGAGGCGAAAAAGGCACGGCGTTTGAAGGTGGTTGGCGCGTCCCCGGCTTGATGTGGTGGCCCGGACAAATCCCTGCCGGAGCAAAGTATGATGAAATCATGTCGCATATCGACTGCTGGGCGACGCTTGCCAAGATGGTCGGCCTGACACCGCCGCCCCACGGCGCATGGACCGACAACAATGGCAGGCCGATCTACTTTGATAGCATCGACAACAGCGAGTACATCCTTGGCCGTGCGAAGCACTCAGCTCGAAGGTCGTGGGTTTACGTCGACGGCGAAAGCTTCATGGGAGCGCGCGCGGATGTCGCCGGTGATCCCAGTAATCCCGATCTCAGCATCGCGTGGAAGTACCTCTGGACGGCCAAGGACACCTGGCTCGGTCCGGAGCAGAACCTCGGCGCGATCGGCGCGCTTTACAATCTCACGATGGACCCGTTCGAGAAATACGACATGGTGTTTAACGGTGCGATGTCGGCACGTATGCCGACGCAGTCACCAGGCAAGTACGCCGGACAGGACAACGGATGGGCCATAGCACTCATCGTCCCGGTCGTGATGGAGTTCAACAAGTCGATCGTCGACTATCCAAGCATCAAGCGACTTCCAGGCGGAGCCTCGAACGATTGGAGACCCGACCTGCAACACCCAGAGAACCCGGTGCCGTTGCTGGATATGAAACACCTCCCGAATATCAAGGGCAGCGGCGGCTGATATCGTTGACGAAAATAACCTGCGTGCCGCTGAGGGTGGGCGGCGAGTCGGCTCCAAGCATCGGCTCGCCGCCACTTTTGTGAGAGCGTTTACGATCCACACTCGCCTTTCTTTTCGGAATAAACGGGAGCTGAGCCATGAAACGCACCAAGTGGTCGTTTACTCTCTGCCTATTATTGGCAATGCCCTTGTCCTTGGACGTTGGAAGATCCAGCGCGCGCGATGCCCATCTCGCCTCTATTACCTTGGCAGCCGCTCAGACGGCTAAACGGCAATGCATAAACACCTGCCGTGCGCGCTATCGCGACTGTCGTCGCCTAGGCCAGTTGCCATCCTTCGAGTGTCGGGATGTTTACCGGGACTGCACCCGATACTCTTGTACTGGCTTGGGACCAGGATGACCGACGTGCCTTTTCGCCGTGCATGCCTTCATAGGCGGATCGTATGAATGGACGCCTTAGGCCCTGCGTCAGATCGCGTCCGCCCGCAGCAGCGTGTCCACGGTGATGGTGCCGCGCGCACGCGAGACGCAGGCACAGATCTTCTCGTTGCTCCGCTTCTGGTGATCGCTGAAGAAGACGTCGCGATGGTCGATCTCGCCTTCGACGTCGACCACGTCGATGGCGCACAGGCCGCACTCACCCCGCTTGCAGTCGTACATCACATCGTGACCGCTGGCATTGAGCACGTCCAACATCGAGCGCTCGCGGGGGATTTTGAGCTCGATATCGGAATCCTTCAGGCGCACACGGAACGTCTCGGTCGGAAGCGAACCGCTGGAACCAAATGTCTCGTAGCGAAGATCGGGAAGCGGATGGCCCGCGCCGATCCAGGCGTGGCGCGCGGCATCCAGCATCCGCATCGGGCCGCAGAACAGCGCCAGCGCATCTTGCGGCAATGAGGCGAACAGCGCGTCGAGATCGAGCCGCTTGCCTTCGTCGCTCGCATGGACGACCAGTCGGTGGCCGAGCAGGTCGGCGAGATCGTCGAGATAAGCGGCCTCGCCGCGTGAGCGAACGGCGTAGTGCAGCGTGACATCGGCCCCGCGCCGCGCCAGCGCCTGCGCCGCGCCGAGGATCGGCGTGATGCCGATGCCGCCGGCGATCAGGCAATAGTTTTCACGCGTCCAGTCGACCGCCAGCAGCGAGGCGGGCTGCGTGATGTCGAGCCGTGCGCCCGGTGCCAACTGCCACATGTAGCGTGAACCGCCGCGGGAATCTTCGGCGCGGCGCACCGCGATCCGGAAGCCGCGCAGCGACGCCTCGCCGACCAGCGAATAGGATCGCGTCTCGGGCTGCCCGTCGATGGTCACGCTGACATTGATGTGGCTGCCGACCGGATAGGCGGCGCCGTCGAACTGATCGGGCAGGATCAGGAATTCGCGGATGCCGGGTGCGAGATCGCGCGTCGACACGATCGTCGCTGGGATCCAGGTTTCGATGAAGCGCATGGCTACTGCCCTCAATCGGTTGCGGTCTTGATCAGCGCGAGCGCCGGCAAGAGGTCGAGATGGGTCCGGTTGCGCAGCGCGAGCCGCAAATTGCGCACAGCGAGCCGCGCATGCTCGCGCATGACCGATTCGGCCCGCGCGCCTTCGCGGTTCTCGATCGCGTCGATCACGACGCGATGGTGCTCCTGAGCGATGATCAGGATCTGCTGTGCCTCCGGCAGCGCCGATTGCGCCATCACGAAGCCGCTGGGCGAGGCAAACGGCAGCGCCGCGGCGCGGTCGATCTGCCGGACCAGCGGCGGGCTGCGCGACAATTCCGTGAGCAGGGCGTGGAAGCGCGCATTCAGCGTGACATAGGACGAAAAGGCTTCGATCGAGATCGGGACCTGGCGCAACAATTCGTCGATCGCGGCAAGGCATTCCTTCAGCGGTTCGAGCTCGCGCGCGGAGACGCCGCGTTCGGCGGCGAAGCGCGCCGCGAGACCTTCCAGCGTACCGCGCAGCTCGATGGAATCGGAGATGTCGCGCTCCGAAAACGCCTTGACCATGAAGCCGCCGGAGGGGATCGCCTCCAGCAGGCCTTCTTCCTCCAGCCTCACCAGCGCCATACGCACCGGGGTGCGCGAGGCGCCGGTCGTCTCCACCGCCTGCAGCTCGGAGATGCGCTCGCCGGGCCGCAACGAACCCGACAATATCTGGTCGCGCAGTGCGAGCTGCGCCTTCACGGTCTGCGAGACGGAGCGGTCGACCTCCCGTTCGGCCATGGCCTACTCCGCGGCCTGGAGATGCTGCGGCGCGTTTTCCTTCGCCACCATCCTGTCGATCAGCTTGCGCGACCACATCGCGCCGGCATCGATGTTGAGGTTGTAGAAGATGCGATCGGGGTTCTCGTCCATCGCGCGCTGCTGCGCCTCGAGGATCAGCTCGTCCTCGCGGAAGATGCCGGAGACGCCCTCGCGGATCTCGGTGGTGATGCGCTGCTCACCGAGGCGATAGTTGCGCACGAAGGCCCAGAAATAGTGGCAGGTCTTTTCTGTCTCGGGCGTGATGGTGTTGAGCACGAAACCGTTGACGCCCTGCGAGCGGTCGCCTTCCGGCGCGCCGGTGCCGGCCGGCGCCACGCCGACATCGATTGCGATCGTGCACGGGGCCTCGAAGCGGATGATCTGCCAGCGGTCGACGAGGCCCGGCTTGCCGAGTTGCTTGGCCCAGAACGGCGGCGCCTCGATGCCGCGCATCCAGCGCGTCACCGTCACCGTCTTTTCGCCATGGGTGACGTCGAACGGCGCTTCGGCGACCGCGTCGTTGCCGATGGAGGAGCCGTGCACGAAGGTCTCGTGGGTGAGGTCCATGAGGTTGTCGAGCACGAGGCGGTAGTCGCAATTGACGCGAATGGTCTTGCCGTCACCGGCCCAGGCCGGATCGTGATTCCAGTGCATGTCGGGAACGAGAGCGGGATCGGCCAGCGCCGGGTCGCCCATCCAGAGCCAGATATAGCGGTGACGTTCGACCACGGGATAGGCGCGCACGCAGGCCGACGGGTTGATGGTCTCCTGCGAGGGCATGAAGGTGCAGCGCCCCTGCGAATTGTATTTCAGGCCGTGATAACCGCAGACGACGGTGTCGCCTTCGAGCCGGCCCTTGGACAGCGGCACCAGGCGGTGCCAGCAGGCATCCTCCAGCGCGGCCACCGAGCCATCGGCCTTGCGGTACATCACGATGTGCTTGCCGCAGATCGTCCGCGGCAACAGCGCCGGCTTCACCTCGGCGTCCCAGGCCGCGGCGTACCAGGCGTTCATGGGGAAGGGCTTTGTCACCGGTCGCACTCCCAAGGCTGATGAATACGTGATGTATACAATAGCGAAGGGATGAAACAGTTCAAGGCCAGATTTTGGCGTACCCTGATACCTTTTATTCTGATTATGTATACAGACTTAACCGCAAGTCATTCCCCGCGGAGGCGGGGGGAATCCAGTACTCCGCGGCGGTCGTTGGCTCACACAACTGCCGCAGCGTACTGGATCACCCGCTTTCGCGGGTGATGACACCGTACGATGCGGCGAACTCTTCCCGGAGGGTGAGAGCGGCGCTTGCCTCAGAGCGCCTTACGCCCCAAACACCTTCTTCAGCCCGGCCTGAGCCTCTTCCTGGATCCGCTGCAGGTGCTCGGTGCTACGAAAGCTCTCCGCATAGATCTTGTAGACGTCCTCGGTGCCGGACGGACGCGCGGCGAACCAGCCGAAATCGGTTTCGACCTTGATCCCGCCGAACGGCTGGCCGTTGCCGGGCGCCTTGCTCAAGGTGGCACGGACGGGATCGCCGGCGAGGTCCTTCAGGCCCAACTGCTCGGGCGTGACGGACTTCAGGATGTTCTTCTGCGGCGTCGTGGCGGCGACGTCGATGCGCGCGTAGTGGGGCACGCCGAGCTCGGCGGTGAGGTCGTTGAAGAGCTGGCTGGGATCGCGGCCGGTCTTCGCCATGATCTCCGCGGCAAGCAGGCCGAGGATGATGCCGTCCTTGTCGGTGGTCCACACCGTGCCGTCGCGGCGCAGGAACGAGGCCCCTGCACTCTCCTCGCCGCCGAAGCCGAAGCTGCCCGTGAGGAGGCCGTCGACGAACCATTTGAAGCCGACCGGCGTCTCGACCACCTTGCGGCCGAGCTTCTTGGCGACGCGGTCGATGATCGAGCTCGACACCACGGTCTTGCCGATCGCGGCTTCCTTGCCCCAGTTCGGACGGTGCGCGAACAGATAGGAGATCGCCGTCGCGAGATAATGGTTCGGATTCATCAGGCCGCCGGTGCGCGTCACGACACCGTGGCGATCGGCATCGGTGTCGTTGGCAAAGGCGACGTCGAAGCGGTCGCGCATCCCGATCAGGCTCGCCATCGCGTAAGGCGAGGAGCAGTCCATGCGGATCTTGCCGTCCCAGTCGACCGTCATGAAGCGGAAGGTCGGATCGACAGCCTCGTTCACGACCGTGCCCTTCAGGCCGTAGCATTCGATGATCGGATGCCAGTAATGCACGGCTGCGCCGCCGAGCGGATCGATGCCGATATTGATGCCGGCGGATTTGACGAGGTCGAGATCGACGACGTTGCCGAGATCGGCGACATAGGGCGTGATGAAGTCATAGGCGTGGACGGTCGCCGATTTGCGCGCCTTGGCGTAGTCCATGCGCGCGACGCCCTTGAGCCCATCGGCGAGATAGGCATTGGCGCGCTTCTCGACGACGCCGGTCACATCGGTATCGGCCGGCCCGCCATGCGGCGGATTGTATTTGTAGCCGCCGTCCTCCGGCGGATTGTGCGACGGCGTGACGACGACACCGTCGGCGAGGCCCGATGTGCGGCCCTTGTTGTAGGTCAGGATCGCGTGCGAGATCACCGGCGTCGGCGTGTAGCCGCCGTCCTTGTCGATCATGATGTCGACGCCGTTGGCCGCGAACACCTCGATCGCGCTGACCAGCGCCGGTTCGGCCAGAGCGTGGGTGTCGATGCCGATGAAGAGCGGGCCGGTCAGCCCCTTTTCTCTTCTGTAGTCACAAATTGCCTGCGTGGTCGCAAGGATATGGCCCTCGTTGAAGCTGTTCCTGAATGAGCTGCCGCGATGGCCGGAGGTGCCGAACGCCACCCGCTGCGCAGGATCCGCCGCATCGGGCTTGTTGGCGAAATAGGCTGTCACCAGCCGTGGAATGTTGGTGAGCGCGTCCGGCGAGACCTGCTTGCCCGCCGCGGGATGAACATCAGCCACTGGAAATACCCTCGTCCTGCATGCAGAAATTACGGGCGACACCATAGCAGCCACCGGGCGCCCGCCAACCCGAAAGCCCTTTGGACTTGCATCAGCAACAAACGGCCGCATTTGTCGACATAATTGGGGCGATGGCCATCTTCGCAACGACCCTGCTGCTTGCTGGTTCCTTTGTCCTGTCCGACCCGGGACATCTCCAGACCAACACCATGCTGCGCGACGCCGCCGTGGACCACGATCTGGCGAAGGTGAAGCGGCAGTTCGAGCGAACCATCCACGGCGGCGCCGGACGCACCCACCACGCGTCTACGTCCGCAGCGCCGCCGATCACGCGATGAGGCGGTCGCTGGAGGACTTGCAGTAGCCCGCATGAGCGGAGCGATATGCGGGACTATCTGCCCCGGATGTCGCTTTGCTCATCCGGGCTACGAACCTGGCCTCCCCGTCATCTGCGCACTTTTCCGGATCATGCTTTAGGACGATCCGACTTCGATCCGGAACGACAATCGCTCTTCGGCGCCGGCTGGGATGTGCATCAGGCCGGGCTTGTCGCTGAACTCGCCGTCGAAGCCGACGGGACTGGCATAGCCGCGCCAGGGCTCGACGCACAGGAACGGCGCGCCCGACGGTTTTGACCAGACGCAGAGCTCGCGAAAGCCGCGCCAGGATATTTTCAGCCAGGGTCCGGTGGACGCCCCCTGCCCGGTCGCGTAGTGGACCGAGTTGCTCTCGATCCGGTCGAAGATGATGGCGTCATCGACGAACAGGGATTCGGACAAGGGGAGCACCGTACTGCGGACGGGACTCTGCTCCGTCGCCGCGCGCAACAACCCGCCGTCGAGACGACGGACGGGAGATGCCTCCACGTTCGCGAAGGTCAGCGCGTAGCTTTCCTTCGCCACTCCGGGCTGAAGCGGCCAGTTGAAGGCGGGATGACCGCCGAGCGAGGCCGGCAATGTCTCCTCGCCGGTGTTCGCGATCGTAAGCGAGAGATCGAGACCAGCCGCATCGATTGCGTAGGTCGCGGTCAGGCGGAACGCGAAGGGATAGAGCGCACGCGTCGCCTCGCTGTCTTCGAGCACCAGCGTGCAGTGGCTCTCGCCACGCGCGCTCCACGCAAAGCGGCTATCGCGCGCAAAGCCGTGCTGGCTCATCCGGTACGTCTTGCCTCGGTGCTGTAATTCGTCGTTGGCGAGGCGCCCGACGATCGGAAACAGCAGCGGCGCATGGCGCGGCCAGGCCGGTCCCGCCTGCCAGATGAATTCGACGCCGCTGCCGTCCGTCAGCGAGCAGAGTTCGGCGCCTTGCGCCTTGATGGTCGCGGCAAGGCGGCCGTGTTTGAGAACGTGGACAGCTTCATCCATTGATCATCTCTATACCTCGCGTTTGCACGCATCAAGCGAAGGGCATTGCGTCTCGCCAACAGCGAGCAGCGCCAATCAAGCCAAGTCGCGTCGGAGATGTTGACGCCTTTCTCTCGGCGCCATTCGGACGCCGATAGATCACACTCCATTATTACGGTCGTTATCTGGAATTGCAGCCGAGAAAGTCATCGCCCTCGAGAAGTGATACCTATGTCAACCGATCGCAGAACATGTGGCGTCCTGCTTTGCCTGATCTTGCTGATTGCTCATAGCCCGGCCAGAGCTCAATCTCCATCAACCAACGATATACTCATCTACGGCGGCACGGCTGCCGGTGTCATGGCCGCCTATTCGGCCGCTCGCCAGGGATTGCATGTCGTCCTTCTCGAGCCCGGCCATCATCTCGGAGGCATGGTCACTGGAGGGCTCTCGGCGACCGATCTCGGCGATCCAGACGTGATCGGGGGATATGCGAGGCAATTCTATCGCCGTGTCGACGCGCATTACGGTCGACATCGCCTCGACCGCGCCTCGGACTGGCTGTCGGAGCCGCATGTCGCCGAGGATGTGTTCGGCGCAATGCTTGGCGAGGCTGGAGTCCAGATCGTCTTCGACACTCGACTGCGAGAGCATCATGGCGTGGCGGTTACAGACCGCAACATTGCCTCGGTGACGAGCGAAGATGGACGGGAGTGGCGCGCCAAAGTCTTTGTCGATTGCAGCTACGAGGGCGATCTTCTCGCGCAATCCGGCGTGACCTACACTTGGGGACGAGAAAGCGAGCAGACTTACGGCGAAACACTTGCGGGCGTGCGCACGATCACGCCAAAACACCAGTTCGGCTGGCCGATGCTTGCCTATCGCGATGACCACCAACTCTATCCGGGGGTTTCCCCCGGTCCGCTGCCGGCGGCCGGCAGTGGCGACAAGAACGTCCAGGCCTACAATTTTCGTCTCATCCTCACCGACGATCCGGCGAACCGCCTGCCCTTTCCCAAGCCGGACGGCTATGATCCGTCACAATTTGCATTGCTCGCACGATATCTCCAGGACTTTCAGTCGCACATGGGACGCGAGCCTTCGCTCAGGGACTTCCTTTACCCGGTACGGTTACCGAACCACAAGGCCGACTTTAACAACAACGGGCCGATCTCGACCGACTACATCGGCCACAGTCGCACCTACCCGGATGCCAGCTACGAGGACAAGCGGAAAATCCGGGAAGAACATCTGCTCTACACAGAGGGGCTGCTTTACTTTCTCACGCACGATCCCACCGTGCCCGCACAGCTCAAGGGACAACTCGACGCGTGGGGCCTGCCCAAGGACGAATTCGCGGACAGTGGCCACTGGTCAAGGGAATTGTACATCCGCGAGGGCCGCCGCATGGTCGGCGCCTATGTCGTGACGCAGGCGGACCTGCAAACAAATCCGATCAAACCGGATTCGGTCGGCATGGGCTCGTACAACAGCGACTCCCACAACGTGCAGCGCGTGGCGATGCCGGATGGATCAGTACGCAACGAGGGTGACATGCAGGTTCCGGTTCAGCCCTATCAAATCCCCTATCGGGTCATGACGCCCCGCCGTGAAGAGGTGCAGAACTTGCTGGTGCCGGTCTGCTTGTCGGCTTCTCACGTCGCTTATTCATCGCTCCGCATGGAGCCCCAATACATGATCCTCGGGCAGGCTGCAGGCATTGCCGCGGCGCTCGCGGCAAAAGGCGGCGTTCCGGTGCAGAACATTCCAATTGCGCGGCTGCAACGCGAATTGTTGAAAACCGGCAGCGTCCTCGACCAGCCCGAGGACGGCGTCTTCGGTGCTACGGCGACGCCGCCCGACTAACGCGACGGAGACTTGCGGTTCCATGGCCAAATGCAAGACGATTCGGGAATCGCCGCCGCCCACGACGATCGTCTCGATAAGATTACGCAACAATGGCTGCAAAGTCTTTTCGGTCGGTCATATTTCCGTGCCTAACAATTGCTCTGTAGCGGCTCATCAGCTGGCCTGGTCCATGCAATGATCGAGCATTATGACAATACAGACTTCAAAGAGCTCTCTCGCGAACAGCACGAACCTGACGTTCTTCATCAACGGCCGGTTTCTCTCGCAAGCGCTGACGGGCGTTCAACGCTATGCCGCTGAAATCGTCAAGGCGATGGATCGCATGCTGGAATCAGGCCAGTTTCCGGCAAGGCTTCATGACGCCGAGTGGCAATTGCTCGTTCCGCCCGATGCACACGAGATACCCGCTCTCAAGAAAATAAAGGTTCGAAGGATCGGACGTTTGAGCGGCCACGCCTGGGATCAGGTCGATCTGGCGCGCGCGGCTGCAGGCGGCCGGCTGATCAGCCTGGCAAATTCCGGCCCCGTGCTGCATCGTGATCAGATCGTGGTCATTCATGATGCTCAGGTCTTCCGTCGTCCGGACTTCTTCGGCTGGCGCTATCGCACGGTTCATCGCTTCATCGATCGATTGCTTGCGCGAAGTGCCACAATTGCGACCGTCTCGAACTTCTCGCGCGAAGAGCTTGCGGCGGTCCTCAACCTTCCCGCCTCCACGATTCCGGTATTCCCCAATAGTGCGGAGCATTTTGCTGCTACGGAACCGGATTACTCTATTCTCGATCGGCTAAGTCTCTCGCCCGACAGCTATTTCCTTTTCATCGGCTCAAGGAAGAAGAACAAGAATCTCTCTGTGGCGGTTCGCGCCATGCAATTGCTGGACCGGCCGGACGTTCCATTGGTCATCGTTGGCGGCGATAGCGGCAAGATATTCCAGGATGGTTTGGACGAAAGCCAATCGGGCCTGATTCTCGCCGGACGCCTGACGGACAGCGAGATCGCTGCCCTTTATGCCCATGCCACCGCCTTCATATTTCCAACACTCTACGAAGGATTCGGCGTTCCTCCGCTCGAGGCCATGCTCTTCGGCTGCCCGGTCATCGCTTCAACGGCCGAGGCCGTCAAAGAGACCTGCGGTGACGCCGCTGTATATTTCGACGCCACCGATGCCAAGGCATTGAGTGAACGCATGCGCGAAAGACTGGCGGAGGGCCCCATCTCTGATCAGGAGCGCAGCATCCAACAGCAGCGCCTCGCCATGTTCTCGTGGCAGAAGTCCGCCCAGACGCTGCTCCAGTTTCTCGCACACCGACGTTCCGAACGAGATACACGTATAACTTGAATATCCATAGATGTTCTCGTCTGCGCCCGATGCCTGCTAGGCCCGCATTTTCGCAACTCTCTCGTCACAGCCACGTCTCATTTTGCCACTCTACTCCCGCGAGTGAAGTCATCGGTGAATGAGCAACGACACCACATCGTTGCCAGAATCTTGTTCCCTACAGGATCGGCATTTGCTTCGCATGGCGCTTGGGACAAGGATTCACGATGTCGGGCATTCCCGTACAATCCATCAAGGTGTTGCACGTCGCCGAAACGATTCGAGGCGGGCCCGCGAGCTACTTGAACGAACTGCATCCGCAGCAACAAGCGAGCTTTGGCGCAGAGAACGTCCACTACGTCATACCCTCGGACCATCGCCGCGACCTCGTCGGAATCGATGACAGCCAGATCACGACATTCGAACGATCCGGCCGCAGTGTCTCCGGATTATTCCAAATGTTGCGTGCGAGCATGCAAGCCCTCGACGCCTTCAAGCCCGACGTCGTGCATCTCCACTCCTCGTTCGCGGGCCTCGTTCTCCGCCCGGCGCTCGCAGCACGTTCCGACGGGCCCAGTGTCGTTTATTGCCCGCACGGCTGGGCCTTCTCGCGCGAGACCGGCCGCCTCAGCCATCTGATGACAAAGGCTGCAGAAAGTCTTCTCGCACGCACCTCGGACCGCATCATTTGCATTTCCGGCGATGAGTTCAACGAGGCGATTCGCGCGGGCATTTCGGCTGATCGACTTACCCTCGTTCATAATGGTATCTCGAAAAGCCGTCCGTTGCCGCAATCCGGGGCGGCAAGCTGGAATTCCAGAAAGGTCAAGGTGCTGTTCATCGGTCGCCTGGACCGACAAAAGGGCATTGACTTGCTCATCGAGGCGGCACGTTCGCTCGAAGACGTCCTGGACGTTCGCATCGTCGGCGCTTCCGTGATCAACAAGTCCGAACGCCTCGCGGTCCCGGCTAATGTCTCCCTGCTCGGCTGGCTCGATCGCCAACAGATCGAGACCCATCTCGAGGCCGCCGATCTCGTTGTCATTCCGTCACGATGGGAAGCTTTCGGCCTCGTCGCCTTGGAAGCGATGCGCGCAGCCAAACCCATCCTGGCCTTCCGCAGCGGAGCCTTGCCGGAAATCATCGTTGACGGCGTCACCGGTGTGATTTGCGAGCCCGTGGCTGTTCAGCCCCTTATCGATGGTTTTCGACGAATGATCGATCTGGACCTCAAGGTGTTGGGGCAACGAGGCTATGATCGGTTCAAGCAGTTCTATGACGTCCAGAACACGCATCGCCAGTTGCACGAAGTCTATATGGAGCTCTTGCGAGACGACCGCGTGGCCCCCAAAGCAAAGGCGCAACTGGATCTTTCCAAGAACTTTTGATGCGACACCGCTTCTCACACCCACTGCCGGGATGGGGGGGATCTCAATGTCCTATGCCCGCAGCAGAATGCTTGTTGTGAATGGCGCGTGTGGACCGATTCGCGAGCATGATCTAGACGATGGCAGGCCAGTGTATCTTGGGCAGCGGCAGGATTTCCTTTCTCGCGAGCCTTGTCGCATCAGTTTTGTTGTCAGGCTCCGCGTTTAGCCAGCAAGCGCAACCGCTCGAAAGCAGATTTCTGCTGGGCGTCGGGACCCATCAGGGACTCGGCGGACCTGTGAGCTCACGCGGCTACCTGCCGTCGGCCAATATCGCCCAGATCAAGGAACTGGGATTCAACGCCTTTCGCGACGACTTCCCCTGGTCCGATTTCGAGCAGCCCGGCCGCCGGATGGGCTTCACACCGCAACTCGGCAGGCTCGAAACTCAGATCAAGTCTGGTATCGCGCGCCCCCTCCTCATCCTCGCATTTGGACATCACCTTGTTCCGAACTCGTCACCGCCGACCACCGATGAAGCTCGCCGGCGCTTTGCGGACTACGCGGCAGCTGCCGCGCGGTCTGCGGCGCCGCAACGTCCGGTCTTCGAGCTCTGGAACGAGTGGAACGGGGCTGCGAAGAAGAGCCCGGCATTCTCCGCCGAGAACTACCTGGCGCTCGCTCAAGTGACACAGCCGGCCGTCAAGCAGGCTGTGCCAAATTCGCCGTTCCTCGTCGGCGCGATCGCTGACGACCCCGGCTGGACGTGGACGGAGAAGATGCTGCAAACGGGCATTCTTCAGTATGCCGACGGCGCCTCGATCCATCTCTACAATTTTTGCATGGCGCCCGCCAAACGGACCTCAACAGAGATCATCGACCGACTCACGGCCTTTCACCGGCTCGTCGGCCAGGCGAGCGGAAATCCGGACTTCCCAATCTACGTGACGGAAACGGGCTGGACCACGGCAACGAACAAGTGTGGCATCAGCGAGCAAGCCCAAGCCGACAATACGGCTCAGCTCATCCTGTGGGCATCGACCGCCACGCGATGGCTCAAGGGGATGTGGATCTATGAACTCAAGGACAGCGGAAGAAATCCCTCCGAGTTGGAGGACAATTTCGGGCTCTATCGATTCGACAATTCGCCGAAGCCGGTCGCCTGCGCAGTGCGAGGCGCTTGGGCGTTCATTCGCACAAGTCTGAGCGCGGAACGAAAGAGCCTCGCCGGTGGTGTCAGCTCGATTAGCGCGATGACCCCGGCCGGCGGCAAACTGGCAGTCTGGTCCGAAGATCCAAATCGACACTTTGAGGTCCGACTAAGAGGCGATTTTCCACGCGCGACGTTTGAAGCTCCTTGCGACGCGTCTGCGAAACCCGCCTCCGGCGTCTGGATACCTGTTTCCAGCTCGCCAATCCTGATCACTGCGAACAACAATGTCGCTCCCGAAGTTGACATACGGTCAGCAAGATAGCCGAAGAAAATATTGTCTGCCTTCCGGGCATCCGACCCCCGACGGTCCGATGGCCAGATCGTCGAGATGAGGTTGATCCAATGAAAATCCTATTCACGTCCACACTGTATCCGACGCCCGGAGCCGGAAAGATCGTCGGCGGCGCCGAGATCTTCGCGCGACGGTTCGCCGAAGGTCTGGTACAGCGCGGCGACGAGGTGGAAGTGATACGGGCTGCGTCCGCGCCCGACCAGGCGCGCGAAACCTGCAACGGGATCAACATCTATTCGGCTCCGGTCCAGAATATCTACTTTCCTTTCACGGAACAGAAAAACGTCGCGCTGCGGAGCATCTGGCATGCGATCGACGATTGGCAGATGCAGGCACCGATGATCGCGGAACGTATTCGCGCCTTCAAACCCGACGTGCTGCATTCCAACAACCTATCCGGACTGACCACCGCGATCTGGCGGGTCGCTGCTCAACTCGGCGTTCCCGTTCTTCACACCATTCATGACTATTATCTGACGTGTCCGCGGTGCTCCCGCTTCGACAAAGGACGGTCTTGCGAGGGGACATGCACGAGCTGCGGCATCCTGACTTATCATCGCAAACGCGCCACGCATTGGCTTAGCGCCGTCGTTGGCGTCAGCGAACGCGTCCTGTCGATTCATACCGACATGGGCATGTTTGCCGATACGCCGATCCGCACTGTCATCCGCAATGCTTCCACCGAGCCTCCGCGCGCGCCGCACCCGCGTCCGCTCGCCACCACCGAAGTTACTTTCGGATTCATCGGGAGGCTCACGGAGGAAAAAGGTATCAACAATCTCATGCTGGCTCTCGCCGCGCTGCCACGCGACCGCATCCGTATGTTGATCGCCGGCCGCGTGAGCGACCAAGAGCAGCAGCGATTGAGACAACTCGCACCGGACGCGCGTATCGAGTTCATGGGATTTGTTCCTCCCGATGAATTCTACAAACAAGTCGATGTGGTCATCGCGCCCTCCATTTGGCACGATCCCGGTCCGCTCGTGGTCGCGGATGCCAAGGCGGCCGGAAGGCCGCTTCTCGGCACGCATTTTGGAGGCATGCCGGAGGTCATCGTGCACGGTGTGACGGGCTGGTTGACCGAAGCCGACCCGGCGTCGCTGGCCAAGAGCATGCGCGAGATCGCCGCCGATCCGGTCAAAATCGAGGAGATCAGCCGGCGACTCATCGCGGACACGAACAGGTGGTTATTTTCAGACGTGCTGTCGTCGTACAAAACCCTCTATGAGCAACTGCGCCAGAGCCGCATGTCGCGCTTGCGCGCGGCGGCAGAGGAGGCGCCGGAACAACCCGCTGTCGCGAAGAGCGGCCTTATGCCAAGATGACTCGGCTGCTCGCGATCGGGGGCTACGTTTATCAGAGCGGCGCGGCCATCGTCCTGATCTTTGCAATCAGCCACATCCTGATTGCAAGCGACTACACGACCTTCTCGTTAGCGTTGGCCTCGAGCCAGTTGCTCTGTGTCCTGATGTTCGAGTGGTTGCAGCTGGCCGGCCTGCGCTTTCTTGCCGCAGCCAAGGCAAACGAGGCGGCCCAGCTACGATGGTCGCTATTCGGTGCAGCCATTCTGAGTGCTGCCGCGCTCGTCATCATAGGCGGATGCGCTTCCCTGCTAGGCAATCTCTCGCGCGGGGTCGTCTCGCTGGGATTGACCGTCGCGGTTTTGCAGGGGATCACGGATCTGTACTTCCTGACCATACGCCTGTCCGATCGGCTCGGCACAGCTTCCGTTTTGCTGGCACTTCGGGCAACCGCACTGCTGGCAGGAGCGGTAGCTGGGGCCACTTGTGCCGGAACCGCCGAAGCAACGTTGACAGGTCTCGCCGCCGGACATGCTACCGGCCTGATCGTGGCGATCATCGCTCACCGTACGCCTCTGCGTCCCGTGTCCTTTCACCTGATGTTGGCGGACTGGTTCGAGTTCTGCCGCTACGGGATGCTTGCGGCGGGCGCATCCGTCATTCATCTGTCCGTTCCGGTACTCCTCCGCTTCATCGTCATTGGACGTCTCGGCGGCACCGGGGCCGGCGCGGGCTTCTCGATCGCATTGGATCTCCTGCAACGCCCGTTCTGGGTCGTCAATGCCGCAATCCATACCGTCAGCTATCCTGAGGTCGTCAGCGATTTCGAAAACGGAAGCGCCGCGAAAGCAGTTCAGTCGACCCGCAGGATGTTCGAATTCATGATCTGCGCGACTACCGTTCTGCTCGGTGGATTGATCGCCTTTCTCCCGGAAGCAGCGCAACTCATGGTCCCCCGCGACAGCCTGGAGGGATTTATGGCGGTTGCGCCTTTCGTGGCTGTCTTTTACTTCTTGCATACGCATCTGCAGGCCACGGTCGCAGTCGTTCCACATCTCGAAAAGCGTGCGAGCCGGCTTGTCCTCATCGCGACTCTCCAACTGGCCGCCGTTGCCGGATCCAGCGCCATCGCGGTGGCGGCCGGACTCTCGCCCCGTGCGGCGATCGCCTGGGCCGCGACGGCGACTGCGGTCGTCATTCTCCTTGCGCTTGGCCCGACCATCCGGTTCAGCGCCACTCCGCGCATATCATTGGCAAATGAAGCCGTCCTGGTGGCACTCCTGATCGGGTCACTGGCGGCCCTGCCGATGCAGCCGGTCATCTGGCTGACCGGCAAGATTCTGCTCGCGGCTGGTCTCACCGGCGTCATGGCTTGGCGAGGGAACTTCCTGGCGCCGGGTCGCCCGGGCGATCAGGCCCTTTGATCAGCAAACCGACAGCCGAAGGTATCGAACGACGCGGCGTCTCCCCCGGCTGCACCGAGCAGCAGGAATTCCCGTCAGGAACAAGCATCGCCGCGGACGTCAATGGATTCTCTACTCTACCATGACATCCGAGCGCTGATTCGAACGCTGCTCCCTCCGATTGCATTTCTATAACAGTTCTATTTGTCACAAAACTCCATGCGATCGAGGGGCGACCCAGTAGAATTGCGGAGATTCATCTCACTGTTTTCACAACGAAGCCCCAGCAAGTCGCATTCATCACGCCTTCCAGGTCGACATCGCAGCAAAAGCGAATGTAAGTCGGCGCAAGAGTGAGCCCGACGCGCGAAGTTTCAACAGCACATCACCATGGAATCTTGAATGCGCCTTCCTCGCGCCATCCTGAGTTGGCACGACGCACAACATTTAGCAGCCACGACAGCGAACATGCTCCTTCAGGGAACTCCTCGCTTCTGATTTTGTCTGCTTCCATTTTTATCTGAAATTC
>JAEWFG010000222.1 GCA_023388935.1 Pseudomonadota bacterium | reverse complement strand
AAGCAAGCCCGCCGTCTTGGGGGACGGCGGGCTTTTTTATTGGTCTCGTCATTCCGGGGCGCGCGACAGCGCGAGCTACGATGCGCAATTGCGCATCTGAGAATCCATCAGCCGGCATTATCCGCGGTGAAATGGATTCCGGGCTCGCGACTTCGTCGCGCCCCGGAATAACGGTCGAGAATTACAAAAAGCTCTGCGGGTCGACGTCGACTTCGAGTTTCAGATTGCCCTTCGGCTTCGGGCAGACGGCGAGCCAGTTGCGTAAATAATCCGACAGATCGAAACCGCGCGCTGATTTCACCAGGATGCGGAAGCGGTAGCGGCCCTTGATGACCGCGAGCGGGGCCTCCGCCGGCCCCAGCACGACCACGCGCTCGTCGCGCGGCGCGAGCGCAACGAGGCGGCGCCCGAAGCCTTCTGCGCTCGGCCGGTCGCCCGCGGAGATGATCAGGCTCGCGAGCCGTCCGAATGGCGGATAGAGCGTGCGCTCGCGCAAATCGATCTCGCTGTCATAGAAGGCCTCGCGGTCGCAGGCGATCAGCGCCTTCATCACGGGATGATCGGGCTGGTGGGTCTGGAGGTAGCCGACGCCGCGACCCTGTTCGCGCCCGGCGCGGCCGATCACCTGGTTCAGCAATTGCCAGGTGCGTTCCGACGCGCGCGGATCGCCATTGGAAAGGCCGAGATCCGCATCGACCACGCCGACGAGATTGAGCCGCGGGAAATTATGGCCCTTGGCGACGAGCTGCGTGCCGATGATGATGTCGACGCGCCCCTCCGCGATCTCGGCAAGTTCCGAACGCATGGTCTCGATCGAGGTGATGAGATCGCTCGACAGCACCATGGTGCGCGCCTCCGGGAACAGCGCGGCCGCCTCCTCCTGCAAGCGCTCGACGCCGGGCCCGACCGCCACGAGCGATTCCTCAGCCGAACAGTTCGGACAGATATGCGGGCGCGGCATCGAGAAGCCGCAGTGATGGCAGACCAGCCGCTGGCGGAAGCGATGATCGACCAGCCAGGCATCGCAGATGGTGCAGGCGAACCGGTGGCCGCAGCCGCGGCACAAGGTCAGCGGCGCATAGCCGCGGCGATTGAGGAACAACAGCGCCTGCTCGCGCCGCTCGATCGCGGTTCTGATCTCGGAGGCCAGGCGCGGCGAGATGAAGCGGCCGCGCGCGGGCGGCTCGCGGCGCATATCGATGGCCTCGATATGCGGCATGTGCTGGCCGCCGAAGCGCGACGGCAGTGCGATGCGCTGATAGCGGTTCTTGCGCGCATTGACCTCGGATTCGACCGACGGGGTCGCCGATGCCAGCACGATCGGGATTTTTGCGAGATGCGCGCGCACCACCGCCATGTCGCGGGCGTGATAATGTACGCCCTCGTCCTGCTTGTAGGCCTGGTCATGCTCTTCATCGACGACGATGAGGCCGAGATTGGCGTAAGGCAGAAACAGCGCCGAGCGCGCGCCGACCACGACCGGCGCGCTGCCTTCCGAGATCGCAGCCCAGTTGCGCGCGCGGGTGCGGGGCGTCAGTTCCGAATGCCATTCCAGCGGCCGCACGCCGAAGCGCTGCGCAAAGCGGTCGAGGAACTGGCCGGTCAGCGCGATTTCCGGCATCAGGATCAGCGACTGCTTGCCGCGGCGGATCGCTTCCGCGACGGCCTCGAAATAGACCTCGGTCTTGCCCGAGCCGGTGACGCCGTCGAGCAGCGCGACGTGGAACGTGCCGTTGGCCGCGAGCGCGCGCATCGTATCGACCGCGGCGCGCTGCAGCGGCGTGAAATCCGGCCGGCCGAAATCCGGATCGGGGGCCGGTGGCGGCGGAGGCGGCGGCAGAGGCTCGACCGCGAGCGTGCCCTCGTCGACGAGACCGTCGATCACGCCGGCCGAGACACCTGCTTCCCTGGCCGCTTCGGACTTGCCGTGCAGCAGCCGGTCCGACAGCACCTCGATCACGCGCTGGCGCGCCGGCGTCAGCCGCTTCGGGGGATCACCGACCAGGCGCACGCCGGGACGCACCCGCTCGGGGCCGAGATTTTCACCCATGCGCAAACACATGCGCAGCACCATGCCGCGCGGGCTCAGCGTGTAATTGGCGACCCAGTCCACGACCGAGCGCAGCTCAGGTTTCAGGGGCGGAAAGTCGAGCTTGTCGCTGACCTCCTTGAGGCGGTTATGCAGGCGTGGATCGGGCCTGGCGTTTTCGGCCCAGACCACGGCGAGAACCTCGCGCGGGCCGAGCGGCACACCGACGAGATCGCCCGCCTTCAGCTCCATCCCGCGCGGCACCTTGTAGGAATAGGTCTGGTCGAGCGCGACCGGCACCAGCACGTCGACCATGCGGGTCGCATTGGCGAGGGCGGTGTTGCTACGCGACGAATGATCCATGAACTATCTTGGAGAGAGAATCGGAACCCGGGGGCCTCAAGGCTAGCCGCCCGAGGCGGCCTTAGCGAACGATAAACGAGTGTGATGCGATATACTGTGCGGAATCACCACGTCCAGAGCTCATGAGCAAAGCGGCCGCCCCACAGATCGAGCTCGCCAGCGCTGATCCATCGATCGCGCAGGAGGTGGTGCGCTGGCTGTCGCATCTGGGCGCCGAGCGGCGGCTGTCGCCGAAGACGCTGGAGGCCTACGGCCGCGACTTGCGGCAGTGCCTGGATTTCCTCTGCAATCATTGGGGCGAGCGCGTCACGCTCGCACGTTTCGCGAGCCTGGAAGCCACAGACATCCGCGCCTTCATGGCGATGCGCCGCGCCGACGACATTGCCGGCCGCTCGCTGATGCGCGCGCTTGCGGGCCTGCGTTCCTTCGGCCGTTTCCTCGAGCGCGAAGGCAAGGGCAAGGTCGGCGCATTGTCCGCGATCCGCGCGCCGAAAGTCGCAAAAAGCCTGCCGAAGCCGCTGCCGATGGCGTCGGCAAAGCGTCTTGCCGACGCCGACGAGCGCGCCGACGAGGAACGCGAGACCTGGATTCTGGTGCGCGACGCCGCGGTGATGGCGCTGCTGTACGGCTCCGGCCTGCGCATCTCCGAAGCGCTCGGCCTGAAGCGCCGCGAGGTGCCGCGTCCCGGCGAAGGCGACGTGCTCGTCGTCACCGGCAAAGGCAACAAGACCCGCATGGTGCCGGTGCTTCAGAATGTGCTCGCGCTCGTGCAGGAGTACGTCGCGATGTGCCCGCATCCGCTGCCGCCGGAGGGGCCGATCTTCGTCGGCGCGCGCGGCGGCCCGCTGAGCCCGCGCATCATCCAGCTCACGATGGAGCGGCTGCGCGGCGCGCTCGGCCTGCCCGACAGCGCCACGCCGCACGCGCTCCGGCACTCCTTCGCGACGCATCTGTTGTCGCGCGGCGGCGATCTGCGTGCGATCCAGGAATTGCTCGGCCATTCCTCGCTGT
The DNA here is from genome assembly GCA_023388935.1 of Pseudomonadota bacterium. GTDB lineage: Bacteria > Pseudomonadota > Alphaproteobacteria > Rhizobiales > Xanthobacteraceae > Bradyrhizobium. The sequence continues at coordinate 7,755 of JAEWFG010000222.1, read as the reverse complement.
CGACCACGCAGGTCTATACCGGCATCGACTCCGAGCGGCTGTTGGAAGTCTATTCGAGCGCGCATCCACGGCGGTGAATCTGACATCAAGCTGTCATAGCAAACTCTCCTGGCGCGCATGCCCCTTGCGCGGCGCCTGGGGTTCGGTCAATCGTGGGGAACCGAGGCAGGACGGGAAATCATGAGCGCACACGAAAGCATGGAGCATGCCGAGCACGCCGAACACGCGTCCGGCTCCAACAAGAAGATCGCACTTCTGATCGCCGTGCTGGCGCTGTTCCTGGCAATCTCGGAAACGCTCGGTAAGGGCGCCCAGACCGAATCGATCAGCAAGAATGTCGAGGCCGCCAATCTCTGGGCGTTCTTCCAGGCCAAGAGCGTTCGCCGCACCGTGGTGCAGACCGCGGCCGAGCAGGGCAAGCTGACGCTGGGATCCATGACCGACGACGCCGTCAAGGCAGCACTCCAGAAGCAGATCGAAGACTGGCAGAAGACCGCGGCGCGCTACCGCTCGGAGCCGGAGACGGGCGAAGGCACCGAGCAGCTCGCCGAGAAGGCCAAGCATGCCGAGCACGAGCGCGACGAAGCGACCGCGAAATATCATCACTTCGAGCTGGCGTCCGCCGCCTTCCAGATCGGCATCGTGCTGGCCTCGGCCACCATCATCACCGGCATCTTCGCGCTGGCCTATGTCGGCGGCATCCTGACGCTCGCCGGCCTCGTCATGACCGGGCTCGGCCTGTGGTGGCCGCATCTGTTGCATTTGCATTGAGGGGCTGATGCTTGACGATGGCGCGGCAAATCGGTCGCCGCACTTTCCGCTGTCATGCCCCGGCTTGACCGGGGCATCCAGTACGCCGCAGCCTCACCGCATCCCATTTCTGTCTCTGGAATACTGGATCGCCCGGTCAAGCCGGGCGATGACACCAAGTATGTGGCGCACAGCTATCGCGCTTGGTGCACGCTCTTGCGGAAGCGCTGGATCAGGCGCAGCGTGCGCGAGGACCAACCTTCGCCGTTGCCGACGATGAGCTCCCTGATGCGCCGCTTGATCGGGTCGACCAGCTCGGTGGCCTTGGCGCGCATTTTTAGCACCAGCTCGTAGAGCCGCTCGAACCAGTGCATCTCCAGCAGCTTGTCGCGCGTCACGTCGAAGACGAACGCGGTAACGCCGACGCCGAGCAGCTTTGCGAACAGGATGGTGAAAACGGCGCTCATCCAGTATTCGTGCGCGAGCAGCCACAGGCCGACCAGCTTCAACGGAAACAGCGGGATGATCGGGACAGCGAAGACGATCAACGTCATCGCCGGCGACAGCGCATCGACACGCTCCGCGAGCCATTGCTTGAAGCGGGCGAGCGGGATGATTGCGACAACCCGCGCGACGATCGGCTCGAGATGATCCCACAGCCAGGCTTCGATCAGGAAGATGATCGCAAGCAGAACCCAGACCGGTTGAAGAAGGCGGCGCAGCATGTGATGTCCCGCCCGATTCAGCTCGCGGCGTCGCCTACATATGGATGGCCCGCTTGCCGACTGCAAGCGCGGCTTCCTTGATCGCCTCGGAGCGGGTCGGATGCGCATGGCAGGTGCGCGCGAGATCTTCCGCACTGCCACCGAACTCCATGAGAACGCAGGCTTCGTGGATCATTTCGCCGGCTTCGCGGCCGATAATGTGCACGCCGAGCACGCGATCGGTCTTCGCATCTGCGAGAATCTTCACAAAGCCGTCGGTGGTCTGATTGACCTTGGAGCGACCGTTGGCGGTAAAGGGAAACTTCCCGACCGTATAGGCCACGCCTGCCTGCTTCAGTTCTTCCTCGGTCTTGCCAACGGAGGACACTTCCGGCGTGGTATACACGACACCTGGGATCACATCGTAGTTCACGTGGCCGGCTTGCCCTGCGATGATCTCGGCAACCGCAACGCCTTCATCCTCGGCCTTGTGCGCGAGCATCGGGCCTGCGACGACGTCGCCGATGGCGTAGACGCCCTTCACGCTGGTCGCGAAATGCGGATCAATCTCCACGCGACCGCGATTGTCTACCGCAATGCCGGCTTCCTTCAGGCCGAGCCCGTCGGTGTACGGCACGCGGCCGATGCATACCAGCACGACGTCGGCTTCCAGCGTCTCGGCTGCACCGCCTGCCGCCGGCTCGATCTTTGCGAGCAGCGCCTTCCCATTGTTCTCGACACCCGTGACCTTCGATCCGAGCTTGAACGCAAAGCCCTGCTTTTCCAGGATGCGCTGGAATTGCTTGGCGATCTCGCCGTCCGTGCCGGGCAGGATGCGGTCCAGGAATTCGACGACGACGACTTCGGCGCCGAGACGGTGCCAGACCGAGCCGAGTTCGAGGCCGATCACGCCGGCGCCGACGATCAGGAGCTTGCCGGGCACCTTGTCGAGCGACAACGCGCCGGTCGACGACACGATGCGCTTCTCGTCGATCTCGATGCCCTTCAGCCGCGCGATGTCCGAGCCGGTGGCGATCACGATGTTTTTGGTCTCGACCACCTGCGACTTGCCGTCGGCCGACACTTCGACCTTGCCGGTACCGAGGATCTTGCCGGTGCCCTTGAGCACGTCGATCTTGTTCTTCTTCATCAGGAACTCGACGCCCTTGACGTTGCCGTCGATGCCCTGCTGCTTGAAATTCATCATCGCCGGAAGCTCAAGCTTCGGTGCCGGGACGCTGACGCCCATCTTGGCGAAGGAGTGGCCGGCTTCCTCGAACATTTCGGAAGCGTGCAACAGCGCCTTCGAGGGCATGCAGCCAACATTGAGGCAGGTGCCGCCGAGCGTGGAATTCTTTTCGACCACGGCGACTTTCATGCCGAGCTGGCTTGCGCGCACCGCGCAGACATAACCGCCCGGTCCAGTGCCGATGACGACGAGATCGTAGGTAGCCATGAGAGGAAGTCCCGTAAGTTTAGCGTGATGAGGATGTGTCAGCGTCCGCCGGACACATCGAGAATGGCTGAGGTGACGTAGGAGGCATCGTCCGACATCAGCCAGACGATGGCGTTGGCGATTTCATCGGCGGTGCCGACGCGCTTCATCGGCACCATATGGGCCAGACGATGGGCGCGATCGGGCTCGCCGCCGGCGGCGTGGATTTCGGTGTCGATCAGGCCGGGGCGGATCGCGGCGACGCGAATGCCTTCGCCCGCGACCTCATAGCCGAGGCCGACGGTGAACGAATCGACCGCACCTTTCGAGGCGGCGTAGTCGACATAGGTGTTGGGTGCGCCGAGCCTGGCAGCGACCGACGACAGATTGACGATGACGCCGCCCTTGCCGCCATGCCTGGTCGACATCCGCTTCACCGCCTCGCGCGCGCAGAGGATGGAGCCGGTGACGTTGACCGCCATCACGCGCTGGATGCGCTCGGCCGACATCTCGTCGACGCGCACGCCACTTTTGCCGACGATGCCGCCATTGTTGACGAGCGCCCCGAGCGTGCCGAACTTGTCCGCCGCCTTGAACAGTTCGAGGATGTCGCTTTCCTCGGCGACATCGCATTTCACCGCGATGGCCTTGCCGTTGCTGGCCTCGATCTGGCTGACGACTTCGTTGGCGGCCTGCTTGTTGCTGGCATAGCCGACGACGATGCGGAAACCACGCGCCGCCGCCGCAATCGCGGTGGCCCGCCCGATGCCGCGGCTGCCGCCGGTGATGACAACGACTTTATCCGTCACGCGCGCCTCCATGGTTCGACACGCGCCGTCGCACAGACCGGCGACGGCGCTCGCAGAGCACTCGGGATCAGAGATCGAGCACCAAGCGCGCCGGATCTTCCAGGCTCTCCTTGACGCGAACCAGGAAGGTGACGGCTTCCTTGCCGTCGATGACGCGGTGATCGTAGGACAGTGCCAGATACATCATCGGGCGGACCTCGATCTTGCCGCCGACGACCATCGGCCGCTCCTGGATCTTGTGCATGCCCAGGATACCGGACTGCGGCGCGTTGAGGATCGGGGTCGACATCAACGAGCCGTAGATGCCGCCATTGGTGATGGTGAAGGTGCCGCCCTGCATCTCGTCGATCTTGAGCTGACCGTCACGGGCGCGGCGTCCGAAATCGGCGATGCCCTTCTCGATGTCGGCGATCGACTTGTGGTCGCAGTCGCGCACCACAGGCACGACGAGACCCTTGTCGGTGCCGACGGCGACGCCGATGTGGTAGTAGTTCTTGTAGATCAAGTCGGTGCCGTCGATCTCGGCGTTGACGGCCGGAATGTCCTTCAGCCCCTGCACGACGGCCTTGGTGAAGAAGCCCATGAAGCCGAGCTTCGAGCCGTGCTTCTTCTCGAACGTGTCCTTGTAGTGGGCGCGCAGCGCCATGACGTTGGTCATGTCGACCTCGTTGAAGGTCGTGAGCATGGCCGCAGTGTTCTGCACGTCCTTCAGGCGGCGCGCGATGGTCTGGCGCAGCCGGGTCATCTTGACGCGCTCTTCGCGGGCGGCATCGTCGGCCGGCGATGGCGCGCGCACCTGAACGGCAGCTGCGGGCTGGCTGACCGGGGTCGGTGCGGACGCCGCACGCTCGATCGCGGCGAGCATGTCGCCCTTGGTGACGCGACCGTCCTTGCCGGAGCCCGGAACGGTCGAGGCGTCGATGCCGGTCTCGGCCGAGAGCTTGCGCACGGACGGAGCAAGCGGCGCATCGGCCGGAGGCGCCTTCGCGGCCGGGGCCTGTGCAGCAGCCGCGGCGGCGGGAGCAGCAGCGGCGGGCTTCGCGGGAGCCGCGGCTGGCCTGGCGGCGCCTGCGCCTTCCGTGATCTGGCCGAGCAGTGCGCCAACCGCGACGGTCGCGCCATCGGCGGCGATGATCTCGCTCAGCGTGCCGGCGGAGGGCGCCGGGACTTCGATGGTGACCTTGTCGGTCTCGAGCTCCACCAACGGCTCGTCGACGGCGACGGGATCGCCGGCCTTCTTGAACCAGCGGCCGATGGTGGCCTCGGTGACGGATTCGCCGAGCGTCGGCACACGAATTTCAGTCATGGTCTTTTCCTTTAGGAGATCGCCGGTGCGGTCATGAATTCCGATGTCATCGGCCAGCGAAAAGCAGGCCATCCAGCAAGTCGGGACGGTCGCATGTACGGAGGACGTCACGAATTACTGGATGCCCCGCTTTCGCGGGGCATGACGCAGTGGAAAAAGTTCAGCTCAATGCTTCGTCCAGGAATGCCTTCAGCTGCGCCTGATGCTTCGACATCAGACCAGTGGCGGTCGCGGCGGAAGCGGCGCGGCCGACATAACGCGGACGCCGGCTCACACTATGCGCCTGGTTCAGCACCCATTCCAGATAGGGCTCGATGAAGTGCCACGCACCCATGTTGCGCGGCTCTTCCTGGCACCAGATCACTTCAGCTTTCTTGAAGCGCGACAGCTCGGTGACCAGCGCCTTCAGCGGCACCGGATAGAGCTGCTCGACGCGCATCAGATAGATGTCGTCGATGCCACGCTTCTCGCGCTCCTCGTAAAGGTCGTAATAGACCTTGCCGGTGCAGAGCACGATGCGGCGGATCTTGTCGTCCGGAACGAGCTTGATGGCCTCGTTCGGCAGCATCTGGGCGTCATCATAGAGGATACGATGGAAGGTCGTTCCCTTCGCGATCTCTTCGAGACGCGATACCGCCCGCTTGTGACGCAGCAACGACTTCGGCGTCATCAGGATCAGGGGCTTGCGGATTTCGCGGTGGAGCTGGCGGCGCAGCACGTGGAAGTAATTCGCCGGCGTGGTCGGATAGACCACCTGCATGTTGTCTTCGGCGGCCATCTGCAAGTAACGCTCGAGTCGCGCCGAGGAGTGCTCCGGTCCCTGGCCCTCATAACCGTGCGGCAGGAGGCAGACGAGACCGGACATGCGCAGCCATTTGCGCTCGCCCGAGGAGATGAACTGGTCGAACACGACCTGCGCGCCGTTGGCGAAGTCGCCGAACTGGGCTTCCCACAGCGTCAGCGTGTTCGGCTCGGCGAGCGAATAGCCGTATTCGAAGCCGAGCACCGCTTCTTCCGACAGCAGCGAGTTGATGACCTCGTAATGGCCCTGCTCGTGGCCGAGATGGTTGAACGGCGTGTAGCGGCTCTCGTCCTCCTGGTCGATCAGGACCGAGTGACGCTGCGAGAACGTGCCGCGCTCCGAATCCTGTCCGGACAGGCGGACATGGTGGTTTTCGTTGAGCAACGAGCAGAACGCCAGCGCTTCGCCGGTCGCCCAGTCGATGCCGGTGCCGCTGTCGATCGCCTTGGAGCGGTTGTCGAGGAAGCGCTGGATGGTGCGGTGGACGCGGAAGCCGTCCGGCACCTTGGTGATCTTGCGGCCGATGTCCTTGAGGATCGAAAGATCAACGCCGGTCACGCCGCGACGCGCATCCTCTTCCTGGTCGGCGATCTTGAAGCCAGCCCACTTGCCGTCGAGCCAGTCGGCCTTGTTCGGCTTGTAGGAGGTGCCGGCCTCGAACTCGGCATCGAGCCGCGCGCGCCAGTCGGCCTTCGCCTTGTCGACCTCGCCCTCGGTCATCACGCCCTCGCTGATCAGACGGCGGGCGTAGAGCTCGAGCGTCGACGGATGAGCCGCGATCTTCTTGTACATCACCGGCTGGGTGAACGCGGGCTCGTCGCCCTCGTTATGGCCATGCCTGCGGTAGCAGAACATGTCGATGACGACGGGCTTGTGGAATTTCTGCCGGAACTCGATCGCGACCTTGGCCGCGAACACGACGGCTTCCGGATCGTCACCGTTCACGTGGAAGATCGGCGCGTCGATCATTTTCGCCACATCCGACGGATACGGCGACGAGCGCGAGTAGCGCGGATAGGTGGTGAAGCCGATCTGGTTGTTGACGATGAAGTGCAGGGAGCCGCCGGTGCGGTAGCCCTTCAGGTCGGAGAGACTGAAGCATTCGGCGACCACGCCCTGGCCGGCGAACGCCGCGTCGCCGTGCATCAAGAGCGGCAGCACCGAGATACGCATGTCCGGTGGATCGCCGTGCTGGTCCTGCTTGGCGCGGACCTTGCCGAGCACCACGGGATCGACGATCTCGAGATGCGAGGGGTTGGCGGTCAGCGACAGATGGATGCGGTTGCCGTCGAACTCGCGGTCCGAGGAGGCGCCGAGGTGATATTTGACGTCGCCGGAACCTTCGACCGCGTCGGGATTGGCCGAGCCGCCCTTGAACTCATGGAACAGCGCGCGATGGGCCTTGCCCATCACCTGCGTCAGCACGTTGAGGCGGCCGCGATGGGGCATGCCGAACACGATCTCCTTCACGCCGAGATTGCCCCCGCGCTTGATGATCTGCTCGAGCGCCGGGATCAGCGATTCACCGCCGTCGAGACCGAAACGCTTGGTGCCGGTGAACTTGGTGTCGCAGAACTTCTCGAAGCCTTCGGCCTCGATCAGCTTCGTCAGAATCGCGCGACGGCCTTCGCGGGTGAACGAGATCTCCTTGTCCGGCCCCTCGATACGCTCCTGGATCCACGCCTTCTGCGCAGCATTGCTGATGTGCATGAATTCGACGCCGAGCGTCTGGCAGTAGGTGCGCTTCAGGATCGCGATGATCTGGCGCAGCGTGCCGAACTCCATGCCGAGCACGAAGTCGAGATAGATGCGGCGGTCGAAGTCGGCCTCGGTGAAGCCGTAGGAGCGCGGATCGAGCTCCTCGTGGTCCTTGATCGCCTCGAGGCCGAGCGGGTCGAGGTCGGCGTGCAGATGGCCGCGCATGCGATAGGCGCGGATCAGCATCAGGG
>JAEWFG010000161.1 GCA_023388935.1 Pseudomonadota bacterium | reverse complement strand
ATCTTCGCCTTCAGTGCTGCGTCGATCTTCCGTCTCGTCTTCTTCGTCATCATGCCCTCCGTCTATCAAACGGAGCGGCCCTTTTCCAACTCAGCCTCTGGTCCCAAAATCGGGGTCCATTTCAGGCGTGAGTTAAATCCAACTCTCGGCAGGTAGGATACCGAGTTGATTAGTACCCCGTACGGCGAGCTCGCCGGTTCGTCGCTTGCCATACCTTCTGACCCCAAGCAACAGCCGTCGGCTGAGGCTTTGGCAATGCACCTGGGTTGGGATTCGCGGTGGGTCGTCAGCTCGCTCGAGTGACGATGCAGCGTAACTCGAATCATCGCGATCCATGAAAATACGGCCGGGGTTAATCAACGTCGTGATGTAACCCAATGGTCGTGACTACGCGTAAAGTTTGGACTCGTGCCACCCAGGTTGGACTCGGCGCCACGTATGTCTGGACTGTTGAGGAATGGCTTCCCTACCCAGTAACTAGGGCTAGCCGCCCACGATGGTCTCGTTGCAGGTTCAAGTTTTTCCTTCTGGTCACGCTGGCGGAAAAATGATCGGTTCGCACACGCCGCGGTCATTTCCCAGGCGGGCGGGATTTTCGTTACGTTGAAAGAACGCAGATTAGCACGGGCGAATCTTGGCGGCTATTTGCGTGCCAGTAAGAGAGTTCTGGTCATGTCACTCAGTGAATCGGCTCTTTGGTAGACCTAGACTAGATTCGATGTCTCGCGACATGGAACAGTCTCGACCCGTGCGCCTTCCTCGGCGCAGCGATTCGCGTGCCGCCGAGCGGCCAATCTGTCCAAATTTCTCGAAACGATAGCTAGCCAGTTCGTCGTTCGGCGAATAGCCGGTCGTCCACTCGCGCTACGTTGATCGGCGATACGCCGAGAACGACGGAATCGAGATACGGCGGCGTACAATGCTGTTGTCTGAGTGATCTAGGGTGGATAGATGTTCGATGGGTGTCTACGGGGGCTAAATTGGATTTGGTCGTTAGTACCGGAACTTCAGTCCGGGATGTCGTGCTGGCCGCAGCAAGTCTATTGCGCCAGGAATTCGTGCCGGGTCTTGTCAGCCTTGCTCTCCTGATCTTGCTCGCGTTCTGTATATTGTGCTTTGTCTTTGTCATGCGGAGCCGTTTGTCTTCGCTGAACCGCATCGCCAAGGAGATCACCCGTCACAGAGATGCGGCTGAGCTTAGCGCTCGGATAACAGAAATAGACCGTAATATTACGGGATTCGGCTCGTCCGGGGCGAAAGGGCGGGTTGCTGCCGCCTGGCGGGAATTCCGAGAAACTCTCGTTCCGCAAGAAGAGGACAGGCAGGTGATCCTGCGAAACTCCGTCCGTCCTTCGGCCTTCTTCAATATCGAAGACTTGGGGTTCTCTGCGGGCTTCTGGCGTTACGTGCCGAGCCTTTTCGTTTCCGTAGGATTGTTGCTGACGTTCTTGGGTCTTGTCTCAGCTCTCGAATCCATCGTGCCCGCCAAGGGTGAAGTCATCGGCAACGACCAGCTCAGCACCCTGCTTTCCGTCGCATCGGCAAAGTTCATCATGTCGCTGACGGGACTACTGTGTTCGATCTTATTCACTTTGGTGCTGCGCATCGGAACCTCGCGGGTAGAGGCGGCATCCCACTATGTTGCCAACGAGATCGAAGGCCGTCTCTCCTTCATCAGCCTGGAATACCTGGCAATCGAGCAGCTGTCGGCCGTCCGCGAGCAGCGTGAGCATTTTCGTCGCATTGGTTTAGAGCTTGTGGCTGAACTGGGCCGTCCGTTGCGTGAGGATATTCCCCGCGCCATTTCAAGCGGCATCGAGACGGCCATGGCGCCCCTGCTTGCGCAGGTGGGCAAGGCGGGCACCGAGGGGGTTGGAGCTCTGGTACAGGACCTTTCATCCCGCTTTACGAGCGACGTCAGCAAGGCCCTTGGCGCAGCAACCGACCGCCTTTTGGAGGCCGGCGACCGCATCGCCCAACTCTCGGAGCGGATGGACAGCAGCTCGACTCGCGTAGGACAGGAACTTGATGGCGCCGTATCGCAGATCGCAAGGTCGATGGAAGCGATGCAGGCCACCTTGACCAAGTCGGCGGAAAGCACAGGCAGCGTATTCAGTGAGGGAGCTGAGAAGCTGTTGACGGTCATGAACCGCACGCTTGAAAGCATCCAGGACAATACGTCGATTGGAGCCCAGGCACTTAGCGCGGCGGCCACAGATCTCAAGCAGGCGGGAGCAGCATTTCGTCAGCAGATGGATGAGGCAGCCCGCGATGGCGGCGATGCGGCACGCGCAGGAATCGAAGCTACGGGCGCCCGGATTGCCAGATTGACCGACGAGCTGACATCAAAGGCCGGGCAGCAGCTTGACGGCGCTATGTCGCGAATAGCAGGGTCAATGGAGGCTATCCAGAGCACCTTAACCAAAGCAGCGGAAAGCACAGGCAGCGTATTCAGTGAAGGAGCTGAGAAACTGTTGACGGCCATGAACCGCACGCTTGAAAACATTCAAGACAACACATCGAGCGGAGCCCAGGCACTCAGCTCGGCCGCCACCGACCTCAAACAGGCGGGAGCGGCATTCCGCCAGCAGATGGATGAGGCGGCTCGCGATGGCGGCGGTGCCGCCCGCGCGACCATCGAAGCAACGGGAGTCCGAATCGCCAAACTGACCGACGAGCTGACGTTAAGGGCCAGTGAGCAGCTTATGTCTCCGCTTGGCGAGATTGCAGCTCAGATGCAAGAGGTTGCAATCCAGGTCGCCGGGGCGAGCGGCGATCTGCGCATCTTGTCAGACGGGGTTCGATCGGGAGCCGACGCGACGGTCGAAGCAGCTGGAGCGTTTCGGTCGGCATCCCGGGATCTAGTCGATGCTTCATCTCCCGTGCGTAGCACGGCGGAGCGGATGGAGGGGTCCCTGCGTCAATTGGCTGATGCGACCCGGGATATTGCAGGGACCGTCACCAAATCCGCAGAAGCAACGGCCAGAAGCGCGGCCGACGCGCTAGCGGCCGCCCAGGTTGTCCTGGCGAGCAAAGCAAAGGCAGTCGAAGTAACTCTGGACGGGGTCTCCGTCATGCTTGATCGCCTTAAAGGCCAGGGCGACCGTATCGACGACATCGATGTGAAACTGGGCAAAGCTTTTGATGCGTACACAACGCAGGTGGCCGGCGCGGTAGACGGCATGCGGCACCATGTTCAGGAGTTGCAGGAAAGGCTCGCTCCAGCCTTGGACACACTGCAGATCATCGTCGACCAGGCCGAGCAGTTCGCTCCGCGGTCCGTGAGAATGAGCTAACAAATGCGTGGAGCGTTCCGCCGACACCCGCGGGAGGAGGAAGAAGAATCGGCCTTCGTGTCGATGACCGATATGACGGTGAGCTTTCTATTCGTTGTCATGATCCTGCTGGCATTTTTTGCCAGCAGATTTAACCCGAAGGAAAGCGTTCCCAAGACCGAGTATGATCATGCCGTCCAGCAACGGGACGATTTAGCCGCCAAGCTGGGTGTGGCGAGCGCCAAAATCGCTGGACTTGAGGCGGAGATAAAGCGCCTGCTGGCGAAGCTTCAGGAGAGGAATCCGCTCGAAGAATACCTGACGAAGACCGCGAACGAGCGCCGCCAAATCCTCCAGCGATTGCGTGATCAGCTCAAAGTCGACTTTCCCGATCTCCAGGTCGTCATCAGTGAAGAGAATGATGCTCTTCGTTTCCAGGGCGACGGCTTATTCCAGAGCTCCCAGAGCATTCTGCGCCCGGAGAGAAAAGCGATTGTTGAATCTATTGCTGACAGGCTCGAGGCAATCCTGCCCTGCTACACGCTTGGTGACAAGTCGAGGTGGTCCAACGGCTGCAACAATGGAGCCGCGATCATCGAGGCGGTGCAGATAGAGGGGCATACGGACTCGACGGGTGATGACATCAGCAACCTCCGCCTTTCGACGGAAAGGGCGAATTCCACCTTCATAGCCATGACGGCACGTGAGCCGGGACTGGTCGCCCACCTAAACTTCAGGGCACAGCCCGTGCTTTCAGTGGCGGGCTATGGAAAGATGCGACCAGTTGCCGGCAACGATACACCTGCGGGACGCGCCACGAACCGTCGCATCGACTTGCGCATCATCATGTACACACCTAGTCGTTCCGAAGAGATCGATAACATCTGGAAGGCATTGCGCTCCAGTCTGATCATCGAGGGACGATGAGTCTTTTCGCAAAGCTGAATCAGCCTGTCCTCTATGAGCCGCCAAGCCTTCCTGCGCCAACAAGGTTGGTCGCAGCGGCACATCGCATCTTGACACGCTGGCCGGATGTCGTCGCCGATCCCCCGGAGCGTGATCGCGAGCGCCTGGTCAGCGAGATGCTCCGTAGACTCGAAACTGGGGATTGGAAGGGCGCTCGGATGTCGTTTGTGACTTCAGCTGCACGTGCCCTCTACGATTCAGAGCGACGATCTCGCCCCGATCTCGAAGGACTTCGACGCTTTTACTGCGAGGAGATCGAGGCGTCCGACAGTCGGACATTTCTGGCAGCAATGATGTCGATCTATCTCGGAAGCTACGTGCCGGGCGCAATACACACGGTCGCTTTGGCGCGGGCGCTCGCCAAAGTTCAGCAACGGCTGGATGCGCGATCGCGATTACTGATTGATGAGGTTGTCGAGGTGCTTGACCCGTACATCGGGGCAGAGGCACTCGGATCGCTTATGATCCAGATGGACGATCCATGGCAGGGGCTGCGAGATCTCAATCTTCTCAGCCCTCATGCGCCTGGAATCATGGATTTCGCACACCTCGCCTTCGTCGACCGTTTGGCTCCCAAGTTAGACCGGCCGGCCGAAATTGACCGACTGCTGCGCTGGTTGAAGCCCGATGGACACGAGGCACGGGCCTCAGGCGCAGGTGTGGCGATCGAGGCGCTGCTCAAGCCCTGGAGGGATCGCGACCCCTCTCAAAATATCCAGCACGATCTCATCACCAGGATTGTCAGCTACTACGGCGATCCACGCGTGAGGGGGCGTGCGGGCGCTTGGTCCTCAGTATCCGACGAACTCCTCGCTATCCTGCTGCGCTGGCTGACTGGCGCAAATATTAGGTTCTTCCTTGAGGTTGTATCAGCGGTTGAGGACAGTCACATGTGGGCTCCCCGCGAAAAATTCTGGCTTACCCTACACAACCAGAAGCGAATTGATGCCGCGTGGGTGGCGTTCAGCGACGCCGGCGCCGCACTGGCACGACGAAAGGCGGGCAACAGGACCATACCATTTGGTCGCCAGATTGCGGGCGGCAATCGTTCAGGCACGTGCCTTCTCATCCTCAAGATCGGGAGAAAGATCGTCGTCGAGGGGTCAAGCAACTACAGGATCCATGTCTTCGATGAGAGCATTCCGCGAGCTCCTAAACTCTACCAACCGTCTTACGACTGCGATGCCATTCGCAGCATACCCGGCGCCCAGACCAGGATGCATCTCGGTCGTTGGGAGGGGTGGGTACTCGAGAGGATCTAGGCCCGATGGACCTGCATTGCTCGTATTCAGAGGGGATGATCAGTCTCAAGACACCACCTAGCAAAGGTGGGCTTTTGGGTCGTTTGATGTCGAAGCAAATAAGGGACCTTAACAAGCTGTCCCTGGCAGACTCGGAGTTGCTCTGTGCGATCGCAGATTTGAGGGGCGTGAGTGAGGACGTCCCGGAGGAGCTGACAATCACGGCTGACGAGATCCGACTGTCGCATCGACTTGCTGCCAGATTGGACAGCGAAACGGCGCGCGTTCTCGGGCTTCCTCCCGTGGTCGACCTGACATTCCGCACGGATGCGGAAGGAGTATTAGGCTCCAAAACTTTCAAGCTTCGATATGAGTGGGCCAAGAATGCGCAGCGGCAGTACCCTAGTCGCGTTGGCGCCATACTTGAAACCGCGGATGGTCCGCGGCGTTTACCGGAATTTTTGCTGAATGCTCTCGAGATCGCAGATCGGTTGAGGCCGGAATCAGATGACGCCGAGCAGTGGGAAGCTCTTGCCAAGTTCAGGCAGGCGCTTGAGCCCGGGGTCCATATGAGTTTGGGGGATCGGGCTGCCCGGATCTCAATGACCGACTTCCTCTCCGGGCTCGAGGTTCGGCTGGCAGACAGGTTTTCGCTTTCTCCCAACTCGCGCGGCACCGACTTCGAAGTGGTACCATTTTCTGCCGAGCGGCTATCCAGCGAGGGGCTCGCAGCAGAGGATGGGAACGTCCGGGAGAGCCACGGAGAGCTGGAAGGCGCGGGTCTGAAAGCCTTCCAGCAACGTGTGCGTGATCGGGGTGCCTTGTCGGCATACAGGATCGGCCCGGGTAGCTACGTGGTGGTCGATCGTGCAGCGCAGCCTGCCTTGGAGGTCATCGCTTCCATGCAGCATGCCCCAAGCGAGGAACGCGCCGAGTTTATCCGGAATCCGCGACCAAAAATCAGCCAGGCTGTTGAAGAAGCACTGCGCCGCCGGGGGCAGCTTGTCGGATTGGACGAGGTCGGCGTTGAAGATGCGGTTGAGAGAATCGCTGGCCCGGTGTTGGTCGAAACGCGGGAGTTTTCAGACCGTGTAGTCGGGTTGAAGGCCTATCAGAAGCAGGGGGTGGGTCCCGCAAGCAGCAGTTCAACAACATGGCTGCCGGAGGATTTCGGCCAACGCTTTGCCGAGCTACTGGGCGGCCAATCACGCTCAGAATTGCAATTGCTGCGCGATCAGGTGTCCGAAGCCATTAAATCCGATCAGCCTTCTATCGTCATCGATGGCCTCGAAATTCCTGCCCGACCTGAAACGCTCAAAACGATTGATCTGAGGATTGCTGCTGACGGAGCGCCGCCGGACAAGCCCGATAGGCCAGATGAGTCCGCGCGGCCGATCGTGCTTGAAACTATAACGAATGAGGCAGAGCTCCGCTGGATAGCAAATTTGAAGCCGCGAGATCGGGCCGCGTCCAGGGATCGTCCCGACAACATCAGGACGGTGCTCAAACATCACCAAATCGAAAGCCTTGATTGGCAGATTGACGCTTGGATTGCGGGATTGCCCGGCATTCTTAATGCGGACGAGCAAGGGCTCGGCAAAACCCTGCAGACAATCTCCTTTCTCGCCTGGCTACAGGCGCAAATGAGCCGACGAAGCGAGAGGCACGGCCCTTTGCTCGTGGTTGCGCCGACCTCATTGCTTGTGAACTGGGAAGAGGAGGTGGCGAGACATCTGAAAGAGCCTGGGCTCGGTCACCTGATCAGGCTGTATGGGAGCGCGACACGCACCCGCAAGCTGACCGGAAGACAGGGACGCGACATTGATGGCGGTGAGGCGAAGCTGGATCTCGAGTTTCTGCATGAAGCCGTTCGGGAGAACCGCGCGCATCGCTTCTGGGTGCTGACCACGTACACCACCCTAGTGAACTATCAGCACTCCCTCGCCAAGGTGCCTTTCGCGGCTGCAGTCTTCGACGAGGTTCAGGCTCTCAAGAACCCGTTCAGCATGCGCGCAGAAGCGGTCCGGGGCATTAAGGCGAACTTTCGTATTGGTTTGACGGGAACGCCGATTGAGAACAGCGCCACGGATCTCTGGGCCATCATGGATCAGATCGCGTCGGGTAGTCTGGACTCGCTGGAGGCCTTCAGGCGTTCCTATGGCACGCCCACACCAGAAAACATGGCGGATCTGCATCGGACCGTGTTCAAGCCACGGGATTCTGTTCCGGCACTTGCGATTCGCAGGCTGAAATCGACAGTGGTGAGCGACCTACCAGAAAAATCGCGGCGCATACATCCCAGACCCATGCCGCAGCACCAATCGCTGGTCTATGAGGATGCAAAGCTAAAACTGGCGCAGCGCGGAGCCGGCGCAGCCTTAAAAATGCTTCATCACATCCGCTCCGTCTCAGTGCACCCCCAGCTCGAAGAGAGGCTACCGCATGCCGATTTTATTTCCGCTTCTGCGCGCCTCCAGGCCGCTTTCGAGGTGCTGAGAACGATCGCAAAAAAAGGGGAGCGCGCGCTAGTATTCATCGAGCACCGCAGGATGCAGTACCGCTTCATCGAACTGGCGAAGGCGGAGTTTGGCCTCGCCAAGGTCGATCTGATCAATGCCGATACACCGATCAATAGACGACAGGAGATCGTCAACCAATTTCAACGGCAGCAAAACAGCCGGGGCTTCGATCTGCTTGTTCTTGGACCGAAGGCGGCCGGCACCGGCTTGACGCTGACTGCGGCTACTCATGTCATTCACCTATCCCGGTGGTGGAATCCAGCCGTTGAGGAACAGTGTAATGACCGGGTTCATCGCATAGGACAAACTAACCCGGTAACCGTGCACATTCCCATGGCTGTGCATCCAGCGTATCGCGAGCAATCATTCGATTGCCTGCTGCACAGCCTCATGCAGCAGAAGCGGAAGATGGCCGAGTCGGCACTATGGCCAATGGGGGACACAGAGGGCGACGCCGCCGAACTTCAGCGTATGGTTGCCGAAGGAGCCGCTTCGACCGGCAGTTCCGACGAACCCGTGAAGAGCGCTATGGCGTCAATGTTCGCGCGGGACGGAGTAGCCATGCCCGCATGGGGGCCGGACGGGTCGCTCAAGCTTTAGGAGCCTCAACGGGGCTTTGAGGCGCTGCCGAGGCCAATGACGAGATCCGCGATGAATGCATCGCGTTGTCGTGCGATCCGGATTGCGCCGGGCTCGCCTACCCCGCGTTCGGCACCGGCGGCAAATGCGTTGGCGCGCTGGTGCCTTCGGGGCCGAAGGCGCGCTTCATGCGAGACAACGAAGGCGATGACGTCGCTGGTGCTGAAAGCCGCCATGCGTTGGCGCGCGCTCGGCGGTCCGACCGAGCTGCTCGACAGTGCCCTGGCCGCAGGAGCCGACGCGGATGGGCGTCCCGCACGTCGGGCAAGAACCCTACTGCTTCCGCAGCAGCTTGAGCCGGCAGCGCAAAGCTTCCCGGATGTGGGCCCGCGCGAGCTTTTCGGCCTTGTCGCCGTCGCGCGCCGTGATGGCGTCGATGATGGCCTGGTGCTCGCCGTGGCTGGTCGAGGGGCGGCCCGTTACGGTGAAGGTGGTCGGACCTAGCAGGGCGATCCAGTCCTGCAATTCACGGGAGGCGCTGTCGAGATAGCGGTTGCGCGCGGCGCGGCAGATGGCCTCGTGGAAGGCGCGGTTGAGCCGCGCCATCTCGGCGGCGTCGGTCTCCGAAGCCTCGACCAAAGCCTGCTCAATATCCCGGAGCGCATCGATCTCGGGCGCCGAGGCGTGCTCGGCGGCGAGGCGCGCGGCGGCGCCTTCCATGATCTCGCGCATGGCGTAGAGCTCGAGCACCTCGGA
Source organism: Pseudomonadota bacterium (assembly GCA_023388935.1). Lineage (GTDB taxonomy): Bacteria > Pseudomonadota > Alphaproteobacteria > Rhizobiales > Xanthobacteraceae > Bradyrhizobium. Next base: position 14,136 of record JAEWFG010000161.1, on the reverse strand, counting down.
AATGTCGAGGTTGCGGACGATCAGCCCGCGGCCGCCGGCGGGCTCGACGAAGCCGCGCGCTGCGAGCCGGCCGAAGGCTTCCCGGACCGGTGTGCGGCTGACCTTCAGCCGCTGGGCGACCTCTTCCTCGCGCAGACGATCGCCGGCGCGGTAGCTGCCGGCCTGAAGCGCCTCGCAAAGCGAGCGGAACACGGCTTCGCCCAGCGCCACACCGGCGCCGCGTTCGATCGATCCGTCTGCCTTTGCCGGGCGTCTGGCCATGCTTCCTCGTGGGCCGCCAAGCGCATCCTGCCCACGCAGAGATTCCGCTTGCTACTCATCTGTATATCTTTGTATACAAAAGTACGCAATGGCGGACCAAGGCCGCCGGCGGCCAGAATGTCTCTAACTTCGTCGCATCGGGCAGACGGCATGAGCAGTAAATACGACGTGCTGGTGATCGGCGGCGGTAACGCGGCGCTGTGCGCGGCGATCAGCGCCCGGCGGGGCGGCGCCTCGGTGCTGGTGCTCGAGGGGGCGCCAAAATTCTACCGGGGCGGCAATACCCGCCACACCCGCAACATGCGCTGCGCCCATGACGCGGCAACTGAGATCCTCACCGGCCCCTACACTGAGGACGAATTCTGGGAGGATCTGCTGCGCGTCACCGGCGGGCAGACCGACGAAGTGCTCGCCCGTCACATGATCCGTGAGTCCAAGGACATTCTGAACTGGATCGTGGAACAGGGGGTGCGCTGGCAGCCCTCGCTCGGCGGCACGCTGAGCCTCGGCCGCACCAATTCCTTCTTCCTCGGCGGCGGCCGCGCGATGCTCAACGCGCTCTACCTCACCGCGGAACGGCTCGGCGTCGATGTCGAATACGATGCCGAGGTCACCGACCTCGTGATCGAGGACGGCATGTTCCTCGCCGCGCGCGTCAAGCGGCCGATCAACGGCCAGACCGAGATCCGCGCCACGTCGCTGGTTGCCGCCGCCGGTGGCTTCGAGGCCAACATCGAATGGCTGAAGCAATATTGGGGCGAGGCCGCGGACAATTTTCTGATCCGCGGCACGCCCTATAATCGCGGCTCGATCCTGAAGATGCTGCTCGACAAGGGCGTGCAGGAGGTCGGCGATCCCACCCAGTGCCATGCGGTCGCGATCGACGCCCGCGCACCGAAATTCGACGGCGGCATCATCACGCGCCACGATTCCGTCGTGTTTGGCATCGTCGTCAACAAGCACGCCCAGCGCTTCTATGACGAGGGCGAGGACATCTGGCCGAAGCGTTACGCGATCTGGGGCCGTCTGGTCGCGGCGCAGCCCGACCAGATCGCCTACATCATTTTCGATTCAACCGTCGTCACGAGCTTCATGCCGACACTGTTCCCGCCGATCGCTGGACAGACGGTGGTCGAGCTTGCCGGCAAGCTCGAGCTCGATCCGGCCGCGCTGGAAAAGACCATCACCGAGTTCAACGCCGCGGTGCGGCCCGGCACCTTCGACCACACCATTCTGGACGATTGCCGCACCGAAGGTATCACGCCGCAAAAGACGCACTGGGCGCGGCGGATCGAGACGCCGCCTTATCTCGCCTATCCGGTGCGCCCCGGCATTACCTTCACCTATCTCGGCACGCGCGTGAACAAGGAGGCGCGGATGCTGATGGCCGACGGCAAGCCGTCAGGCAACATGTTCGCGGCCGGCGAGATCATGGCGGGCAACGTGCTCGGGAAGGGCTATGCCGCTGGCATGGGCATGACCATTGGCAGTGTGTTCGGGCGGATCGCAGGACGGGAAGCGGCGAAACATGCACGGAACTAGAATTCTCGACGAAGCCGACCGTCTAATGACGGTCTGCAATTCCTGCCGCTATTGCGAGGGATTGTGCGCGGTATTTCCGGCGATGGAGATGCGGCGTGCTTTCTCGGACGGCGACCTCAACTATCTCGCCAACCTCTGCCACTCCTGCGGCGCCTGCTACGTCGACTGTCAGTTCTCGCCGCCGCACGAATTCAACGTCAATGTCCCGAAGACGCTGGCGGTCGCGCGGGCGGAGTCCTATGCGGCCTATGCCTGGCCGCAGGCGCTGTCCGGGGCCTTCGCGCGCAATGGCCTCGTCATCAGCATCATCGCAGCGCTCAGCATGGCGGCCTTCATCTTCGGTTTCGCCGCCTTGGTCGACCATAACGTGCTGTTCGGCGTGCACACCGGCCCCGGCGCGTTCTACAAGCTGATGCCGCACAATGCCATGGCCGCCTTGTTCTGCGCCGCCTTCCTTTACGCGATCCTCGCGCTTGTCATGAGCGTGCGCGCCTTCTGGCGCGACATCGGCGCGCCGATCGGCGGCCGCGCCGACGGCGGCTCGATCTTCCAGGCGATCCGCGACGCCGGTGAGCTGCGCTATCTCCATGGCGGCGGCGTCGGCTGCTACAACGAGGACGACAAGCCGACCGACCGGCGCAAGCTTTTCCATCATCTGACCTTCTACGGCTTCCTGCTGTGTTTTGCAGCGACCTCCGTCGCCACGCTGTATCACTATCTCGGGGGACGCGAGGCACCGTATCCGTGGTGGGATCTGCCCGTGGTGCTCGGCACGCTCGGCGGTGTCGGCCTCATCGTCGGTCCAATTGGCCTCTTCGCCGCGAAATCGCGCCGCGCGCCGGAGCTCCTCGACGAGCAGCGCTACGGCATGGATGTCGGCTTCATCGCCATGCTGTTCCTGACCGGCCTCACGGGAATGCTGCTTCTGCTCTTGCGCGAGACTTCTGCGATGGGGCCGCTGCTGGCGCTGCATCTCGGCGCGGTATTCGCGCTGTTCATCTCCATGCCCTACGGAAAGTTCGTGCACGGCATCTATCGCTTCGCGGCGCTGGTGCGCTATGCGCAGGAACGACGGAGCGAGGCTGGCTCTTAAGGGGCGTGCGGGGCTGTTGCATGCGTTGCGCGCCGCTCGCGCGGAGAGCGAGTCGCTCGAGGCGATGGTCAGCCAGATCGAGCTCGGCGAAGCGAACGCGACCCTCGACTCACTCATCAAGGTCGCCATCGCCATGAAGGTCGATTTCGCCGGTCTGTTCGAGAACGACGGCGAGACGTCGCCGAGAGGTTCCCGACGTCGCTCACCCCAGCGTTGACCAAGATACCGGACGCATTTGCGCGCGCCATTCGATCTGAGCGACGTGCATTGCGGGCGAAACCGTCCGAAGGGATTCAGCGAGGCCAAAAGGTACCATGGTGGGTAAAGGAGACTTGCCATTTGGCAGGAGTTTTGCTATGGAATGCCATATGACATCGGGTGATACGATGACTCAATTTCTACCAGTTGATACCAAGCCACGCGACTTTAGGCCCGAACCGGTCTCGGATGAGGAGGCAGCTGCGATGTTTCGCGCTGTCGTCAATCTATTCCGGCTCTGGGGCGTCACCGACGATCAGGCAGCCGTTTTGCTTGATATCCCGGTGCGCACCTATGGCCGCTGGAAGGCTGGCGATCAGGGCCGGATAGACCGCGATGGCAGGGCCCGGCTGTCCAATCTGATGGGCATTCACAAGGCTCTTCGCATTATCTTCCGCGAACCCCAGCGCGCCTACGCATGGGTGAAGGCTCGGAATACCGCATTCGGGGACAGGTCGGCGTTGGACATCATGCTCGGCGGCGAACTGACCGACCTAATGCGAGTTCGACGCTATCTCGACGCGGAGCGTGGCGGCTGGTGATCGACATTGCCACCATCCCTACTGCTAAGATTGAATGGCGAGGCGCTGTCAGGATCATCCGCAGCATTTACCCGCCTATCGACCTGTTCGAGGATGTCGCGGATCCCGCTGACTGGCCGCTTCTCATTTCAGCGGAGCAGAAAACAAACCCGAGGCTGATGGACACGATCGGCAATATCGATCTCGTGCCGCAGGAACGAAGGGTTGGCGGGCCGGGTGCCAGTTATCTGATGGCGCCGTTCACCCACGTCAGCACCGACCGGCCCAGCCGGTTTAGCGACGGCAGCTATGGCGTTCTCTACATAGGAGGCCGATTCGAGGTCGCTCTGCTGGAGACGACCCACCACCACGCCCGTTTTATGGCTAGGACCAACGAGCCCCCAGGATGGGCATCGCAGTTTCGCGAGATCGTCCTGAACGTGCGGGCGTTGTTGCACGATTTGCGCGGCGGCGCGCCAGCTCACGCGCCGGTGCTCGATGCGAATAGCTATAGCGAAAGCCAGCCGTTGGCCTCCCAGATGCGCGGCTCGCGATCAGAGGGGATCGTCTATCCGAGTGTTCGCTATTCCGGCGGCGAATGCGTCGGCTTGTTCTACCCCGATCTCGCATCCGGCCCGACTCAGGGACGTCACCTCGACTATCATTGGGACGGAAATCGAGTGGACCTCTATCGCGACGCGGGCTCCGGTGAGGTCGTCCGTATCATTTGACGCGGAGCAGATTCGAAGCCTCGCGACAAGCAGCAGTCAGTGTCGTTTCTGGTTCGATCGGTAAAGCCCTCACAGCATTCACCCCCGAAGAATGCGCGAACTATCTCGAAAATTCAGGCTATCGAACCTAATGTCATCACGCTTTTTAGACCAGGACCGGTTGGCGCACCCGGCCGACGTCGCCGAACACACGAAGATAACGATCGATCTCGGAGGGCATCCCGGTGGCCTTCTCCGGATTGTCGGAGAGTTTGACCGCTGGGCGCCCGTCGACCGATGACACTTTGCAGACCAGCGAGATGGGATCGAGATTGATCGAGCCGTCCGGCGGGCAGCCGACGAAGTCGTTGGTGAGGTTGGTGCCCCAGCCGAAGGACAGCCGCACGCGGCCGGCGAAGTGGTGATAGGTGTCCTCGATCGAGCCGACGTCCATCGCGTCGGAAAAGACCAGCAGCTTATCCCTGGGGTTGCGGCCCTTCTTCCGCCACCAGGCGACGATCTCCTCGCCGGCCTGGATCGGCGGCGCGCTGTCGGGGCGGAAGCCGGTCCAGTCAGCGACCCATTCCGGCGCGTCGCGCAGGAAGGCTTTGGTGCCGAAGGCATCAGGCAGCGCGATCAGAAGGTTGCCGCCATAGGTCTGGCGCCACTGGTCCAGAACGCGATAGGGCGCCCAGCGCAATTCCTCGTCGTCCTTGGCGAGGGCTGCCGCGACCATCGGCAGCTCATGCGCGTTGGTGCCGATGGCTTCGAGATCATTGTCCATCGCGAGCAGCACGTTGGAGGTGCCGATGAAGGACGGGCCAAGGCCTTCCTTTACGGCCTCCACGCACCAGCGCTGCCAGAGGAAACCGTGGCGACGCCGGGTGCCGAAGTCGGAGAGGCGCAAATTTTCGAGCTTGCGCAGCCGCTCGACCTTGGTCCACAGCTTGGCCTTGGCCCGGGCATAGAGCACGTCGAGCTCAAAGCGGCCGCGGCCCTTGATGGCCGCGCGCGAGCGCAGCTCGTTGAGGATCGCGAGCGCCGGAATTTCCCACATCGTGGTGTGGGTCCAGGGCCCATGGAAATGCAGCTCGTACTGGCCGTCGACCTTGCGCAGCTCGTATTCGGGCAGGCGGAATTCGGGGAGCCAGCGGATGAAGTCCGCCGAGAACATGTGGGTCTTGCCGTAGAAGGTGTTACCGGCAAGCCAGATCAGCTCTTTCTTGCTGAAGCGGATGGTGCGGGCGTGGTCAAGTTGGGCGCGCAGCTCACCCTCGTCGATGATTTCGGCAAGCCGGACATGGCGCGAGCGGTTGATGACCGAAAAGGTCACCTTCTGACTCGGGTAAGATTCCCGAATCATTTGTAACATCAATAGCTTGTAGAAGTCGGTATCCAGCAGGCTGCGGATGATGGGATCCAGCCGCCAGCTGTGATTGTAGGTCCGGCTCGCAATGTCGGTCACTGTCATGGCCGAATTCTAGCGTGCCAGCCTTGTCGCAACCAGTGGATTTGGTGAGGGGGCTGACCACCGCCGGCACCCGCTGGCGTTACCTCGCACGGCGAACGACCGATCGTCGCAATCCGCGCATCAAACCGAGGTTGCAGCGGCTGCAGCCACAGACTCAAGTTGCGACCGGATCCACCGATGGGCTGGATCCTTCTGGTAGCGCTGGTGCCAGACCATGAACATCGGCAACTCGGCCAGTGTGCGCGTTTGCGACGCCAGCGGAATCGGCATTTGCGCGAAACCGCGCATCACGCCGGAGGCGAGCAGGCTTGGCATGCTCGCGAGCATCTGCGAGCCGCGCAGGAAGGACGGCACGCCGGAAAAGCTCGGCACGGAGATGGCGATGTCGCGGTGGAAGCCGTTGGTTGCCAGCCGCCGGTCGAAGTCGAGCCGCTCGTTGTCGGTATAGACCACGGTGATGTGGCGCGCCGCGAGATAGGCACCGCGGCCGGATGGAGCGGCCCGCGCCTTCGGATCGTAGTAGCAGACGTAGTGATCGCTCAGCAGACGCTTCTGCACGATGTCGACGCCGGACGGCGGCAGCGGCGTGATCAGGAGATCGCAACGGTTCTCGCGCAGCATGGCAGGCGAGGGCGACTGCGAGGGGGTCACGCGGAGGTTCAGGCTCTTCACCTGGCCGGTGACGTGATCAAAGAACCGCGGCAGCAGCAGGTCGCGCTGAAAGTCGTTGGCGGCGATCGTCAGCGACAGCTGGGCGCGCACCGGCTCGAAGGTGATTCCGCCGGCAAAGCTCCGCATCTCGTCGATCAGCGCGCGTGCCTTGGCGGCCAATGCCTGGGCATGGGCGGTGGCGACGATACCGCGGCCGGACTTTGCGAATAACGGATCGCCGGCGATCCGGCGCAGCTTGTTCAGGCCGTGGCTGACCGCCGATTGCGTCAGGCCAAGACGCGTGGCGGCGGCCGTCACCGAACCCTCCTCCAGTACGGCCAGGAACAGTTCGAGCGCGTGGCCGTCGAGGGCCAAATGATCGATTTCTTTCATGCAATATATTATAATCAATCTATTTATCTTGAGAATAGGTCGACCCATGATCTCCCGATAAGCCGCGCGCCCGGACCCGGGCGCCAAGGGAGAGACAACGCCGATGAATGCCCAGGCGCCAGCCTTGCAGGATCCCCGCCTCAACCGCCCCGAGCCATTCACGCCGCCGCTTGGCGATGGTGGATTCTTCCAGCGCGACCGCTCCATCCATCCGCCGGCGCATGCGCCCGGCTACAAATCCTCGGTGCTGCGCTCGCCGCGACAGGCACTCCTGTCGCTTGAGAACTCGATTTCAGAGATCACGGGCCCGGTGTTCGGCCACAACGATCTCGGCCCGCTCGACAATGATTTGATCCGTAACTACGCAAAGGACGGCGATCCCGTCGGCGAGCGCATCATCGTCCATGGCCGCGTGCTGGATGAGACCGGCCGGGGTGTGCCGAACACGCTGGTCGAATTCTGGCAGGCCAATGCCGGCGGCCGCTACCGCCACAGGAAGGATACCTATCTAGCGCCGATCGATCCGAATTTCGGCGGCTGCGGCCGCGCGCTGACGGACGATACCGGCTACTACTATTTCCGCACCGTGAAGCCCGGCCCCTATCCCTGGCGCAACTATGTCAACAGTTGGCGTCCCGCCCACATCCACTTCTCGGTGTTCGGCTCGGGCTTTGCGCAGCGGCTGATCACGCAGATGTATTTCGAGGGCGATCCCCTGATCCCGGTCTGCCCTATCCTGACGACGATCCCGGACAAGGACGCGCTCGACCGTCTCGTCGCGCCGCTGGACCTCAACGCCTCGACGCCGTTCGACTCGCTCGCCTACCGCTTCGACATCGTACTGCGCGGCCAGCGCTCTACCTATTTTGAAAATCGTCCCGAGGGGAACTGAGCAATGCCGCAGCCGCTCAACTATCTCAAGGAAACCGCCTCGCAGACCGCCGGGCCTTACGTCCATATCGGACTGATCCCGGCCATGGCCGGCTTCGACATCTTCGAGAAGAATTTCTCGAACGTGCTGGTGACGCCGAACACGCAAGGTGAACGCATCACGCTGGAAGGCAAGGTGCTCGACGGCAGCGGCTCGCCGCTGCGTGACGTGCTGCTCGAAATCTGGCAGGCCAACACCGCCGGCCGCTACAACCATCCGGCCGACCGCTCGACTGGCGCGCTGGAGCAGGACTTTCGTGGCTGGGGCCGCGCGGGCTCGGATTTCGAAAGCGGCCTCGTCACCTTCGAGACCATCAAGCCCGGCGCCATCACCGACAAGGTGGGCCGCAAATGCGCGCCGCATGTCAATATCTGGATCGTCGCGCGCGGCATCAACATTGGCCTGAACACGCGGCTTTATTTCTCGGATGAGGAGGCCGCGAACGCCGCCGACCCCGTGCTCAACCTGGTCGAGCCGGCGGTCCGCCGCAAAACGCTGATCGCCACGCGCAGCGAGCGCGCGGGCAAGGTCGTGTATTCCTTCACGATCAACCTTCAGGGGCCGGACGAGACGGTGTTCTTCGACGTCTGATCGCCCGCGTTGCAGCCAGCCCGGCCGGCCGGGTTGGTCGCAACCTTATTCGAGACCAAAGTCTACCCGCGTCAGGTCCGGCCGATGGGAACCAAATCGCGTCCCAGTGATTCCTTCGACATATCCTCCTGGAGTGATGCGTCATGAGCAGGCTGCAAGAGCGCGAAACCGTCCCTGACGTCTACAATCTCTTTCTCGCTTCTTTTCTCTTCATATCACCGTGGCTGCTCAGGCTGACCAACAGCCAGGGCAAGCTCGATCTGTGGATCACGAGCGCGATCATCGTCGTGCTGTCACTCGCGGCCATGGTCGCTTACCGGGACTGGGAGGAATGGATCAACGTCCTCATGGGCGTCTGGCTGATTGTCTCGCCCTGGCTGCTCGGGTTCCCGCACACACGGGCGATGCATCTCAGCATCGGCTTCGGCATCTTCATCGTGCTGTTGGCCCTGCTCGATCTCTTCCTTCACTATGAGAAGAGGCATCCGGAAATGTCCATGGAATACGGGCGGGAGAAGACGCATCAGTAGCGGTCGGCGTGCGTGCGCCGCCTGACGGACGCGTCAGTTGTCCCCGCCATGGATTTGCGCGCGAAAGGCACGCGGCGATAGCCCTGTGGCTGCGGCATAGACGCGGCTGAAATAGGCGGGATCCTCGAAGCCGAGCGCATAGGCGATCGTCGAGACCGGCAGATTGGTGTAGACGAGATTGCGCCGCGCCTCTCGGATCAGCCGGTTGAGGATCAGATGCGAGGCAGTGTCGCCGGTCGCCGCCCGCGTCACCCGATTGAGATGGGTCGGCGTGATCGACAGCGCGTTGGCGTAGTCGGCGACGCTCCAGCGTTCCAGGTGATGCAGCTCGAGCAGCGCCTCGAAGCGGCGGAATAGTCCGCTTTCCGCCGCGCTATTGGTGCCGCTCTCGCTGGTGAGCGCGCGGGCCACCAGCCCGATCATGGCTGCCGACAATGCGCGCAGTACATGCGCGCGCCCGAAATCGCGCGCGGCGTGCTCGGCGAAGATCTGCTTCATGGTCGCGCGGATCTGTGGCGTGCCGCGCACCACGCCCGATTGTGACAGGGCTCCGCGCAGGCCTTCGGCGGCAAGCAGCGCCTCGTCCAGAATCTCCGCGGCGATGGTCAGCACCCAGCCCTGGGTCTCGGGCACGAAGCGGAAGCCGTGGACGTGGCCGACCGGCACGTTGACGATCTGCATCGGCTTCAGCGGCACCACGCGCCCGTCGAGCGTCGCTTCGCCGCCGCCGCGCTCGATCAGCAGCACCTGATGCAGCCGGGCATGACGGTGCACGGCAAGTGTCCAGTCGTGCAGCACCGAACGGGCTGCGATCGTCTCGCAATGCACGACGTCGGGCAGGTCGCCGGACTCGCCGAAGAGGTTGTAGACCCGGATCGCCGGGACAGGGGCTGCGGTTCTCATGTTCGAATAGTACAAGACAAAGACGAAACCCTCCATCGGTTTGCGGCCTTGATTCTGCAAGAAAGCACCGACGGGAGGACGCAAAAATGAAAGTTCAGGTCTGCATCATAGGCGGTGGGCCGTCGGGACTGTTGTTGTCCCAACTCCTGCACCTGAAGGGCATCGACACGGTCGTGCTGGAGAAATACAGCCGCGACCACGTGCTGGCCCGCATCCGCGCCGGCGTGCTCGAGCACGGCTTCGCCAGGCTGATGCGCGAAGCGCAATGCGGCAAGCGGATGGACCGCGAAGGCGAGATCCACAACGGCTTCGAGATCGCGCATGACGGCGCGCTATCCCACATCGACCTGCGCGAGCATTCCGGCGGCAATTCGGTGCTGGTCTACGGCCAGACCGAACTGACGCGCGATCTTTACGAGGCGCGCGACCGCCTTGGCGGCAAGGTCGTGCACAACGTCGAGGACGTGACGCCGTATAATCTGACGTCGGACCGGCCGTACGTGACTTACCGTTCCAACGGCGAGACCATCCGCGTCGATTGCGACTACATCGTGGGCGCCGACGGCTTTCACGGCGTCAGCCGCAAGTCGATCCCGAAGGACGTGCTGCGCGAATATGAGAAGGTCTATCCGTTCGGTTGGCTCGGCGTGCTGTCACGCACGAAACCGGTGTCGCCTGAGCTGATCTATGTGAAGCACGAACGCGGCTTTGCGCTCTGCTCTCTGCGCTCACAGGTGCTGAGCCGCTACTACATCCAGGTGCCGTTGACCGACAAGGTGGAGGACTGGAGCGACGATGCGTTCTGGGCCGAGCTGAAGCGCCGCCTGCCGGAGGAGGTTGCTGGCCGCTTGATCACGGGACCGTCGATCGAGAAGAGCATCGCGCCCCTGCGTAGCTTCGTCGCCGAGCCGATGAGCTATGGCCGCCTGTTCCTCGCCGGCGATGCCGCCCACATCGTGCCGCCAACCGGTGCGCGCGGGCTGAACAGTGCCGCGTCAGACATTTATTATCTCTACCACGCCATGCTCGCGCATTATCAGAGCGGCGACGATTCCGGCCTCAAGGGCTATTCCGCGAAGGCGCTCGCGAGGATCTGGAAAGCACAGCGGTTCTCGTGGTGGATGACGATGCTGTTGCACCGCTTCCCCGACCGTCTCGACTACGAGAATCGCCTTCAGCAGACGGAGCTGGAATATCTGCTCTCATCCGAGACCGCGCAGCGCCTGCTCGCGGAGAATTATGTGGGACTGCCGTTTTAGGTGGTGACAGTTGTGCCGCAGTGAAGGTGCATTCCGTTCTCCCCTTGTGGGAGTAAGGGCTTCGGATTTGTCGTCAGAAGAGACAAGCGATATCAGTTGCCTGGATCGATGCCGCGTGGCGCTCCGGTTTCGGGGTGCAACGTGGGACCAACGTGCGCCCGGATGCTTATTGCAACGGACAATATCGGGCAGCGGCGGACTGTAACGCTGATTTCGCCTGGCGCGCGAGCAGCAGCAGCACCGTGTTCACAAATCCGCCGCGCGCGGGGCGTGAAGAAAAATTCTGGTGCGTCAGACCGGCAGTAAATTACTCAGCATACCTGCCCATTGTCGCCCCAGTCGCAAATGTGACCGGGCCAGCCCCGGACCGACGGACCGAACCATATTGGAATGCCGTCCGAGAAAATCCAGCGGCCATCCGGTTCAAGCGGAAGCTTGTAGGACCTGCCGGCGGTGGCGGAATAGCCCATATTATGAAGGGGCACGCGTGTTATGACGCGTCGTTTCTCGCGAGCCACGGCGGACGTGGTGAGCATGGCGATCGCAATCAATCCAATCGACAAGAGCTTGATCGGGGACATCGAACTTGCCTTTTAGCCCTTGATGGGGCTGCAACCTTAGCCCGTTCCTTCAACCTTTGGCAGGGGAACCTGCCCGAGCTGTCTTGGCGCATTTGCGCCAGGTGAAAAACGAACCGGGCCGCGAGGGCAAAACGCTATCTTGATCGTTGGAACGAGGGAGGCCGACACGAGGTTAGAACCATCGAGGTGGCTGACCGGCGCGTTGCATCGGAGGCGGCGTATGAAAGTCATTGTTGATGAAACCGGCGAGATCATCGCCATAGCAACGGATGACTACACTCTAATCGGCGGCCACCATCGCCTCGCGGTGGCGGGCAGCATGGGTAAAAGACTGTTCTGGCGAGATACCGGCGAACCCGTGAAGCTTGATCACTTCTTCAAGCATCATGATCATAGAAGTTCCCTTCGAAATCCCACCTGAGCCGGTCGCCGAGATGTCGTCGTCGCGGCCGTTGCTGCGCTGCGCGAAGCCCGATAGCGTTATTCGTCAAACGGGTCGGCGGACCACGCAACCAAACCGCTGGCGGGCTTTATCAGAGGCGTTGCGGGCTATTGCTGCGTTCTTCGACAGCATCGCATGACAGCGCTTGCCGGATCACGGACAATGCGGTTCAGTATGCGGCCATGAACCAGCAAGAGCAGATTGCCTGCATTGAGAGGCAGCAAGCAAAGGTTCGCGCGCCGTAGAGCAGCGCGCCTTTGCCGCGAGGAGCGCGCGATGGATTTGGCTGCCCCCTATCGGCGGAATGACTGCCGGTGCCGCACTGTTCGGCGCCGGCATGACGTTCATGAAGCTGATGGGGACGTGACCTCGACCGCTGGCAAGCGTCTAGACGTTTGGCACTCGCCCTCACCATCAATCGCGCGCTAGAAGTTCGATCCATTCAAGCGAGCGAAGAACGTCGGCATGGCCAATGAAGTCGCTCTCTCCAGAAACCAGGCCGAAAAGATGGCGACTCTTTTCATCCCTCATAGCCCTTCGTACACGCCTTGCAAAAAGAGAAAATTGCTCTTTTGATGGTTGGTCTCGTGCCTCTGCATACTGATTGGATCGCCTATCGACTGAGGAACGACGTTCGCCGACGAATTGTTTCTCTGCTTCGGACCGCGTGTCCCGTCCAGATCTCCTTTCCTCAGTGACCCGTTTGTTTTTATCCAGCACAGTGAGCCGCTCTGGTGTGACGAAACTTTGAGTGCTCTGACATCTCGTGCATTCAAAAACATCGTGGATGAAGCCCGGCTTCTCGACCTCTTGGCAAGAGAACCGCATCTTCGCAGTACATCTGATACAACGGTAGTCGATCCCGATAGTCTCCCTCATGCACTACCCCAGAATGATCCCTGATCTTGTGGCTCCTCATTCAGCCAAACGAGAGCCTCGCGTGTATCCAACCGTACAAGTCGTTCCTCTGTAGGCGCGGACAAATTCTCCTTGGTGAGATACAGAAGAAAACCTCGCGGGTCGCGAAAGAGCGCCTCTCTGGCTTCGCACGGCCGAAGCGACTGAGCGTCAAGAGCTGGGATGGTTCGCGAACAAATCAGCTCCATTGGGTTTAACCTGAAGCTGAATTGGGCTTTTCCCGACCGAGCGGTCGCCGCCCGGCGGTCGCAACAAAATGAACGCCAACTTCTGAGCCATCCGATCGAACTATTTCGCACCGGCGGAATGCCAGTCCAGTCGTTGACAGCAATAAGGGGAACTGACGCTCCTTGAGCACGTCTGGTGATTTATCCATGCGAAGCCGTGTTCCCGTTTCGGAGACATCGATGAGAATACAGTCACGCCGCCAAGTGCCGTCTACTCCCGCAAGAGTCGCGTGGCATTCATGCTCAAAATGAATCCGGTTCGCCTTGCGCTTGTCCGAGCTCATAGGCCTGACGCCAGTCAGCGGCGTCTCCCAAAAAACTGTTATGATTAGGCAATGCCAAAGAGCAAAATCGCTCCCCCGGCGGCATCGCATCCGCATGCAACTCAAATAAATTTAGCAACTACTGCACGACAGTATCCGCCCAAGTGGTTAACAAAAGGTCATATCCGGAAAAGCTTTTCCGGTGCAAACGGATCGCCACCGGTCTTTCAAGTGCGCAGCAGAAGCGACTACACTGTCACGCTCGTATTGGGCGGCCGAATATTTCTGCCAGCGATCTGGCCGCCGAGTTTTTTGAGGGGGCGGCCGCTGCGCACACCGCGATACGCAACTCATTACTAGCTTCGTCGGTCAAAACGCGCAGGCCACTCAGGCTGCCAGAGCCGCAAGACGTCGGCGCCCCAAAACATAACAGAAGAAGTTAGTTTGCACTTTCTAACGGGCCGTCGAGCCGCTCTCGCCGATCCGAAATTCTTCGATCTTCTTACCCGACTTCATAGCAGCAACGAGCCATCGCGGAAGCTTGCCACGCCCCGACCAAGTCTCAGATGTCTTCGGATTTCGATATTTCGG
>JAEWFG010000168.1 GCA_023388935.1 Pseudomonadota bacterium | reverse complement strand
GCATGATGCCGATCTTGCACTCGCCGGCGGTCATGACGCCCGGGCAGTTCGGTCCGATCAGGCGCGACTTGGAGCCGGCCAGCGAGCGCTTCACGCGCACCATGTCGATGACCGGAATGCCTTCGGTGATGCAGACGATCAGCGGGATCTCGGCGTCGATGGCTTCGCAGATCGCGTCGGCCGCGCCCGGCGGCGGCACGTAGATCACGGACGCATCGGCGCCGGTCTTCTCACGCGCATCGCGCACGGTGTCGAACACCGGCAGGCCCAGATGAGTCGAGCCGCCTTTGCCCGGCGAGGTGCCGCCGACCATCTTGGTGCCATAGGCAATCGCGGCCTCCGAATGGAAGGTGCCGTTCTTGCCGGTAAAGCCCTGGCAGATGACCTTGGTGTTCTTGTCGATCAGGATGGACATGAGGTCTGCTTTCGCGAACTAACTAGTGAGAGGTCAGTGGATGCGGCGATAGACGCCGGTGAGCACATCGGCCCAGCCTTCCGCGTCCGGCGAGAACTGGATCTTCAACGAGTAGGAATTGTCGTCGATGATCTCGTAGACGTGGCGCGCATTGCCGCGCAGCGAGCCGCGCACCAACGTCAGGGTGTTGCCGACCCAGCCACCCGAAGCGGGCGAGGGCGGCGTGTAACCGAGCGAGTCGTACCAGAACAGTTTGTAGGTCCGATCGTCGCGGTCGTAGGTGAAGATGCCGTGGGTGGCGAAGCTCCGCTTGCCGTCGCGCGTCTGGACACCGTCCTGGATCAGGTAGAATCCGTTGAGATCCATGCGCGCGATGGTGTGCGAGGTGGCCGGCCCACCGTCGATCCAACGCGACGGGAAGACCACCTCTTCGCCACTCCATTCGCCTGCGAACGCGGCGAGGCGCGCGTGCTCCGGCAACGGGGATGATGCGGCGAGATGGTCCTGGGTCATGGCTTCAGCCTCCCTTGACAGCCTTCACGATCTTCTGCGCGGCGTCGTCGAGATTGTCGGCCGGCACCACGTTCAGGCCGGATTCACGGATGATCTTCTTACCCAGTTCGACATTGGTGCCTTCGAGGCGGACCACCAGCGGCACGCTGAGGCCGACCTCGCGCACGGCGGCCGTGACGCCTTCGGCGATCACGTCGCACTTCATGATACCACCGAAAATGTTGACCAGGATGCCCTTCACGTTGGGGTCCGCGGTAATGATCTTGAACGCGGCCGCGACCTTCTCCTTGCTGGCGCTGCCGCCGACGTCGAGGAAGTTCGCCGGCGCCATGCCGTAGAGCTTGATGATGTCCATCGTCGCCATGGCGAGGCCGGCGCCGTTGACCATGCAGCCGATATTGCCGTCGAGCGTGACGTAGTTGAGGTCGTATTTCGACGCCTCGATTTCCTTGGCGTCTTCCTCGGTCTCGTCGCGCAGGGCGAGCACCTCGGGATGACGGAACAGCGCGTTGTCGTCGAACGACACCTTAGCGTCGAGGACGCGAAGCTGGCCCTGCTTGGTCACGACCAGCGGGTTGATCTCCAGCATCGACATATCCTTGGCGACGAACGCCGCGTAGAGCTGCGCGGTCAGCTTCTCGGCCTGCTTGGCGAGATCGCCGGAGAGCTTCAGCGCGTTGGCGACGGTCCGGCCATGATGGCCCATGATGCCGGTCGCCGGGTCCACCGAGAAGGTCACGATCTTCTCGGGCGTGTTGTGCGCGACGTCCTCGATGTTGACGCCGCCCTCGGTCGAGACGACGAAGGAGACGCGCGAGGTCTCGCGGTCGACCAGGATCGAGAGATAGAACTCCTTGTCGATGTCGGAACCGTCCTCGATGTAGAGGCGGTTGACCTGCTTGCCGGCCGGGCCGGTCTGCACGGTCACGAGGGTCGCGCCCAGCATCTGCTTGGCGAATTCGGAGACCTCTGCGGCCGACTTGGCGATGCGGACGCCGCCCTTGTCGCCGGCGGAGGCTTCCTTGAACTTGCCCTTGCCGCGACCGCCGGCATGGATCTGGCTCTTCACCACCCAGACCGGGCCCGGGAGGGCCTTGGCGGCAGCTTCCGCATCGGCGGGCTTCAGGACGGGCACGCCCTTGGAGATCGGCACGCCGAACTCGTTCAGCAGCGCTTTGGCCTGATATTCATGGATATTCATATGGTCGCTCCCTGAACCCGCGGGCGGTGACCCCACGGGTCCACCTCAGTCTTGTGGCTGGCATACCATATACCACAGGAACCACAACCCGGATTCTTTGACATCGAGATCTCTGGACTGCCGAACCGGTACCCGCCCGGTCGGCCGGGGTCCGGAAATGAAACCGCCGAGGACCGGTTTTCGATCTTCGGCGGGGATTGTCGCGTTTAGCGGCCAAGAAGATCGGGGGCGATCTTCTTGCAGGCGTCAACCAGGCCCTGCACGGCGCCGACCGACTTGTCGAAGGCCTCGCGGTCCTTGCCAGCGAGCTCGATCTCGACGACGCGCTCGACGCCCTTGGAGCCGATCACGACGGGCACGCCGACATACATGTCCTTCACGCCGTATTCGCCGTTGAGATACGCGGCGCTGGGCAGCACGCGCTTCTTGTCGCGCAGATAGCTTTCGGCCATCGCGATCGCCGAGGCGGCAGGCGCGTAGAAGGCCGAGCCGGTCTTGAGCAGGTTGACGATCTCGGCGCCGCCGTTGCGGGTGCGGTCGACGATCTCGTCGAGGCGCGCCTGCGAGGTCCAACCCATCTTGACGAGGTCGGGCAGCGGAATGCCGGCGACGGTGGAGTACTTCACCAGCGGCACCATAGTGTCGCCATGGCCGCCGAGCACGAAGGCGGTGACGTCCTCGACCGAGACGTTGAACTCGTCGGCCAGGAAGTAGCGGAAGCGCGCCGAATCCAGCACGCCGGCCATGCCGACGACCTTCTTGTGCGGCAGGCCCGAGGCCTTCTGGAGCGCCCACACCATCGCGTCGAGCGGGTTGGTGATGCAGATGACGAAAGCGTCGGGAGCGTACTTCTTGATGCCGGCACCGACCTGCTCCATGACCTTGAGGTTGATGGAGAGGAGGTCGTCGCGGCTCATGCCGGGCTTGCGCGGCACGCCGGCCGTGACGATGCAGACCTTGGCGTTGTCGAGCGCCTCGTAGGAATTGGCGCCGCTGTAGTTCGCGTCGAAGCCGTCGACCGGCGAGGACTGCGCGATGTCGAGCGCCTTGCCCTGCGGCACGCCCTCGGCGATGTCGAACATCACCACGTCGCCCAGTTCCTTCAGGCCGATGAGATGAGCCAGCGTTCCGCCGATCTGACCGGAGCCAATCAAAGCAATCTTGTCGCGCGCCATGTGAAACTGTCCTTTAGACATCCGAAGGAGGGGAAAACTGAGACGGGTGGTTATCCCTTTCGCTCCCCCCGTTCAAGGTGCCGGATGCCCAATTGTCGGGCCCGGCGCGTATACAAGCGCATGCCCGTCATTCCGGGGCGCGACGAAGTCGCGAGCCCGGAATCCATCGGGCAACAGAGCTCGCCGATGAATGGATTCCGGGCTCGTCGCTACGCGACGCCCCGGAATGACGGCGGCGGGTGGTGAAATAGGACTTAAGTCTCCACCAGCCCCTTGGTGGAGCCGCTGGCGGTGGAATCCTTGCGGCCGTGGGGCAGCGCCAGATAGGATTCCGAGCTCATTTCAATCAGGCGCGAGGCGGTCCGCTTGAACTCGTTGGCCTCGTTGCCCTCGTCGGCGATGTACAGCGAGATTGGATTGGCATCGGCCGAGGCCATCAGCTTCACGGCATTGTCATAGAGCGTATCGATCAGCGTGATGAAACGCTTGGCGGCGTTGCGCTGGCCGAAGTCCATCACTGGAATATGGTCGACCAGGATGGTGTGATAGTCGTGCGCGAGCCTGAGGTAGTCGGATGCCCCGAGCGGCTTCTCGCAAAGATCCGCGAACGAAAACCGCGCCACGCCATGGGCCGCGCACGGCACGTGCAGGATGCGGCCCTTGATCGAAATATCGCGCGACTTGCATTTGGCGCTGCCGGTCATCTTCGACCAGGCGCGGTCGAGCGCAGCATCCGCATCGCCATCCGCCGGCGTCAGCCACATCGGCACGCCCTGGAGCTTCTCCAGCCGGAAGTCGGTGCGCGCGTCGAGCCGCAGCACGTCCATGTGATCGGCGATCTGCTTGATGAAGGGCAGGAACAGCGCGCGATTCAAGCCGCCCTTGTAGAGATCATCGGGCGCGACGTTGGAGGTCGCGACCACGACGGTGCCGAGTTCGAACAGTTTTGCGAACAGGCGGCCGAGGATCGTCGCGTCCGCGATGTCGGTGACGTGGAACTCGTCGAAGCAGAGCAGCCAGCTCTCCTCGAAGATCGCGTTCGCCGTCAGCGCGATGACGTCGCCGTCGGCGATCTCGCCACGCGCGATGTTCTGGCGATAGCCGTAGATGCGCTCATGCACCTCGGCCATGAATTCGTGGAAATGCGCGCGCCGCTTGTGCTCGACGGAGGACTGCTGGAAGAACAGATCCATCAGCATGGTCTTGCCGCGGCCGACCTCGCCATGGATGTAGAGCCCGCGCGGAGCATCGTCCTTGTCGCCACCGCTGAACAGGCGGCTGAGCAGACCCTGCTTGCGCTGCGGCTTGTAGCTTGCGAGCCGCAGGTCCAGCGCAGCATAGGCCTCGGCGATTTCAGCCTGCGCGGCATCGGGCTCGATCGCGCCAGAGGCGATCTCGGCCTGATACGCCTCGCTGAATGAGGAAATGGGGGTCGAGAGCATGGCTCTTTACCGCCAGAGACCGGCGGAAATTGCAACCGTGTATTGGTGCAACGGCTTATGCGCCTCTGCTTCCGTGGGGAGATCGCTTAAGTAGCCAGACCACCGGATCGATGCTGCTTTTGGACCCGCAACGCCGATCTATTCTTGTGTTCCGGATGGCTAGAATATACCTATCTAGGAACCAAGGAACCTCAACATGGCACTCAGCATTAAGGATCCCGAAACGGAGCAATTGGCGCGTAGTCTGGCGCAATTGACCGGCGAGAACATCACCACGGCGACCAAGCGGGCGATCGAGGAGCGATTGCGTCGGCTCGGCGGTCAAACTCGCAAAGACGCGCTGCTGGAAGACATGGCCGAGATCAGGCGTCGCTGGAGCGAAATGCGAGTCGTGGATGACCGCACGCCGGAGCAGATTCTCGGATACGACGAGCAAGGATTGCCAGGCTGATGGTGATCGACACGTCGGCGATCGTGGCCATCGCATTCAATGAAACCGATGCAGCGGATATCGAGCGACTTATCGCGGACGATCCGATCCGCCTGATCTCTGCGGCAACGGTGCTTGAAGCAACTATGGTGATCGAGACGCGGCTGGGTGATGCGGGCGGGCGTGAGTTCGATCTCTGGCTCGTCAAGATCGGCGCCGAAATCGTAGCAGTCGATGCCGGACAAACCGATGCGGCACGGCGCGCCTGGCGGCGCTACGGCCGGGGACGCCACGCCGCGTCGCTCAACTATGGTGATTGTTTTTCCTACGCGCTGGCCATGACCCGCAGCGAACCACTGCTGTTCAAAGGCGAAGACTTTGCGAAGACAGACGTCAGCCGATCAGGCGTGGCGCCGCTGCGATAACGCGCAGAGGTGAAGACTTCACGCACACAGCTCGTAGGCGTCCTCGACCACATACGGCCCGCCGCCGGTGGATGCGCGCGACGAGAACAACACGAAGCGTTCGGCCATGAACGCCTTGCTGGGGAAATAGCCGCGCAGCGAGAGATAGTCCGCGACGTCGCGATCGGAGGCGTCATGCAGCCGGGCCAGCGTGACATGCGGGATGAACTTGCGGCCTTCGGGATTGAGGCCGATCCGCTGCATCATGCGCTCGAGCTCGGCCTGCAAGTCCATCAGCGGCTTGCTCGGCGCGATGGTTGCGACCACCGCGCGCGGCTTGCGGCCGCCGAAGCTCGTCAGCCCCTGCACCTTCACCTCGAAGGGTTTGCGGTCGACGCGAAACAGCATCGAGGCGATCTCGTTGGCAGACATGCCATCGATATCGCCGATGAAGCGCAGAGTGACGTGATAGTTTTCGGGATCGATCCACCGGGCGCCGGGAAGGCCGCCCCTCAAGTTGGAAAGCGACTGGCCAATCTCGGCCGGAATTTCCAGACCAGTGAACAAACGTGGCATCGTTGAGCCTCCCGATGCTTGGGTGCAGCCCTTGAGAAGCAAGGACCATATCCAAATTAGAGCCGGCGACGAATCACCGGTAACCTGATTCCTACCGCAGTTGTGTGACTCTGCGAAGCGTTGCGCGCCTCACCCCGGTAAACCACTGGGGAATTACGGTTGGCGCTGCCTGCTTTTCAACGTCGTTGCTCGCTTATCGTGCCAAGGAATGCCGCCACCGCGGGCACGATCTTGCCAACGATGATGTCGACGCCGGCCGCGGTGGGATGAATGCCGTCGGCCTGGTTGAGCTTGGCGTCGGCCGCGACACCGTCGAGGAAGAACGGATAGAGCGGCACGTCGAATTTTTTTGCGAGATCCGGATAAATCGAATTGAAGCGCGCTGCATAATCGGCACCGTAATTCGGCGGCGACAGCATGCCGCACAGCATCACCGGGATTTTGCGCGCCTTGAGCCGCGCGACAATGTCGCTCAGCGCAGCACGCGTCAGGTCGGGATCGATGCCGCGCAGCGCGTCGTTGGCGCCAAGCTCGACGATGACGCCGTCGGTTCCATCGGGCACCGACCAGTCGAGCCGGTCGCGGCCGCCAGACGAAGTGTCTCCGGACACCCCGGCATTGGTCATGTCGATCGCTATACCTTTGGCTTGCAAGGCTTTTTGGAGCTTTGCCGGGAATGAGTCCTGGGCCGGGAGGCCAAGGCCGGCACTTAAGGAATCGCCGAGAACGACGAGCTTGATCGGCTTCTCCGCCGGCTGCCCTTCGGCCCACGCCGAATTCACGACCGTCATCAAAGCGAACATCAACACGGCTATGTGCATGAACAATCCGTAACGCCTCTCGACCGGCCTATCGGATTTGCCATATGACCGGACCATGGACAGTCGCATCGTATCCTCTTCGCTCGCCGGCACCGCGGCGGACACCATCGCTATCTCCAACGTCAATCTCTCATTGGGTACGGGCGCAGCACGCGTTCACATCCTCAAGGATATATCCTTGCGCGTCGGCTCGGGCGAGACGATTGGCCTGATCGGCCCGTCAGGCTCGGGCAAATCCACACTGCTGATGGTGATGGCGGGGTTGGAGCGTCCTGATAGCGGAGAGGTGGTAGTCAACGGAACGCCTTTCAATGCCCTCGACGAGGATGCGCTCGCCCGCTTCCGCGGCCGCCAGGTCGGCATCGTCTTCCAGTCCTTCCATTTGATCCCGACCATGACGGCGCTGGAGAACGTCGCCGTGCCGCTCGAGCTTGCCGGCAATCCGGACGCCGCCAAGCGCGCCGCGCAGGAGCTGCAATCGGTCGGGCTCGGTGACCGCCTGCATCACTATCCGACACAACTTTCCGGCGGCGAGCAGCAGCGCGTTGCGCTCGCCCGCGCGCTGGCGCCCGATCCCGCCATCCTCGTGGCCGACGAGCCGACCGGCAATCTCGACGAGGCGACCGGAAAGCAGATCGTCGATCTCCTGTTCGGCAAGCACGCCGAGCGCGGCATGACGCTGGTGCTGGTGACGCACGACCCCTCGCTCGCGCATCGCTGCGATCGCGTGATCCGCCTGCGCTCCGGGCGTATCGACACGCAGTCCGCGCCGGCATGAGCGTCGCGGCCGAATCGTTCGCGAAGCCCAACGGCGTCGCGCTGTCGCTTCGCTACGCGCTGCGCGAATTGCGCGGCGGCTTGCGCGGCTTCTACGTTTTCATCGCCTGCATCGCGCTCGGCGTGATGGCGATCGCCGGTGTCGGCTCGGTCTCGGCGAGCCTCAGCGATGGTCTCGCCCGCGAAGGCCGCACGCTGCTCGGCGGCGACGTCTCCTTCGTGCTGTTCCAGCGCGAGGCCAAGCCCGAAGAGGTCGCCTTCCTGCGCTCACGCGGCACCGTCTCGATCGCCGCCACCTTGCGCGGCATGGCGCGCTCGGCCGAGGGCAAGCTCGCACTGGTCGAGATGAAGGCGGTCGACGACACCTATCCGATGCTCGGCCAGCTCACGCTGGCGCCGCCGCTGCCGATGTCCGATCTGCTGGCGATGCGCGACGGCGCGTTCGGCGCCGCAGCCGATCCGACGCTGCTGGCGCGGCTCTCCCTCAAGACCGGCGACCGCGTCACCATCGGGTCCGCGACGTTCCAGATCCGCAGCACCGTCGAAGCCGAGCCCGACAAGCTCGCCGGCGGCATCGGCTTCGGGCCGCGCTTCCTGATCAGCGAAGCGGGCCTGCGCGCCACCGGGCTCATCCAGCCCGGCAGCCTGGTGCGCTGGGTCTACCGGGTGAAACTGCCTGATACCGCCAATGGCGAGCGGGCGACCGACGCCTTCATCGCGGACGCGCGCAACGCCGCGCCGCAGGCCGGCTGGGAAGTCCGCAGCCGCTCGAATGCCTCGCCGCAGCTCGAACGCAACATCAGCCGCTTCACGCAATTCCTGACGCTGGTCGGCCTCGCCGCGCTGCTGGTCGGCGGGGTCGGCGTCGCCAATGCCGTGAAGAGCCATATCGATCGCCGGCTCGAGGTGATCGCGGCCCTCAAGGCCGTCGGTGCCACCGGGCGCGACGTGTTCGGCATCTATCTCGCGCAGGTCATCCTGCTCGCCGCAATCGGCTCCATGATCGGACTTGCGCTCGGCGCCGCGATGCCCTTTGCCATCGTCGGCCTGTTCGGCAAGCTGCTGCCGCTGCCGGTGGTGCCGGCGGTGCATGCCGACGAGCTGGCGCTGTCCTTCGTCTACGGCCTGCTGACCGCGCTCGCCTTCGGCCTGTGGCCGCTTGGGCGCGTGCACGACGTGCCGGTGGCGGCGTTGTTCCGCGACACCATCAGCTCCGAATGGCACCGGCCGCGCTGGAGCTATCTCGTCTTCATGGGCGTCGTGATCGCGCTGCTCATCGCAGTCGTGATCGGCCTGTCCTTCGACAAGCGCATCGCCGCGGTGTTCGTCGCCTCCTCCGTCGTCGTGTTCGCCCTGCTGCGCGGTATTGCCGTCCTGCTGATGGCGATCGCGCGACGACTGCCGCGCACGCGGCTGCCGATGCTGCGGCTTGCGATCGCCAATATCCACCGGCCGGGCGCGCTGACGCCCTCGGTCGTGCTGTCGCTGGGCCTTGGGCTCGCCGTGCTCGTCACCATCACCCAGATCGACGGCAATCTGCGCCGGCAGTTTCTGGCGGCGCTCCCGGATCGCGCGCCG
The DNA here is from genome assembly GCA_023388935.1 of Pseudomonadota bacterium. Classification (GTDB taxonomy): domain Bacteria; phylum Pseudomonadota; class Alphaproteobacteria; order Rhizobiales; family Xanthobacteraceae; genus Bradyrhizobium. The sequence goes on along the minus strand of JAEWFG010000168.1, from coordinate 2,346 downwards.
TCCTTCTACTTCATCGACATTCCGAGCACGCAGGCGGCGCAATTCGACGACTATCTGCGCCAGATCGCGCCTGGCGCGAAGGTCGAGGACGTGCCGATGCTGCGCGGACGGATCGTCGCCGCGCGCGGCGTCCGCGCCGAGGACCTCAAGCCCACGACCGATTCCGAATGGGTGCTGCAAAGTGACCGCGGCCTAACCTATACCGCCGAGCTGCCGAAAGGCTCCAAGGTGGTCGAGGGCGAGTGGTGGAACGCCGACTATTCCGGCCCGCCGCTGGTCTCGATGGAGAAGAAGATCGCCGACGGGCTCGGTCTCAAGCTCGGTGACGAAATCGTGGTCAACGTGCTCGGCCGCGACATTCCGGCCAAGATCGGCAATTTGCGCAGCATCGACTGGCAGGGGATGGGCATCAATTTCGTGCTGGTATTCTCGCCGAACGCCTTCAAGGGCGCACCCCACACCCATATCGCGACGCTGACGGAAGCCGGCGGTGACGCGGCGGGAGACGGCAAGATCATCAAGCAGGTGGCCGACGCCTATCCGATGGTGACGAGCGTGCGGGTGCGCGAGGTCATGGAGACGGTCGGCTCGGTCGTGACCAATCTTGCGCTCGCAATCCGCGGTGCCAGCGCCGTGACCCTGATCTCGGCGATCCTGGTGCTGGGCGGCGCACTCGCGGCCGGCCACCGCCACAGGGTCTATGATGCGGTAATCCTGAAGACTTTGGGCGCGACACGGCTGCGGCTGCTCGGCGCCTATGCCCTCGAATACCTCCTGATCGGCCTTGCCACCGCGGTATTCGGCGTTTTCGCCGGCAGCATCGCGGCCTGGATGATCGTGACGCGGCTGATGACGCTGAGTTTCGTCTGGCAGGCCGGCAGCGCGGGCGGCGTGGTCGCGGCCGCGCTGGTCGTCACGGTCGGACTTGGGCTCGCCGGGACGCTGCTGGCGTTGAACAAAAAGCCCGCTACGGTGTTGCGGAATTTGTGACAAAATGTAGCGGGCGGCCGCGCGGGGCCGGAATCGCGGGATTCCCGAGGTTAACCAGTCTACCCGTCAGGATTGTGGGGCGAGGGCGACATTCGGCCGCGCGTGGCCCGTTGCAGCGAATGTGTTAGTTTCCCACATATCGAACGGGTTCGGAGCCCCGATTGTTAGCCAAAATTAATGTCGGCAGACATCGGTTTCCGAGATAGAATTTGAAGAACCGGTGGCATGGCAACCCTCATGCCGGACCGGGCAACCAACGGGAATTCGACCATGTCGGACCTAGACCGTAACTACGCTTCTCCTTTAGGCAGGGCTGCCGGGCGTGTCGACGCCGCGACGGTCGATGCCGGCCTGCGCGCCTACATGCTGCGCATCTACAACTACATGAGCATTGGCCTGGCCATCACCGGCTTGGCCGCGCTCGGCGTCTACATGGCCGCCGTAACAGACGTTCCGACCCCGGAAGCCGTCCGCGTCGGCAAGCTGTTCCTGACGCCGTTCGGCTACGCGATGTTCGTGAGCCCGCTGAAATGGCTGTTCATGCTGGCGCCGCTCGCGATGGTGTTCGTGATCTCGGCAGGCATCAACCGTCTCGCCCCCTCGACCGCCCAGATCCTGTTCTGGGTGTTCTCGGCGCTGATGGGCATTTCGCTGTCGTCGATCTTCCTGGTGTTCACGCACACCTCGATCGTGCGCGTGTTCTTCATCACTGCGGCCACCTTCGGCGCGCTCAGCCTCTACGGCTACACCACCAAGCGTGACATGACCGGGATGGGCTCGTTCCTGTTCATGGGCCTGATCGGCATCATCATCGCGAGCTTGGTGAACCTGTTCCTGGCCAGTTCGGCGCTGCAGTTCATCGTGTCGGTGGTCGGCGTGCTGATATTCGCGGGCCTCACCGCCTGGGACACCCAGCGGCTGAAGAACGACTACATCTACGGCTACGCTTCGGCCGGCGGTGAGATCGCAGAACGTGCGGCGATCAGCGGTGCGCTGTCGCTGTACCTGAACTTCATCAACCTGTTCACGCTGCTGCTGCAGCTCCTCGGTCAGCGCGACTAAGCGATAGACCTGAGAGAACGGACATGAACCCCGGCCGAAACGCCGGGGTTTTTGTTTGGGCCGGGCGCATGCCACAGCTTCCGCTGTCATCGCCCGCCTTGTGCGCACTTGCGCACTGGGGCGGGCGATCCAGTATTCCAGAGCCAGTCATGATCGGCCGAGACGCTGCGGCGTACTGGATGCCCCTTCGGTTCACGATGCAAGTGCAACACCTGCTAAGGTGTTGTTGCGATGGGACGATGTTATGGCCAGCTCAGCCTTGAAGAGCGCGTTGAGATATACCGCCTGCATGCG
>JAEWFG010000130.1 GCA_023388935.1 Pseudomonadota bacterium | reverse complement strand
ATGACAAATGAGTAGCATGGACGTTTTCATACGGCCTGTCTCAACGATCAATCTCGCTGAGCGGCGTCGGGAACATCCGTTATTATCTGCGAACGCAATCTTGGTCCTGAGATCGCCGTCAGGTCGTTGATGAGCGTCGTCTCCGGCCACTTATGGAAATGATCATGGAAGATCCTGCAAACACAACGGAGAGTCGGCCTCAAGCGGCCGTGCCGCAGGTTCCGCGTCGTGATCGGTATGACGAGTTGTTTGAGCATTGCGCAGAGCTCGAACCGGTTCGGGCCGCTCTCGTCGATCCCCGCGATCGCGCCTCGCTGGAAGGAGCCATCCGCGCGTCAGAGGCTCGGCTTGTCACACCGATTTTGGTCGGCCCCGAGGAAGACATTCGTTCAGTCGCTGCGTCCGCCGGTCTGGATGTAACAGAATGTGAAATCGTCGACAGCAATCCGGGGCCTGCGGCGGCAGCCGCTGCAGTCGCGCTTGCAAGGGAGGGCAAGGTCGAAGCCCTCATCAAGGGGAGCGTGCGGGCGAACGAATTGCTGCATGAAGCTGTTGTGGCGGCGACAGGTCTTCGGACCGAGCGGCGCATGAGCCACGCCTTCGTCATGGATGTGCCGAGCTACTCGACTCCGCTGATTATCACCGATGCCGGGATCAACATCTTTCCGAGCTTATCCGAGAAGCGCGACATCTGCCAAAACGCAGTAGATCTGGCGCACGTTCTTCGCTTCGATGAGCCAAGGCTTGCAATCCTTTCAGCGGTTGACCGCGTGACTAAAAAGATTCCCTCGACTGTGGAAGCGGCCGCGCTCTGCAAGATGGCCGATCGAGGACAAATTTCTGAAGCGCTTGTCGACGGTCCCCTTGCGTTTGATACCGCGGTGAGCGCTGAGGCTGCACAGCAGGAGCATATCGCATCGCCAGTGGCGGGCAGAGCGAATATCCTGCTCGTTCCCGACATCGAATCCGGAAACATGTTGGTCAAGCAGCTGACGTTCATGTCAGGAGCCGTTGGCGCAGCAATCGTGCTGGGAGCCCGCGTTCCGGTCGTCTTGACAAGTAGCTCGGACAAGCTGCGGACGCGCCTTGCATCAGCGGCTGTTGCTCTACTGCTTGCCGATGCCAAACGCCGGTCGATCCGAGGCCTGTCGGGCGCGAAATAGAGCTGGACCGAGCGCCGGAGAGACGACGAACACTGGTCAAGAGAGGATGTTTGCAAACGATCGAGTTCTCAGCGCGCCCTTTGGCCGGCAAGAAGGGCGTCATATTCGGCATCGCAAACCAGTATTCCATTGCCTATGGTTGCGCCCAGGCATTTCGAGGGCTCGGCTCCGATCTTGCACTGACATATTTGGGCGAGAAGGCAAAACCACATGCTGAACCGCTCGCGAAGGCGCTCGACGCCCCCATTTTGCTCCCGTGCGACGTGAGAGTGCCGGAGCAGCTGGAAAATGTCTTTCAGGTAATTGAGAAGACCTGGGGCAAGTTGGACTTTGCGCTCCACTCGATCGCCTCGGCCCCCAAGCAGGATCTCCACAGTCCACTCTCGCAGTGCTCTCGCGACGGCTTTCTGCAGGCAATGGACGTGTCATGCTACTCCTTCATACGCATGGCCCATCTTGCCGCGTCAATGATGCACGATGGAGGAACCATCCTGACCATGACATATTACGGAGCCGAGAAGGTGATCGACAACTACAATGTCATGGGAGTCGTCAAGGCTGCGTTGGAAAGCTCGGTTCGCTATCTCGCCTCCGAACTCGGACCAAAACGCATTCGCGTGCATGCTGTTTCTCCAGGACCGATAAGAACGCGTGCGGCTTCGGGAATCGAGCATTTCGATCAATTGCTGGAGCGCGCGGCCCAACGCGCACCCGAACGAGATCTGGTTTCGATCGAGGATGTCGGCGCCACGACGGCTTTCCTCGCAACCGACTATGCCAGGCTGATGACCGGAGAAATCGTCCATGTCGACGGCGGGTATCATATTCTCGGCTAGTCTTTTCGTTCGCATCCGTCGCATTTCACGAAGGGGCGAGAGGAGAGATTGTGCGTCGACGGTGGCTGGCAAATGCCGTTCTACCATTGAACTACGCCCGCTAAGTTCCTTACATTCAAGAACTTAGTCGTATTTTGCAAGGGAGACCCATGTGTCCATCATGTGTCCCGCTTCCTGGAGGGCGGATTGGCGCGATGACGTTCAGCAAAGGCGCGCCCGTTTAGCGGGGGCGTCTTTGCCGTCACTCGCCGCGCGAGCCTTCTATTCAGCTCGCGGCGGCATCGATGCGGGTCGGCGAAAAAACATTCCGCCCGCCATGGCGTGCTTGCGGCGACAGGGACCGTACGACGGGAAAATCGTCAAGAAGGCATGTCCCACCGAGAAGCGCTTCGCCCTATCCGTCGGCGTGCGAATGGCTTTGCCTGCACCGGTACATGATCTGCGCGGCCGGAGATCCACATGCTGGCTCACTTTCTAATGCGTGCGCGGTTTCGTCGCCGGCGGCCAGATCTGGCGAGAGGCACCGCCCAGTTCGCAAGATTCGTGATGGTGTTCTCAAGTGCGGCTTGGCTGGCAGTCGCTGCCAAAGCGGTTGACCGCCCGAATGATCCATTTGGGAACTACACGACGGAGCTCAACAAGGACGCCCCTATCGCCAAGATGTGGGACTTGCTCCGATATAAAATGCTGATCGAGAAAGGCTACTTTCAAAAATGCCAGGACACCAAAGCGGATTGCCCGTCGATACCCGAACTCGTGCAAAGGCTTGCTGAAATTCGCCACTACCAGGGCAAGGCGCTGCTGGGTCATCTCAATACGTCGGTCAATCTCATGATCAGGCCGGCACCTGCCAATTGGACGACCCCGCTTGAAGCAATCACGATGAGAAATGGCGATTGCAAGGCCTATTCCATGGCCAAATATGCCGGGGCCCAGGAGCTTGGAATCTCGGCCGATCATGTGAGACTCGTGATCGTGCACATTCCCCGGCGCGGTGAGGACCACATGATCACCGCGGTTTATCTCGATGGCGAGTGGTTCCTCCTG
>JAEWFG010000096.1 GCA_023388935.1 Pseudomonadota bacterium | reverse complement strand
AAGAAGGGAAGAAGGGAAGAAGGGAAGAAGGGAAGAAGGGAAGAAGGGAAGACGGCAGCTCACTAGCTACCTGAAAATATGCAGCGCCGCATATTGCAGCAGCATGATCGTCTTGGCGTCGATGATCCGGCCGTCTGCGATCATCGCCAGCGCTTCGTCGATGCCGAGCTCCAGCACCTCGATGTCCTCGCCTTCGTGCTCAAGGCCGCCGCCGTCACTGACGCGCATCTCCGGCTCGTACTCGGCGACGAAGAAATGCAGCTTCTCGGTCACGGCGCCCGGGCTCATGAACGCCTCGAACACCTTTTGGACGTGGTGCAGGCGATAGCCGGTTTCCTCCTCGGCCTCGGCGCGGATGCGCACTTCGGGGCAGGCATCGTCCAGCACGCCGGCGGCCGCTTCGATCAAGAGATCGTCGTAGCCGCGGATATAGGCCGGCAGACGGAACTGGCGCACCAGGATCACCGTACGCCGCGCGCGATTGTAGGGCAGCACTGCCGCGGCGTTGTCGCGCTCATAGGTTTCCCGGTGCTGCGTCTGCCACTCGCCATTGGCGCGCCGGTAGTCGAATGTCGTGGTCTTCAGGACGGTCCAGTTGTCCGAGAGCACGCGGACGTCCTTGATGCGGACGCGGTCGGAAATGGTCATGAGGCCTCTCTGTTTTCTTCACCTCGCCCCGCTTGCGGGGAGAGGTCGGATTGCGCAGCAATCCGGGTGAGGGGGAGTCTCCACGAGCTCGTCTGTCACCGTCGTTGCGGAAGCAGCCCCTCACCCCAACCCTCTCCCCGTAAGAACGGGGCGAGGGAGCGCAGCTGCGCTCGGGGATACAGCGCTGTGATTTACGGCGTGGGATCGCGGCCGTCGAGCCACTTCTGGAACATCACCGAGGTGGATTCCTCGAAGCCCAGCGACTGGTAGAACGCATTGGCCTGCGCATTCTCGCGGCGGACCAGGAGCTGGAGCTTTGCGATGCCGGCCTGGCGCAGCCAATCCTCGGCCGCCGCCATGATGACGCGGCCATGGCCGCGCTTGCGGCTGTCGGGATCGACCGCGACGTAATAGACCCAGCCGCGATGGCCGTCATGGCCGATCATGGCGGTGGCCACGATGGCACCACCGTCGCGGCCGATCAGCACGGTGGAGTTCTCGCGCCGCCGCGCCAGCGCGATGTCGGCAGGCGGATCGTTCCAGGGCCGCGTCAAGCCGCAACGCTGCCACAGCGCGACGACCGGCTCGACATCGGCATCCCTGATCGCATCGATCGTGAGAGCAGGGGCGATGGACACGTTCACAGCACCTTCTCCGGATTCATGATTCCCAGGGGATCGAGCATCGCCTTGATCGATCGCATCAGCTCGATCGCGGTCTTGTCCTTCACGTCGGGCAGTTCGTCGCGCTTGAGCACGCCGATGCCGTGCTCGGCCGAGATCGAGCCGCCCATGCGCAGCACGATCTCGAACACCACCGCGTTCATCTCGTGCCAGCGCGCCAGATAATCCGCGGTGTTGGCGCCGACCGGCTGGCTGACATTGTAATGCAGATTGCCGTCGCCGAGATGGCCGAACGGCACCGGCCGCGCGCCGGGGATGAGCTTCACCACGGCGGCATCCGCCTCCGCGATGAAGGCGGGCACGGCGGCGACGGGCACGGAGATGTCGTGCTTGATCGAGCCGCCCTCCGGCTTCTGCGCCGCCGACATCTCGTCGCGCAGCTTCCAGAAGCCCGCGCGCTGGGTGAGGTTGGCCGCGATCACCGCGTCGTCGACGATCTCTTCCTCCATGGCGCGGCCGAGGATCGATTCCAGCGGCGTACGGGCGTCGTCGCCCGGCGCGGACAATTCCATCAGCACATACCAGGGATGCTTCTGTTCCAAGGGATCGCGGACGTCGATGCCGTGGCGGATCGAGAAGTCGACCGCCATCTCCGACAGCAGTTCGAAACTCGTGAGCGCGTTCGCAGCCTCGCTTTGCGCGATCGTGAGGAGTTTCAGCGCCGCCGCCGGCGACTTCAGCCCGACGAAGGCGGTCTCGATCGCCCGCGGCTTCGGAAACAGTTTCAGCGTCGCGGCCGTGATGATGCCGAGCGTGCCTTCCGCACCGATAAAGAGATTGTGCAGATTGTAGCCGGTGTTGTCCTTCTTCAGTTTCGACAGCACGTTGAGCACGCGCCCATCGGCGAGCACCGCCTCGAGCCCCAGCGCCATCTCGCGCGCCACGCCATAGGCGAGCGCGGCGGTGCCGCCGGCATTGGTCGAGAGATTGCCGCCGATGGTGCAGCTTCCCTCCGCCCCAAGCGAGAGCGGAAACAGCCGATCCACCTCGGCCGCCTTCTGCTGCGCGATCTGCAGCACCACGCCGGCCTCGCAGGTCATGGTATTCGAGGCGGTATCGACCTCGCGGATCTTGTCGAGCCGGCGCAGCGACACCACGACTTCGCCATTGTGCGGCGTCTGTCCGCCGACGAGCCCGGTGTTGCCGCCCTGCGGCACCAGCGCGATTCTGTGCTCGGAAGCGAGCTTGCAGATTGCGGAGACTTCCGCCGTCGAGCCCGGACGCAGCACCAAGGGCGAGCGGCCATGAAACAGGTTACGCTCCTCGGTGACATAGGCCTCGATATCGGCCGCATCCGTGATCGCGTGCCTCTCGCCGACGATTTTGCGGAATTGTTCGATCAGCTCGGGCGCAAGCGGCCGGATGGCAGATTTATTCATGTTCATGTCGTCTTCTTTCATTCCGCTTTCTAGCGCGCCACGGCCGCGCGGCGCAGCCGGTCGTTGATCGCTTCGCCAAGTCCTTCTTCGGGGATCGCCATCACCGCGATGGCTCGCGGGCTCTTCGCATCGAGTGCGCGAAGATGGCCGAACAGATTGGCTGCGGCTTCATCGGGATCAGCCGCAAGCGACAGATTCATGACTGCGGCTGCAGTCTCCAGGCCGGGTAGGCGCGCGGGGCCGAACGCCAGCAGCGCTTCACCCGGCGCCACCTCGCGCGCATTGAGCCGCACGATTGCGCGCGGCGCGTAGTGCGAGGCCAGCATGCCCGGCGCCAGCGGCTGGCTGTCGTCGCTCTCGGTCTCCGCAGGCGGCCGCGCCAGGGGCGAGCCGAGGACGGCCTCGATCCGCTCGCGTGAGAGCCCACCAGGGCGGAGCAGCATCGGAGCCTCGAAGCAGCCGACAATCGTCGATTCGACGCCGACCGCGACCGGCCCGCCGTCGACGATCAGGTCGATCCGCCCCGAAAGGTCGCTCTCGACATGGGCGGCGAGCGTCGGCGAGACATGGCCGGAGATGTTTGCGGAGGGCGCCACCACCGCCCCGCCAAAGGCGCGCAGGATCGCTTCCGCCACCGGATGGGCGGGGATGCGGATCGCGACCGTGTCGAGGCCCGCGGTGGCAAGGTCCGCCACCGGACAGCCGTCCGCCTTCGGCACCACCAGCGTCAGCGGCCCCGGCCAGAACGCCTCCGCAAGCTTCAAGGCGCGGGCATCGAACCGCCCGATTCGCCGCGCGGCAGCGAGGTCGGCGACATGCGCGATCAGCGGATTGAAGGCCGGCCGCCCCTTGGCGGCGTACAGATGAGCGATTGCGGTGGCATTGGCGGCGTCCGCCCCGAGCCCGTAGACCGTCTCGGTCGGAAACGCGACCAGCCCGCCGGCGGCCAACGTCCGGGCGGCGGCTTCCGCGCCGGCCTCGCCGGCCGGTAAAATCAGCGTCTTAAGACCCGTTTTCACAGGGACAAAATTCCTCTTATCGGCCGCTTGCAGTGCGTCAAACCCGACGCTATAAGCCGCCTTCTTGTCGGAGTGTGGCTCAGCCCGGTAGAGCACTGCGTTCGGGACGCAGGGGTCGCAGGTTCGAATCCTGCCACTCCGACCAGAAATCATTAGGTTTTTCCTTCTGATCGCTGGTCTTTCCCGAGTCAACCACCGAAACGTACCGGCCCTTTTGACCAATGGCCTTGGCGGCTCCCCGCAGAAAGTCTGGGTGATGGTGGCCAAAGGTGTCGTGGAGGACCTCAGGAGACATACCTAGGAACCCTGCCGCCTCCCAGATCGGTACGCCACCCTGCATTAGCTAGGTCGCGGCGGTGGCGCAGCGTGTGGGGTGTTACCTTCCCCGGTAGCCGGGCTAGCCCTACGGCAGTCTTGAGGCCCTTTTTCACCGAGGCAACCGGCTTGCCGTTGAACTCAACGCAGCATTCCGCAATCAGCTTACGGTTCCACCAGCGCCGAAGGTGCGCGAGCAGCCGAGGCGGAATCGGGGCTGGTGTCTGACGCTTCTTCGTTGTGCGCTTGCCAATGGCCTTCCGATAAAAGATACCACGCTCCAGATCCACGTATGAGCGCCCAGACATGGCATATGGCGACGCCGACGCTATCGCGCCTGCCCGAGTGCCAGAGTACAGGCCAATTAGGACGAACCGACGCCCCCGAGTGTATCGTCTGCCTCTCACGGTGCCGCCAACAGTGCCAAAGCAACGCTGCGGCCTCCTTGCGAGTCAGCCATCGGCTGCGCGCCTCACCTTTGGGAGGCAGCCCTCTACGTTAGGCGCGATCAATGAAGTTGAGCCGCACGGTGGAGGTTGTCGTGTTCGCTTCCAAAACACGACGGGCATCCGCCTTCGAGCGTTTGCCTTGAAGGATGGTCCGGTGGCTTTCGGGCTATTCTTCGGCAAGTGCACTTTCTACATCTTTGATCTGAGCAGACGTGTTCTGCAAGTCGCGACCTTTGTTCTTCATCCAGTCGTAGGCTAACTCAAGCAGGAGCGGGTGCAAATCGTACGAGCGCCCATTGGATCTCTTTGTCATCACGGAGCGCAAATCGTGACGCTCGACCGAGCCAATCGTTCTATCGGTAACGTTCAGCGAAGCCGACCAAAAGAAAATCGGGCTCGATCGCGAAAGCTCAGCAGTTCCGTATAGAGCTGCCGAAGCTCCTCCTTCGCTTTCTTAATTTCAGCGACGTCCGCCGCGCTCAATCCCACACCGACCTCATCGACAATCCCGCGGGCGGACATATGGGGTGCCATCCAGCCAAGAATGGGATATGGTCAATAACCTAGAGACGGAGCCGCAATACGGTTTTTTGCGCATCGGCTCGACACGACTGCATTGAGCACTACGCGCAGCGTTTTGAAACGTTATCTAAGCCCGCAGTCGGCCCCGCGATCGCTCTCACAGTGCTTACTGTATTGGGTTCAAACAGTTATTTCTCGGTTCAGGTACTCATAAATACGAACTGGTCGTCCATCTGAAGTGGGGGCGGGTTTGTCGAATTTCGTTGAGAAAGTGAAAGATAGAGCTGTGCGGGAGAGCGCAAGCACACGTGCGCCTGCTTGTCTCTACGACCTCCTCGAACATTATGGACGAAGCGCGCCCGACCGCCACGCCATACTGGCTCCCGGGCGCCTCCCCATGACATATGGTGCATTGTTGTTGCTGACCCGTGATGTCGTTCGCGGGTTGCGGAGCGCCGGAGTGGGCCGAACCGACAGGGTCGCGGTGGTCTTGCCGAACGGACCCGAAGCTGCCGTGGCGATGGTGGCGCTTGCCGCGGGCGCCGTATGTGTACCGCTCAACCCGGACTTCACCTATGATGAATACAAGCGTTACTTCGCCGAATTGCGCTTGGCGGCGCTGTTAGCTCACGCTGACCAGACCTCGGCCAGCCGTCGCGCCGCGCACTCCTTGGGTATACCAATCATCGAAGTTGTGACGCGTCCCCACGACGGGGCTGGCGCATTCAATCTCGTTAGTCAGAGGGCGCGGCGAGCGCCCAATGATCAGTTTGCGTCCTCCGTTGACGACGCGTTAATTCTTTTGACTTCCGGCAGCACGTCGCGGCCAAAGATGGTCCCTCTGACCCACGCGAGCGTCTGTCTCTCAGCACGCAACGTCGGGGTGAATCTAGAACTTGGGTCGCCGGATCGCCTACTGAGCGTGCTGCCTCTCTTCCACGGGCACGGTTTGATCTCAGGGGTTCTGGCCGCCTTAACTGCCGGGTCCAGCATGGTTTGTACGCCGGGCTTCGATCCAACAGCATTCTTTGGCTGGCTTAGGGAGTTTCGACCAACTTGGTACACGGCCGTACCGGCAGTCCATCAGGCGATTTTGCGGGAGGCACATGCGTATAAAGAGGCCGCGCGGCGATCCTCCCTGCGGCTCATTCGTTCGGCCTCTACGTCGCTTGCGCGCGGTGTGCTCGATGAATTGGAGGCGTTATTTGGTGTCCCTGTAATCGATACCTACGGCATGACCGAGGCCGCCACCCAAATTGCGGCAAATCCATTACAACGACGAAAGCCGGGTTCAGTCGGTCGGCCCGCAGGGCCCGAGATCGCGATTCTGGATCGTGACGGGCGACGATTGCCGGCGGGCAAACGTGGAGAGATCGCGCTGCAGGGTCCCACGATAACAAGGGGATACGACAACGATGCCGCAGCGACCACGTCCGCATTCCGTAATAACTGGTTTCGAACTGGCGACATCGGGTACTTGGACGCAGAGGGCTATCTCTTCATCGTCGGTCGGATCAAGGAGATCATCCACAAGGGAGGACAGAAAGTGGCGCCCGCCGAAGTGGAGGGGGCATTGCTGAGCCACCCGGATGTGATCGACGCCGCTGTTTTCCCGGTACCTCATGAGCGGCTTGGAGCCGACGTCGCCGCCGCCGTGGTCTTGCGTCGTGGCGCCGAGTTGAGTGCGCAGGAGCTGCGAGACTTTGCCCGCGAACTTCTGACTGGATTCAAGGTCCCGGGCCTCATCCATATTGTCTCGGAGATACCGAAAGGCCCCGGCGGAAAGATCAACCGCGGTCAGCTTGCGGCCGCGTTATCGGCAACTCAGCCGAGGGCCGGCGAGCGCGGAGGCGTGATGGTCCCGCCTCGTTCGGAATTGGAGAGTCAACTGGCCGGAATTTGGGCCAATCTTTTGGACATCGACCAGGTTGGAGTAAATCAGGACATCTTTGCGCTCGGCCTGGATTCACTTGCCATGGCGCAAATGATCCTGCGTCTGGAAAAGCGTTTCGGTGTTGAAGTGTCGTTCGAAGATATCTTCAACGCGCCGACCGTTGCCGCGCTCGCGCATCGCATCGAGACATTAAAAAAGGGTTCCGCGGAGACGAGCCAGAGCAATCCGCCGATGGAAACGGCGTGGGCGAAAGCAGATGGCGCACAACCCGTGTCTATTGTGCAAGAGCGTATGTTGCGGATCGAGCGCAAACTCCCCGGACTGCCTCAGTTCAATTTGCCGTTCGCCTATCGGCTGCAAGGCCCGCTGGACGTTCCCGCGCTAAGGCAGAGCCTTGGCAGCGTCGTACGCCGGCATGCCTCCCTGCACACGGCATTTGCGTGGCGGAACGAGGTCCCCATCGCTGTCGTGTCGCCGCGCATCGATGTCGAATCGATTTTGAGCGTGAAGAACCTTGCAATACGGTCGGGTCCCGGAAGTGCTCGAGCAAAGGAACTTCTGCTCACAAGAGCGAAGCTGGAAGTTCAGCAGGCAGCCTTGGAACCGATCGACATGACCCGCGCGCCGTTGCTTCGCGCGCATCTCTTTCGGCTCGACGCGAACGACCATATTCTGCTTTTTGTCGTGCACGACATCATCATCGATGGGTGGTCGATGGTGATCTTTATGGAAGAGCTTGCCGAACTCTATTCCGCTTCGATGAGTGGCAGGAAATCGGAGCTACCAGAGCCTGAGCTTCAGTTTTCCGAGTTTGCTCGCTGGCAACGTCAGTGGTGCACTAGCGCTGCGGCAAATAAACAGTACGCCTACTGGAAGGAGCGTCTGAACAAAGCCTCACTCCTGTTTGCCCCTCCCAAAATCAACGTTGTTGGCGAACTGACCTCACGCCTCATCGAAGAACCGTTTCAACTATCAGACGAATTGGTGGCACGCCTGCGTGACTTGTGTCGTAGCCGAGGTGTAACCCTGTTCATGACCTTGCTGGCGGCATTCAAGACGCTCTTGCTGCTACGAAGCGGATGCACCGATATCTGCGTGGCCACGCTGATGGCAAATCGCGGGCAGCTCCGGAGGGAGCGGGTCATCGGACCGTTTGCGAATACCACGCTGCTCCGGACCCAAATTGACGCAGGTCTAACCTTTGGCGATGCCCTTTGCCGCGTACGCGAGACCGTTTTTGCGGCGCACGCGATGCAGGAACTCCCCTTCGATGTCATTGCCGCGCGATTAGCGAAGGAAACTGACCTGAGCCCGGCATCACTCGTGCGAATCTATTTCGTTCTTCAGCTTGCGTTTCGCCGGTCGCCCCAATTGCCGGATTTGACGGCCCAACCATTCGGTTATCAAAAAGGACGGACGGCGATGCCGATCGATCGCGCGTGGCTTTCGATGGCTCTTGAGGAGAGCCCGACGGGCATTAGAGGCATTTGCGGGCACAAGAACGATTTGTTCGGCTCGAACGTCGACCGGGATTGGATCGCGGATTACCTGGCAATCCTGGCCAAAGCAGTAGCAAACCCTGACAAGGAGCTTGGCAGATTTTCGGATTTTTGAATGTGCGACGCCGCTCCGGCCAAGACGGTCAGTGCGGTTCGCGCTCGTGTCCGACCTCGATGCTGATGCTAGAGGGCTCGGGCGCGCTCCGGCTTGATTATTCACTCGATATTGTCGACACTCAATCATGGGAGGTTGAGTGCGCAGTTGACTGAACTTGATAGAGGGAGGCGGAGCAATGTGTGCTTTTCTTATAGATTTAGTCGACCTTGACGGTCTAACTGAGGCCAAACGGAAGGCTCTCGTGAAAGGTCTACAGAGAGAAAGAAAAGCTGTTCAATCGCAGCTAGAACAGGCCAGCCGAACGCTTAAGGAACTCGATCGCTCGATCAAGGTCGCCGAGCGAAAATCGAAGCGTGGCTGAATAGACTGCCATTTGCTTCGAACGTTTTCCATGGCTTCGAAGAGGCGCGCCGGCCTTCTACCGACGGTTGGCCGTCGCGGTGCTTCGGGACGAAACGCGCGACTTTCCACTTCGCTGAATAGATCGCCTGCCTCGGGCCTCGAGGAGGCGGTCTGGGGCGTGCGTCGCCTTGAATATTGGGTTCATCCGTGACAATCACACAAGGTTCGCTCGATACCAGAAACTCGACGTTCCCAAGTTCGAGCGGCGATCGGTACGAGTTGCAGATGGGACGCCACAGCCGGTCGCTCGCCCCGCTCTTCATTGCATTCGCAGCGTCTCGTGCGCAAGGAAAGGTCCTCGACGTGGGTTGCGGAACGGGCAACCTCGCCGTGGAGCTTGCAGGCAACCCCGCTTTCACGTCCATCGAGGCGCTCGATCTTTCGCAAGCCTATATTTCCTACGCCAAGGCAAGGGAAGCAGACGCCCGCATCAATTTCCAGGCGGCAGATGCGTGCAACATTCCGTTTGCCGACAACACCTTCGATCTCACGCTGTCGATGCTGGTGCTAGCGTTCGTCCCGGAGCCGCAACGCGCTGTGCGTGAGATGGTGCGTGTGACGAGGCCCGGCGGAACGGTTGCAGCCTGCATGTGGGACTTGCGCGGTGGTCTCGTTTTCGGTCGCATGTTCTGGGACACGGCAGCCATCCTCGATCCGAAGGCCGCATATTTGCGCGGCAAGGCCTTGTCTCGGCCGATTACTCGTCAAGGAGGTATCGCGAGTGAACTGAAGCAAGCGGGACTCCAAAATGTGCAGGAAACCGCGCTCACGATCACGATGAACTTTGCCAACTTCGACGATTTTTGGAGCCCCCTGGACGGCGGCGAAGGTATGTTTGCGACCTATGTCGCGGCGTTCGACGTGAGCAAGAGACAATTCAAAAAAGCGCTGCGACTTGCTTATCTTGATGGCTCTCCTGACGGCTCTCGCACTTATTTCGCAAGCGCCTGGGCTGCGCGCGGCACGCGCCAACGTTAGGCCGAAGCCTGCGGAGGATTTGTTTTGACGTTCTGAGCGCGCCCGATTTCAATGTTGGACAGAAAGTCGGGCCCCCGCGTGAGCTGTGTCGCGATCCAACCTCAAAAGTCGACTTTCAATCATTCGAGCGGCACGTCGAGAATGTGCTGTACCTCCTCAAATGCGGGTACCTCGTGGCCGATTCTTTGGCTGGATAGTGCAAGAAGCAGCTCGCGGGCAGAGCGATCTCGATCTGTCGCTCGATAGAGCCGTGCCAGCGAGATGGTCGCGAGCAGCTCAAAGGCTCTCGTTTGTTGAACCCGGGCGATCTCGATTGCGTGTATCAGCGCTCTTTCTGCCTCAGCACTTTCGGACGGTCCGCGGCGCAACAAAAGTTCGGCGCGTATTCGGTGCAGCTCTGAATCAAACCAGCGTTCCCCGCTCCTGTGAGTCGCTGCGAGTTGTTCATCCAGGAGCTTGAGCCCGATCTCCGTCCGACCAGATTGCGCCTCCCGCTCCGCCAGCAATGTCTGGATCAATGGCTCGAGCAGACGATATTGCAACTTTCTCAACATCGACAGACCCTCGCGCATTCCCGCCTCACCATTGGGATTACCTTCGCGCCAGCGTGACCAGCCAAAAAAGAATGTACTGTCCGCAATTCGTACGGGAACACTATGCTCGCGGGCGAGGTCCAGAATGGTTGCCGAATGCGACCTGACGTCGGTCGCATCGCGCCGCATACTGGCAAGGATGCACGCAACGTGATGTGACACCATAATGCTAGGGACGTGGCCAATCTGGTGGGCGAGGGTAAGGGCCTGCCGGATCATGCGCTCGGCCTGACGGACCTCCCCCATTGGCCATAGTACGGCGGCGAGGCGCGCCATGGCGATTACGCCGGGATCGTAACCAAACACTTCGGCAAGGACAGAATCTCTGTTGCGATCGTATGCGTTTACGGCTGTCTCGAGATGCAAGCGTGCGGCGGGGTAATCGCCCCGGAACCATTGCGTCACTCCGAACACGCAGTGCGCCACGCCGACTTCGCCAGGCGTCCGCACACTTTGCACATCGGACAAAAATGCCTTGGCAACCTCCTCCATGGGTGCAAGGTCAGCGCGCGAAAAGCTTCCCGCCCACATCCCAAAATATGCAGGGAACCTTGCAGCAACTTCTTCAACTGAAGCCGCCAGCGCTCGCGCCTCGGCAAAAACGGTGACCGTCTCGGTTAGACCAGTCCCTCGACCATGAAACAGGGCGTAAGCATATGCAGTTTGGAGCTGCAGTCGCCGCAGTCGGAGGTCGGGATTATCAGGCAACTCCGCGTACGACTTCAATGACTTTCTGTAGTGATCGATTGCCTCGCTATAAGCTGAGCGGCGCGTAGCGAATTCCCCCGCTTTTCCCCACCATTCAGCGGCAACTTCAAGAAGCCCTGCGCTCGAAAAATGATGCGCTATGACCTCCGGTTGGGTGTCGACAGCCTTTGGAAAATGATCGCGCAAGGTTTCGGCAATATTCTGGTGGAGAGCTTGCCGTCGACCCTTTAGCAGGCTCTCATATGCAGCATCCTGGATGAGTGCGTGTTTGAAGCTGTAAATTGCGTCCGGTATCTCGCCACTCCGAAACACAAGCTGTGCTTGTTCGAGCTGGAGAAGACCGTTCCTCAACGTCGCATCATCGCGTTTAGTCAAAGCGCGCAGTAATGAGTAAGAGAATTCACGCCCAATCGCAGCACCAAGCTGGGCGATCTCCTTGACGGGTGCAAGGTGGTCGAGCCTTGCCATCAGCGAGTCGCGCAACGTTGTTGGGATGGCAAATGGGGGGACACTCTCGCCACTTTGTACCAGTATCCCGCCCTCGAGTACCGCCTTAGTCAATTCTTCGATGAACAACGGATTGCCGTCAGTCTTGGCGATAATCTGACCAACAACTTCAGGAGGCAGTACGGGTCCGCGAGTTACCTGTGCGATTATCTCTTCGACGTGGGAGCGTGCAAGGCGGCCGATTGTCAAAGCCGTAACGTTCGACAGACCGTCCCAAGGGGCATGAAATTCTGGTCTGAACGTGACAACGGCAAGAACCGGCAGATGACGCAGACGATCCACAGCCAGATCGATCAACTCCATTGAACTGGCATCGGCCCATTGAGCATCCTCGAAGATCCAGAGAACCGGCATCTTTCGCGATAGAGACTCCATCTGATCCAGAAGCGCTGCGAAAGTCTGCCGTCGCTGTTGTTTCGGTGTCATCTTGAGGGATGGATAGTGCCCCGTGGTGGGGATGGAAAGCAGCGCTGCGATGAGTGGAGCTGCTTCTGCAGCCTTTGCGCTGGTCGCGAACGCTTCTTCAAGTTTGTGCAGACGTTCAGGGATGGCATCGCCGGATTTGATGCCCACGGTCCGCTCGATTTGAACGATGAAGGGATGAAGCGCGCTGTCGGTATGCTGCGGTGAGCAAAAATGGCGCACGCATGTGCGCGGTTCGCCGGCCAATTCTTCCAGTAAGGCCATGGTGAGGCGTGATTTGCCTATCCCGGCTTCACCAGAGAGCAGCACCACCTGACCTTCGCCGTTCTTGGCGCGCGTCCAGCATCGCAAGAGCCGTTCAAGCTCTTCCTGTCGTCCAACCAGTGCATTCAGGCTACCCTGATGCATCGCCTCGAAGCGGCTCTCGATAGAACTCGCACACACCACCGCAAAAGCTCGCACCGGCCCAGGGATGCCCTTGAGTTCCATTGGTCCGAGGTCCTCCAGCTCGAAGAGGTTACCAAGGAGCCGACGCGTGCTTTCGGCGATAACCATTGTATTGGGATCGGCGTGTGTTTGAAGGCGTGCCGCAAGGTTCGGCGTCTCACCGACAATGTCATGCTCCTGCGCCTGGCCTGACCCGACAAGATCTCCGACCACTACCGTGCCGGTGGCCGCCCCAATCCGCACCAGCAGAGGCTCGGGGGTCGGTAGCGTCGCAACTGCATCGATCAGTGCAAGGCCGGCGCGCACTGCGCGCTCGGCGTCATCCTCATGCGCCTGCGGGTAGCCGAAATAGATCAGTACGCCGTCACCTAGATATCTGGCGACAAAGCCTCCGAAACGGCGCACGTTTTCGGCAACGCACCTCTGATAGGCCGAAATGACCTTCCGTAGGTCCTCTGGGTCCATACGGGCGGAGAGCGCCGTCGAACCCACAAGGTCAGAGAACATCACCGTGATCTGGCGGCGCTCGGCGGTATCTTCGGCCGCTTCTTTGCTTGTCGGAGGAGCGTCCGATAGCGAAGTTGGTACGCTCGCTTCAGCGCGCAAGGCGGCAATGGCGTCGAGCAGCTTTCGGCGGTTTCCGACTGATACGACACCGAGATCTTTCAAGTCCTCGACCGTCAGACGCGGCAGGACCGTGTCGTCGATTTCATTCTCGCGGAATGTCGCCTCATATTGCTCGAGGCCGAGTCTCCGCAACCAACCTTTGACGTCCATGATGCGCCCGGGGTTCGCCTCGAGCTGGATGATCCCCCAGCCGGGGCTACCTGTCTAGTATAGCGGGTTCAGGTCACCAGCGCTGGTTGGAAGAATCTCCCAGCCGAGCTCCTTCTCAGACCGTCCGATTGAGCTGCTGCCGGCTTGATTGGGCCGCAAGATTAGGTGTTTCATGAGCCCGAGGTGGGCGATGCAACGACGAAAGTGCGGCCGGGAGTTCAGGGTGGAGGCGGTTAAGCTGGCCGGAACGGGGCGCCGTGGCGCAAGCTGGCTGCGCCTTGCTTCGGCGAGCTGAACGCCGCCGAGATAGTGCGCATCGAGATGGCCTCCTCTCCTGGGCTATGGCCGGTGAACGTCGCGATCTGCGGCACCGTGGCGCCGGCAATTGCAAGGTGAACGACCGCCCGTGGCCCTCTGGCCGCAAATGTGAGGTCTTCGAGTCTGGCGCGATCGGATCACACAGCGCATGTTTCTTGCTTTGAAACATTGTGAGACTTGGCATGGCAGATGCGCTTTCACAGAAATGGAGTTCTGCCGACGGCGTCAGCGGTGAAAGGCGATGTCGATCGCCGCGACGCATAGTGAGAACCGGAAAGTGCTTTTGAGTAGAAGTCGGCTGCACGCCCCATTTCGTCTTGGTGGCCGCTCTTCGGTAGGGGCAAATTTGAGGCGCCTCAAGGCGAAGACGATGCAATGAGAGTCGCAGAGATCGCGCTACCCAAGTCGAAAGCCGGCTCCAACACGCCGAAACACAAAGAACACACGATTCGAGCGCGGGGTGGCCTTGTTTTGCTTCGACGCGCACGTCCATCTGCGTCACATCCCGACACCGACCTTGCGACTATTGCTCCGTTTAAGATTGCGATAGCGCGCGAGCGCCCAGAGTGGGAAGAATTTTGGGTAGCCATGGTAGCGGAGGTAAAAGACACGCGGAAAGCCGCCGCCGGTGTAGTGTTCTTGTGGCCATAGTCCATCGCTGCCCTGGGTGCGCATGAGCCAGGCGATGCCGCGGTCGACAGCGGGGTGGCCGACTTCGCCCGCCGCCATCAAACCAATCAGGGCCCATCCGGTTTGCGAGGCCGTCGAGGGAGCGGGGGTATAACCCTTGTAGTCCAACGCGTAGCTCTCGCAATTCTCACCCCAGCCGCCGTCCTCGTTCTGGATCGAAAGTAGCCAGTTGACCGCCTTACGCACCACCGGTCCCTGCGGATCGGCGCCGGCGGCATTGAGCGCGGAGAGCGCTGACCAGGTGCCGTAGATGTAATTGACGCCCCAGCGGCCGAACCAACTCCCATCAGCCTCCTGTTCCTTTTCCAGATAGGCGAGCGCGGCCTTCATGCGCGGCTATCGGCGGGTTCGTCAAGCTGCGCCAGCATTGAAATGCACCGCGCCGAAACGTCCACCGTCGGCGGATCGAGCAGAGCGCCATGGTCCGCGAAGGGGATGTTGTTCAGATAGTCATAAGTGTTGTCGGCGTCGAATGCGCCCCAGCCTCCGAGACTGATGACGCCCCCAAGTGGAGCCTTGATGGTGGTGTAGCCGAGATTGATCTCGGCCGTTTTCACCTGAGCCTCTGCGCCCGCTACGCTTGCTTGCGCGAGTTCATAGGCAGAGACCGCATCGTCGCGCGCCACTCCGATGTCGGAGAATGCCACAGATACGAAGGCCGCCCAGCGATGAAAGCAAATCCGTTCATCGATCGTCCGGTTTTCGCGGCTGTTATCGCCATTGTGTTTGTGCTCGCTGGTGTGGTCGCCATGCGCGTCCTGCCGGCGGAGCAGTATCCCCAGATCGTCCCGCCCCAGGTGGTGGTGCAGGCGACCTATCCTGGCGCGAGCGCCGAAACCGTCGCGCAGACCGTGGCAGCACCGTTGGAGCAGCAGATCAATGGCGTCGAGAATATGCTCTACATGTAGTCCACGAACTCCAGTTCGGGGACCATGCGTCTTACGGTAACTTTCCAGATCGGGACAAATCCGGATCAGGCGACGATCAACGTCAATAACCGGGTGCAACGCGCCGTCTCGACCCTGCCGGCCGAAGTCACCCGACAAGGCTTGATCGTCAACAAACAGTCGAGCTCGATCCTGGCGCTGATCGCGATGTCCGCGACCGATGCACGCTACGACTCAATCTACCTCAGCAACTATGCGCTGCTCAACGTCATCGATGAATTGAAGCGCATTCCGGGCGTGGGGGATGCATCGTTGTTCGGCGCCAAGAATTACTCGATGCGGGTATGGCTGCGGCCGGACAAGCTCGCTCAATACGATCTGACGCCCGGTGATGTCGCCACCGCCATCCGCGAGCAGAACGCGCAATTTGCTGCCGGTCGTTTCGGTCAGGAGCCCTCGCAGAACGATCTCGCCTTTACGTATTCGGTCAATACCGAAGGACGACTGCCCAACGCAAAGGCATTCGAAGACATCATCATTCGGGCGGATTCCAATGCGGCGACCTTGCGGCTCAAGGATATTGCTCGGGTGGAGTTAGGCGCCCAGGACTATTCATTTGTGGCCACGCTCAATGGCGCTCCCACCGTTCCGATCGGCGTCTATCTACAGCCGGGGGCAAACGCGTTGGGGACCTTCGACGCCATCAAAACCCGTATGAACGAGCTCAAGATGAATTTCCCGCAAGGGGTCAGCTATTCGATTCCCTACGATACGACCCTTTTCGTCAAAGTCTCGATCGAGGAGGTGGTCAAAACCTTCATCGAGGCGATGATCCTCGTTATCGTCGTGGTGTTTATATTCCTGCAGAACTGGAGAGCCACGCTTATTCCGGTGTTGGCGGTGCCCGTCTCGATCCTCGGGACGTTCGCTGGAATGTATGTACTCGGGTTCTCGATCAATCTATTGACGCTGTTCGGGCTGGTGCTTTCAATCGGGATTGTCGTTGACGATGCCATTGTCGTGCTGGAGAACGTCGAGCGCATCATGACGACCGAGAAGTTGCCGCCGCGGGAAGCGGCTATCAAGGCGATGCAGGAGGTCACTGGCCCCGTTATCGCCATCGTGCTTGTGCTTTGCGTGGTGTTTGTTCCGGTCGCATTTATGGGCGGTCTTGCCGGCGAAATGTATCGCCAGTTCGCCGTGACCATCGCGGTGTCCGTGACGATCTCGGGCATCGTGGCATTGACTCTGAGTCCCGCCCTTTGCGCGCTGATTCTGAAGCTTGGACATCACGAGCCGGCCGCGCCCTTCCGCTGGTTCAACCGGCTCTTCGACCGAATTACCGAAGGCTATACATCTGGGGTTCGCTTTCTCCCCGGCGCGCGTTGCTCGGGCTCGGTCTGTTCGCCGTTCTGATCGCAGTCACCAGTTTTCTGTTTCTGAGCATTCCAGGCGCGCTTGTTCCCGACGAAGATCAAGGCAGCGTTTTTACGGTCGCGTTGCTGCCCCCGGCTGCTTCATTGACGCGGACGCAAAATATCATGGAAGCCATCAATAAGAACATTATGGAACGGCTGGCCGTCAGCGACGTGATCAGCTTTTCCGGTTTCGATTTGCTTGCGGGCGTGCAAAAGCCCAGCGCTGGCGTGTCGTTTGTTCAGTTGAAGGATTGGAAGGAGCGGCACGCTCCATCGCTATCCGCAGCCGCGTTGGCGCAATCCATTTTTGCCCTCAATGGCCCAAGGATGCGATAGTGCTTGCCTTCACTCCGCCGCCGATCATGGGCATGAGCAATACCGGCGGGTTTGAGGCTTTTGTTCAGGACCGAGGCGGCGCCGGCCCGCAACCCCTGATCAATGCGACACAAAAGCTTGTCGAGGCGGCTTCGAAACGGCCGGAGTTGACAGGTGTCAAGGCCACGTTTGTCAGCAACGTTCCTCAGTACAAGATTCTTGTTGATCGGGAGAAAGCCAAAGCGCTCGGCGTGCCGATCGCATCGCTCTTCGAGACCATGCAAAGCACGTTTGGCAGTCTCTACGTCAACGACTTCACGCTGTTCGGCCCCAACTATCAGGTCAACCTGCAGTCTGAAGCGAACTTCCGCGAGCGGCCGGAGGATCTGAAACGGGTCTTTGTGAAATCGAACTCCGGCAGCATGATCCCGATCGACACGCTGCTTCGCTCGGAGCGAATTGTAGGCCCGGATCAGGTCGATCGTTTCAATGCCTTCACGGCAGCGAAGGTGATCGGTAATCCGGCGCCGGGCTTCTCATCGGGACAGGCGATCAAAGCCATGCAGGAAGTAGCGAGCCAAAGTTTGCCTGATGGCTATCAGGTGGCCTGGACAGGCTCTGCGTTTCAGGAGATCGCCACGGGGGGAACAGGTAGTAAGGCGCTGATTTTTGGTCTCGTCATGGTGTTCCTGATCCTGGCCGCGCAATATGAGCGATGGTCGCTCCCGTTTGCGGTCGTGCTCGCGGTCCCCTTCGCCTTGTTCGGTGCGCTGGTGGCGATCTGGTTGCGCGGTCTGAACAACGACGTCTATTTCCAGATTGGCCTGGTGACGTTGATCGGTCTCGCTTCCAAGAACGCGATCCTGATCGTGGAGTTCGCGGTGCTGAAACGCCGGGAAGGTCTCAGTGCGATGGAAGCCGCGGCGGAGGGCGCGAAGCTCCGCTTCCGCCCGATCATCATGACATCGCTTGCTTTCATCCTGGGTTGCGTGCCGCTAGCGATTTCGAGCGGAGCGGGCGCCGCCAGCCGCCACTCGATCGGAACGGGCGTCATCGGTGGCATGCTGGCTGCCACATTTATTGCGATGTTCTTTATACCGCTGTTCTATCGACTGGTTTCAAACCGCAACGAGGCGACGTCGTCAGATAAGGCTGACCTGCATGTGGATGTACGCGAACAGACCATTTGAGTCGGGAAGTTCGTGATCAAGGCTCCGGCTTCACGGCCCACCACGTAGCATCTAGCCTGGCCAGAGCGATCGTTATGGGAGGTTAGAAATTGACATCTGCTGTTTCTGCCAGGTCAGTGCAAGGACTGAGGCTCAACAAAAGACTCGCCGGCTATGCGAGGTCTGCGTCGAGAAAGACGTCTTCCGCACTGGAATCCGGTGTGGCCAAGAAGATGTCAGCCGGTTTGCGTCGCGAACAGATCGTCAAAGCTCTACTGTTACTGGTGTCGGAGCGTAGCCCCGGCGAGATTAGCACCCAATTGATCGCCGATGCTGCGGGCGTGTCGCAAGCGACGATCTTCAAAAATTTTTCGACCAAAGCAGATTTATGGGCTGCGACCGCCCATTGGCTTGGAGAAGAGCTCGACAAGATCTGGATCCGATCTCACGGAGATGTTGCTCCGGACAAGGCCCTCAGTGTGTTGGAAGAGATTTTCCTGGGATTGGTGGAGTTTTTCGTTCGATATCCCGCTGTCGTCAGGATTATGATGTCGGATTGCCTGCGCCATGAATTTTCTGGCGTGCTCGAAATATCGCAGACGCTACATCAGCGCTACCAGCGAGAGATCGGTTGGCTGTTGGAGTTGGTTGTAAAAGAAGGGACTTGAGCTGACAGTGGGTGCTTTGTCGCGGCAGGTGTCCGACAAAGATTTCATGTCCGACCTCACGCAGCCGGCAACAATTTCTCTCTCGACAGAGCACTTGCGTCAAGCAAGGTTTGCATCGGCGTCTTGCCGTAGCACCAGCGGCCCTGATGCGGGCGCACCTCATTGTAGGCAGCGATCCACTCATCGAGATCGCTCTGCAACGCAGTGATGCTCGGATAGATCTTCTTGCGGAACGCGACGCGATAGAACTCCTCGAGCACGGTGCGGTGGAAGCGCTCGACAATGCCGTTGGTCTGTGGGCTCTTCGTCTTGGTGCGGGTGTGATCGATGTCCTCGACGGCGAGATAGAGCTCGTATTCGTGATGCTCCGGATTGCCGCAATACTCGGTGCCGCGGTCGGTCAGGATCCGGTTCAGCGGGATGCCCCGCGCATCGAAGAACGGCACCACGCGATCATTCAACAGTTCGGCCGCCGTGATCGGCGTCTTGCGATCATACAGCTTGGCGAACGCCACCTTGCTGTAGGTGTCAATGAAGGTCTGCTGATAGATCCGCCCGACCCCCTTCATGTTGCCGACATAGAAGGTGTCCTGCGCACCACAATAGCCGGGGCACTCGCTCTCGAACTCGCCGTGCGCCTCCTTCTCGGACTTAGCCTTTTCCAACGCAACGAGCTGGGCCTCAGTCAGCACCAGGCCGTCCTGGGCCATCTTGGCCTCCAGCGCCGTCAGCCGCTTCTTGACGTTGGCGAGGTCGTGACGCAGCCACACCGCCCGCACGCCGAACGGGGAGATCGACAGGCCGCGGCTCCTGAGCTCATTGCTGACTCGCACCTGACCCCAGGCCGGCTGGTCGATCGCCAGCTCAACGACGGCCGCCTCGACCTCCGGCGCCACACGGTTCTTCAGGATCGGTTTCTTGCGGCTGATCTCAATCAGCGCCAGCTCGCCACCCTTGTCGTACAGTTCCTTGAACCGGTAGAAGCTGTCGCGGCTATAGCCCATCATCCGGCAAGCCTGGCTGACGTTGCCGAGCTGCTTGGCCAATTCCAGCATTCCGACTTTCGCGCGAATGACCTTCTGTTCCTGGGTCATGGTAACGTCTCCTGTGAGACGCTGCGGGCTGCGCAGGAGCGCCCTTTGGGTGAGCGCTCCTGCTCGCCC
>JAEWFG010000067.1 GCA_023388935.1 Pseudomonadota bacterium | reverse complement strand
GCGCGAGACCGCGGTTGCGACGCCGATGTTCTGCTCGATCACGAGCACGGACATGTCGCTGTCCTCGCCGAGCCGCAGCAGCATCTCCTCGACCTGGGCGACGATGACGGGCGCAAGCCCCTCGGTCGGCTCGTCCATGATCAGGAGGTGCGGATTGGTCAAAAGCGCGCGCGAGATCGCGAGCATCTGCTGCTCGCCGCCGGAGAGCTGGCCGCCGCCATGGTCCTTGCGCTCGGCGAGCCGCGGAAAGGTGTCGTAGATGCGCTCGACGGTCCAGGCGCCGGGTCGCATCCCGCCGGCAAGCCGCAAATGCTCGTCGACGCTGAGCGAGCGCCAGAGCCGGCGGCCCTGCGGCACATAGCCGACGCCCAGCCGCGCGATGTGAGCCGGCGGCCGCCGCGTGATATCCTCGCCGCGGACGCGGATCGAGCCGCCGCTCACCGGCACTAGGCCCATGATCGCCTTGCAAAGCGTGGTCTTTCCCATGCCGTTGCGGCCGACGACAGAGAACACGCCGGCCTCGAGCGAGAGATCGACGCCTTGCAGCGCGTGCGAATGGCCGTAATAGACGTCGAGGCCCCGGACCTCGAGGGCTGCGGCCGAGCGGCGGGCCTCATTCATGGCCGCCTCCGAGATAAAGCTCCTGCACCTCCGGATCGGACTGGATCTCCTGCGGCAGGCCTTCCTTGAAGATGCGGCCGTTGTGCATCATCGTGACGCTCTCGACGACCCGCAACGCCACGTCCATGTCGTGCTCGATGATGATGTAGCCGATATGCGCCGGCAGCGAGGTCAAGATCTCGACCAGTTCGGTCCGCTCGGTCGGCGACAGGCCCGCCGCCGGCTCATCGAACAGGACGAAGCGCGGGGCGCCGGCGAGCGCCAGCGCGATCTCGAGCTGCCGTTGTTGACCATGAGCGAGTTCGGCGACGCGTCGGTCCTTCACCGCGGTGAGATGCACAGCTTGAACGAGGCCGTCGGCCGCGTTCATCAACGCGTCGTTCTGTCCGGGGCGCAGCAATGAGAACCGCCCGCGCGAGACGCCACGGCAGGCGAGGTAGACATTGTCCTGGACGGTAAGGCCGGGGAATAGCGCGGAGATCTGATAGGTCCGCCGTAGCCCGCGGCGGATGCGCTCATAGGGCGGGAAGTGCGTGACGTCCTCGCCGAAGAAGCGGATGGTGCCGGATGTCGGCGGGAAGTCGCCGGTGATGCAGTTGAACAGCGTGGTCTTGCCAGCGCCGTTGGAGCCGAGCACGGCGCGTCGCTCGCCCGGGCGCACCGTGATGGTGACGTCGGTGAGCGCCGCGAGCGCGCCGAACAGCCGCGTCACGCCGCGCAGCTCCAGCGCGGCGCCGGCACCGACGGCGGAGAGGCGCTGTGCGACGCTATCCATGGCCGCGCCCTCCGCCTGGACGGTTTGTGTTCGGACGCTGGCTCTGGCGCCAGCGCTGCCACAGGCCAATCACGCCGTCCGACGACCAGAACACGATGGCGAGGAAGCCGAGGCCGATCAGGAGGCGGAAACGGTTGCCGTCGAGCCCGATCTTGACCAGGAAGTCGAGCGCGAAGGTCCGCAAGAGGACGAAGACCAGCGCGCCGATATAGGGACCGATCGGCCGGGTGATGCCGCCGACGATGGCGATGATCAGGACGTCGATGCAGGCGCCGACGCTGACCGATCCCGGTGAAATCTGGCGATAGTTCCAGACCTGAAGGACGCCGGCGAGACCTGCGATGAAGGAGGCCACCGCATAGGCTGCGACGCGATGCGCATTGACGTTGAAGCCGAGCGCGGCCATGCGGCGCGGATTGTCGCGCACGCCCTGAAGCGCGAGGCCGAACGGGGCGCGGGAGATGTATTCGACGGCGAAATAGCAGAGCGCGGCGACCGCGAGCACGACGTAGTAGAAGGGAATGTCGGCGCGCCAGTCGACGCCCCAGAAATTCGGCGTGGCTACGTTGTTGATGCCGGTATGGCCGTTGAAGATCGCCCAGTTCTGGTTGGTGAAATAGTAGAAGGCAGCGCCAATCGCGAGCGTGATCATGATGGTGTAGATGCCCTCGGTGCGGACCGCGAGCGCGCCGCCCAGCGTGCCGAAGATCGTCGCGAGTGTCAGCGCCATCGGCACCGCCAGCCACCACGGCCAGCCCAGGCTGATATTGGCGTTGCCGCTTGTGCCGAACACCGCGACCATGTAGGCCGCGAAGCCCGCGATGGTGAGCTGCATCAGGCTGACCATGCCGCCATAGCCGGCCAGGAACATCAGGCTCAGCGCGATGGTGCCGAGGATCAGCGTCGTCGCGAAGATCTCGATCAGGAAGAAGCCATTGGCGATCAGCGGCATGATCAGGAGGATGATTGCCACGATCCAGGCCGCGGGATTGTTGATGTCGGGCCAGCCGCGCACGGCCGGACGTTGTGCAGTCGAGGCGGGTTTGTGAATCTGGACGCGGGCATCGTGGGTGACGGACATGTCAGCGCCTCGCGAGCAGGCCCTGCGGCCGAAGCGCCAGCACCAGCACCATGATCAGAAACGTCACGACGATCGCATAGGTCGGGATGTAAACGGAGCCGAGCTGCTCGGCGAGGCCGATGATCAGCGCACCGAGCGCGGCGCCCGGGATCGAGCCCATGCCGCCGACGATCACGACGACGAGCGAGGCGAGCAGGAAGCGGATGTCTTCACCCGGTGACAACGACTGGAAGGTTCCACCGACAACGCCTGCGATGCCGGCGAGGCCCGCGCCGAGCGCGAAGACGAGCACGAAGACGATCTGGATGCGCACGCCGGTCGCGGCAAGCATGTCGCGATCGTCGACGCCGGCCCGGATGATCATGCCGATCCGGGTGCGGTTGAGCGCGAGCCACATCGCGACACCGATGATCACGGATGCCAGGAAGATCACCAAGCGCACCAGCGGATAGCGCAGATAGACCGGCTCGCCCGAGGATTTCACCGCGGTGATCAGCGGCAGTTCGATCGGGCCGATCAGCCAGTTCGGGGTCTGGATCTGGTAGAAGTCGCCGCCGCAAGCCCACAGCATGAGATCGGCGAACACGATCGAGAGCCCGATCGTCACCATGGTCTGGCGCAGATCCTGGCCCTCCATGCGGCGGAAGACGAGAACCTGGAGCAGGACACCGACCAGCGCCGTCAGGATGAAGGCGATGATGAAAGAGAGGATCCAGGAGCCGGTCGAGGCGCTGATGGCGTAGCCGACATAGCCGCCGAACAGATAGAGCGAGCCGTGTGCGAGGTTGACGTTGCGCATCAGGCCGAAGATCAGCGTGAACCCGCTGGCGACGAGGAAATAGAGACCGCCAAGCGTGATGCCATTGAAGAGTGCGTTGAGAAAGACGCGCTTGCGGCCGATCGCCTCTTCAAGCCCTGGCGGCCACACCGCGAAGATCAGCCACAGCGCCACCGCGATCGCGATGATGACGATCAGCGCCCAGGCGGGATGGCGTTCGACAAAGCGGGTCATGATCGCCGCTCCGTCTCCAACTCACCCCAACCCTCTCCCCGCAAGCGGGGCGAGGGGGCATGCAAGCCGTTGCCGGCTGCGAGCCCTGCCATCGACGTGCGTCCTCCCTGGACTCAGCGATCCTCTTTGCGGGACCGCGTTCCGCACATCCTAATGGGGCTGCAAGGGAAGCATTTGATCGTGAGTATCTTTTCGCACGCCCGTCAGGCGCGCAAAACCTTGGCCGCGCGGCGATAATCGGTCGGCGCCATCCCGACATTGGCAGCGAAGAAGCGGGTGAAACCGCTTTGCGAAGAGAAGCCGAGATCGAAGCCGATATCTGCGATCGGTGCCTCACTCGCCACCAGCGCCTCCAACGCCTGCTCCATGATCAGTGTATTGAGATAGAGGTGTGGGGTGACGCCGGTCTGGGTGCGGAACAACCGGTAGAAATGCGGTCGCGACAGGCCGGACTCGCGCGCGATGGTGTCGAGCTCGATCTCGGCGCCCGGGCTCTCCGACATCATTTTGATGCACTTGCGCACACGAAAATCGGTGACGGCGCCGCTGGCGCGGGGGTCGCGTGCGGCTGCGGCCTGCTGCCAGCTTTCGTCGTAACAGATGTCGATCAGCCGCCTGAGCTCGCCGTCCAGGGTGCTCAGTGACGGCGCACCGCACACCAGCGCAGCTGCGCGCCTGATGTGCTTGTCCAGCGCCACCGATCGCTTGAGCTGGGTGCGGCCGAAGCGCAGGCGATCGGCGCCGGGCGCATCGGGCGCGAACCATTCCGCATTGACGTAGAGTACGAAGAAGATGGCGCCGCTTTCGAGGTCGGACGGCAGGAAGTTATGTGGCTCCCATGGATTGACTGCGACCACGGAACTTTCGTTGAGCTCGTAACGTCCATCGCTGACATCGATGCATGCGGGACGTCCCCCGACATGGAAGATCAGATGACCTTCGCGATGTGCGTGGATGTTGAAAGGGCGGTTCAATTGATAGACCGTCGCCCGGCCAAAACGGCCGTGGAAGACGGCGAGCGCCCGGCTCATGCCTTCCCTCCCGAAAGCTCTCGTCTTCTTTTTTGGTAGCGTTCAACAACCGGGGAGAGAATGCAAGGGCGCACAATGTCCGCGCCTTGCAAATCTCTCCCCGGTCAGTCATCGCTCGCGAACGAGACTACGTCAGTACTTCTTACATTCCGGTACTGTACGGCTTGGCAAACCGATCTTGGCGAACACCGCGGGGTCGTAGCCCAGCGTCTGGTTGACGTTCGGGATCACCTTCACGACCTTCGAGAACAGCGCGCCCTTGCCGTCGTCGACGACCTCGGTGACGAAGTTGGTACCGATCGCCTGGCGGTTGGAGTCGAGCTTGATCTTGCCGTTGGGCGCGTCGAGCTCGATCTTCGCGAGGGCTTCCTTGTACTTGGCCTGGTTGTTGGAGAGATCGCCGTTGACCTGACGCAGCGCCAGGATCAGCGCCATGGTCGAGCCGTAATAGTTGGTGGCGAGCAGCGAGGGGCTCGGGAAGCGCTTGTTCGGTGGGAAAGCGTCCTGGTAGTCCTTCACGAACTTTTGCCAGCCCGGGTCCTCCCAGGTGTCGGCCTGGCCGCTCGCGGCCAGCGTGCCGATCAGCGCGTTCTTGGCGTTACCCTTGGACGACAGGATGGTTTGGTCGATCATGATCGAGCCGCCCATCAAATGCGCCTTGCCGCCAGCCTGCTGGTACTGGTTGAGGAAGTTGACGGCGTCGGCGCCGCCGAGGCCGAGATAGATCGCGTCGACATCGTCAGGCAATGCGGCGATGACCGAGGCGAAGTCCTTGGTGCCGAGCGGCACCCATTGCCGGTTGGTGACCTGTCCGCCGGCGCCGCAGAATTCGAGCACGAGCCCGAACACCTGCGTGTAGATGAAGGAGTAATCCTCGCCGACGGTGGCGATCTTGCGATACTTCTTTTCGTCATAGGCGTATTTGCCGAGGCCGACCTGCCACTGCGCGCCGTCCATGTTGTAGCGGAAGAAGTTCGGGGCCGGATCGACATAGGTCGTCTCCTGGGCGCCGGAAGCGGCGTTGATGAAGGTCAGCTCCGGATGGGTTTTTGCGAAGTTCTTGACCGCGATGCCTTCATCGCCGGACAGCGGCGACAGCAGGATCTGCACCTTGTCCTGCTCGATCAGCTTGCGCACGGCGCGCACGGCGGAGTCCGGCGTCGCGTCGGTCGAGGCGATGATGAATTCGAGTTCCTTGTCGCCGACCTTCTTGCCGAGCACGTTGAGCGCCGTCTGGAAGCCGCGAATGCCGTCCTCGCCGAGCACGGTATAGGTGCCTTCGAGTGTCGCGGTGACGCCGACCTTGATCTTCTCCTGTGCGAAGGCGGTGCCCGAAAGTAACAGGCTGCTCAACGCGATCAGTCCGAGACTGCCTTTCAACATTGGTCTCCTCCCTGGGGCGTTCTTGTCGCTGTTTTTCACCGCGCCCTCGCGCGTCCGCCGCGCGGTGCGGCGTTCGGGCAAGGCCAACGGTTCTTGGGATGAAGGCTAACCGAACTCGGATGCAGCGCATGCGTCGGAGCCATGCGCGGCTTAACGGGCAGTCTCATTTTGAATGTTGCGTCGCAAATGGTTCCGCGACGCAACAGGCATCGTACATGCTGGAAAATATTGGAATTTGCTCGCGATTTGGACCTGGCAGCGTGTCCCTTGGAGCATGATCCGGAAAAGTGCGCAGCGGTTTTCCCTCGCGACAAACGCGGAACGCGTTTGCGCGGAGATCATGCTCAAACAAGAACCTAAAGCGCGAAGGCGATTCATCCTCATCGCATCGCGCTTTAGTGCGGGCTCCTCTGAGGATCGTCCGCGTCGGATTCTGGTTCTTCGATCAGCTTCGCCGGTTCGTCATAGCCCTTGCGGCTGCTGTAAAAAACGAGCGCCATCAAGCCGACGCCGACGGCCAGCGAGAACACGGCGCCGAGTGCCAACGCGACATATCCCACCGCCGGCACGCTGATATCCGTGCTGGTCCAGCCGAGATAGCCGAGAACGCCGGTGGCGATGAGCAACGCGAATAACACGGCGATGACGAGCCATCTGGCGAGTTTGCTGTCGCGCGGGGCGGGTGGCTCGGTGGCCGGTTGTCCGTTGGGGCTGTTCATGGACCTCTCCTCAGGCTCGAGCGCCGAAATGCCGTCGCTTCAATCTATGGAGCGGTGGCCTTGGTCGCTATCGCATGCAAGGCTGCCGTCATTACGTCGACTGCGGCCTTGGCCGGCCCGCCGACGCCGTGACGTTGTGCGAGATAGGCCGGATCGTTGTAGGACAGCCAGGTCGCACCGATGTCGTCCTGCCAGACGAGCGCCTTCAGCGGCAGGTCGATGCCGATCGTCTGCGCTTGCTGCATCAATGGCGTGCCGCCCTTGGCGTTCCCGAAGATCAGGAGATCGGTCGGCCGCAGCGGCAGGCCCACAGCGGCGGCCCCCGCGGCATGGTCGACATGGGCAAACACGGTGAGGCCCTTGGCCTTCACTTCGGCCTCAAACCGCTTCATCGTGTCTTCCGGCCCGAAGCTGCTCCTGATGGTGATGAGTCCGTCTGCGGCCATTGCTTGCGTCTCCCATAAACATGCCGCTGTAACCAGCGCGAAGATCCCGATCAGTGCCGAAAGCCTCATGATGACCCGCTCATTTCTCGCGGCGTAATCGGGCTGGGTCGAATTCCGGCTCCGGAATGAAGCCATCGCGATTAGGCATCCTGATCCTTGGCAGCGTTGCCTTGTCGAGTTTGCCATCCGCAGGAACGATGCCGTTGAGACTGAGGATGTAGGCCGTGACCGCATAGGTGTCGTCGGCGCTGAGCGCGCCCGGCGTCGGATAAGGCATCGCGCGGCGAATATAGTCGAACAACGTGGTCGCATAGGGCCAGAAGCTGCCGACTGTCTTGACCGGCATGTCGGAGGCGAGCGTGCCCTGTCCTCCGACGAGACGATCCTTGATGCCGCCCTGGCCGTTGTCGCCATGACAGGCTGCGCAATTGTCCGAAAACACCTGCTTGCCCTGTGCGACCGTGCCCACGCCGTCAGGCAGACCCTTGCCGTCCGGCCCGACGTCGATGTCCCACAGCTTGATCTCGTCCGGCGTCGCGGGACGCCCGAAGTCGAACGCCAGCGCCGGCGAGGCGAGCAGGCCGAAGCCGAGCACGCCTGCGATAAGTCGTTTGTTATGCCAGCACATTGCGGACCCTCCCGGCCTCGTCGATGCTCCAAGTCTGCTGGGCGTTGTAGTGAAACAGCGCATTGGTTCCCATCGCGGCGATGAAGGACTGCCGGTCCGGCTGAACATTGCCTTGGTCGTCGGTTGAACGGCTCACGATCCTGGTCGGCTTGCCGTCCCAGACCCAGTCCATCTGGAAGCGGACTTGGGCCTTGGGTAACACCGGATTGCTCAATTGCGCCTCCGTCCAGGTCTTGGCGCCGTCGGTCGAGATCTCGACCTTGGCAATCTTGCCATGGCCGCTCCAGGCGAGACCGGTGATGCGGTTGTAACCCGGCTGTATCTGCATCATGCCCGAGGGCTGCGTGATGACGGAGTTGGTTTCCATCCTCAGCTGAAACTGTCTTGCCTTGCCGTCGGCAAGCAGCTGCGTGTAGCGCGCCGTCTCCCAGCGCGTCATCCAGGGCTGATTGCCAAACTTGAGGCGGCGCAGCCATTTGATGTTGAGGTTGCCCTCGAACCCCGGCATCACCAGCCGCATCGGGAAGCCATGCGCGGGCCGCAACGGCTCGCCGTTCTGCCCATAGGCGACGAAAGCCTCGTTCACGATCTCGTCGGTGAGGGGAATGCTACGGTCGACGCCCGCGCCGTCTCCGCCCTCTGCAAGCATCCAGCTCGAGCTCTTGTCCTTGCTCACGAGGTCGATCAGGAATTTAAGCGGCACGCCGGTCCATTCGTTGGTGCTGACCAGGCCATGTGTGTTCTGGACAGTCAGCTCGGGATCTGCCTTTTTCCAGTTCTCCCATCCGTTGCCGGTGCATTCGATGAAAACGACGCGCGAGATCGACGGCATCCGCTTGAGATCGTCGACGCTGAAGACCAATGGCTTCTGAACCATGCCATGGATGAGAAGCCGGTGTTGCGCGGGATCGATATCGGGCACGCCGGAATGGCTGCGCTCGTAATGTAGGTCGGTCGGTGTGATGTTTCCCACCAGCTTCTGATGCGGCGTCTTGGAATTGATGGCATCACCGGGGTCGATGTTACGCTTGCCTGGACCGGCCTCGGGAATGCGATCGATCTTGACGAACCGGGATCGTTCGCTGTGAGCGCCCAGGTCGGCCCCAGGCCCGCGATCGGGGACGTCGGCAAGCGTTTCGGCACCGGCCGCCTCAGTCGCGACCGCGCCCAGGATGCCCGCCGACAGGCCTCCCACGAAACCACGGCGCGAAACGTTTGCGGGGCGTGGCAATAGATCAATTGGCGCCTTGGACGTCATGGGGTCTCCCCTATCGGTTAGCGTGCCTTACTTATGAGACACGTCGAAAATTCGCGGCCGCCTTTATGCCGTGACGTTTACCCAAGGCCGCTGAAATTGCTCGTTAGGTCTTGTTGGAAGCAGTGAGCTTCGCGGCCTCATTCGCTCGATCACTCGTTCGTTCAGGCCTCCCTGAACGCCTCGTGCGCGCGGGTCGAGTAGACCAGCGCGGCACCGGCATTTACCGAGATTGCGACGCCAAGCGCCTCGGCAAGCTCAGCTTCGCTCGCTCCGTGCTTCTTCGCTTCAGCGGCATGGACAGTGATGCAACCGTCGCAGCGCAGGCTGATTGCGACTGCCAGCGCGATCAACTCGCGTGTCTTTGCATCGAGGTGACCGGTCTTCGCGCCTGCGCCGCTCAGGGTCGCGTAGCCCTTGACTGTATCCGGCGTCAGCTTCCCGATCTCGCCAACGCCGGCGGCGACTTGGCGACGGTAGTTGTTCCAGTCGAGCATTGCCATGCTATCCTCCGTTCGTGTGTCGGGGTCTAGTTTGGATGCGCTCGCCGCTCCGGGAAATGGCCGGGCGGCTCGGACCAATGTCCGGACGGATCAAGGAGGCCGGATGTCGGAGGCGGAAGCAACCGAATTGTTGAAGGCGATGGTCCCGCTGTTCAGAATTCGTCCTGTGATCGACGATTCCTGCAGATTTGGTGGCAGCTGGGAGTCGTTACACGCGCCAAACGGCAGGGGATGGGCGCAATTCCATATGGTCACGCGCGGTTCTTGCGTGGTTGAGAGGCCGGGCCTGGGTTCGCAGCGGCTTGAAGCTGGTGACATCCTCCTCCTGCCGCACGGAGACGGTCATCTGGTGCGAAGCCAAGTGGGCGGTGTTGCGGGGCGGATGTCGACCGAAGTCCGAAACGGTGTCCGCCAGCGCGCGACGGTCGACGCTCAAATTGATACCGAACTCCTCTGTGGTCGGTTCTTGTTCGAAACATCGGATGAGAACCCCCTGATCGCGGCCCTTCCCGACGAAATCGTCCTTCGCACGGCAGGAGAGCCGCTCTTCGAACGGTTTCGGCATCTGCTGATCAACATCCGTGACGAACTGGATGCAGGACGGGCCGGGTCGGAGATGGTCGTGGCCGATCTCGCGAGGGCCCTGTTCGTGATGATGCTCCGCGACCATCTTACGGACAATGCCTCCGGGAATGGTACGGTTTCATTATTGCGGGACCGCACGACGGCCCGTGTCGTGCTCGCGATCCTCAATGACCTTGCCCGGGACTGGACGCTCGACGCGATGGCGGCGGTCGCGATCTCCTCGCGCGCCACGCTGGTGCGCGCCTTTCAAAAGCACGCGGGGATCGCGCCAATGGCGTTCCTGTCCGATTTGAGGTTGACGATCGCGCGCAAGCGGCTGGCTGGCACCTCCGATCCGATCGCGAAAATCGCGGACGAGGTCGGGTATGCTTCCGAAGGCGCTCTGAGCAAAGCCATCATGCGCAGATACGGCATGCGACCAGGCGCTCTGAGAATGGCGGAGCCAGGTCGTCAGACGGCGGCTGTCAGCTGCGATACCAACTCGCCAGATTCCAGGTCGTGACGTCCCAGCCCGAGATGTCGGCCATGAGGCTATTGACGTTGGCGCCGACGATGTTGCGCGAGACGAGCGGCACGAACACATTGGCCTCGCAGAAGATCTCGTTGACCCTGATCAGCAGTGCGGCGCGCTTGACCGGATCAAGCTCGTTCTGCGCGGCCTTGTAGGCCTTGTCGGCCCCGGGATCGGACCAGCGCGAGACGTTTCGGCCCAGCCATTTGTTGTCCTTGTTGGCGATCTCCCAGGAGACGCACTGATTCAGGAACCGCTCCGGATCGGGCTGCGGCTGCGTCGTGTTGTACATCTCCATGTCGCAATAGAGCTTCGAGTAGGTGTCGGGGTTGCCGACGTCCGACGAGAAGAACACCGATGCGGTGACCGACTTGAGCTCGATCTCGATACCCGCGCGCTGACAGGCCTGCTTGATGATCGCCTGCGTCTTCTGGCGCGGGGCGTTGATCGACGTCTGGAAGACGTATTTGAGCTTCCTGCCGTCCTTCTCGCGGATGCCGTCCGCGCCCATTTTCCAACCGGCCTCGTCCAGGATCCCGTTCGCCTTGTCGACGTCGAATGCGTATTTCAGCTTGCTCGACTTGAACTGCGAGGGCTGGTTGACAAAGCTCGCCGTGGCGACGCCGCCGCGGCCATAGATGAATTTCTGGATCGCCTCGCGATCGATCAGGAGATTGAACGCCTGACGAACGGCCGGATCGGATAACGTCGGGTGCCTGGTCTTGACGCTGGAGCGCTCGCCATCGACCTCGGTCCACGGGTCCGTCGTGTTGAGGATGATGAATTCGACGCCGCCGGACGGCGTGAATTCCACCTTGCCCTTCCCGCTGGCTTCCATGCGCTTGAGGACCTCATCCTCCACCAGCAGGTTCCAGGCGTAATCGTATTCACCGGTCTGCAGCACCGCGCGCGCCGCAGAGACCGCATCGCCGCCGCCCTTGACCTCGAGCGTGTCGAAATGCGGCTGGTTCTTGACGTGATAGTCGGGGTTGCGTTCGGCTCTGATCAAGTCGCCCGGCTTGAACTCGACGAATTTGTATGGGCCGGTGCCGACCGGCTTCAGATTGCCCGGCGCGTCGCGCGACTTTGCGCCGGAATAGTCGCCGAAATGATGTTTTGGCAGGATCTGGCCGACCGAGCCGACGAAAGGGTCGGCCCAGAACGGGGTCGGGGCCTTGAAGATCACCTTGACCGTGTGGTCGTCGATCTTCTCGACAGTGATGTCCTTGTAGGATCCCGTGGTGTACGCCGCGGTAGCCAGATCCGCGGCGTACTGCCAGGTGAAAACGACGTCGTCGGCCGTGAAGGGCTTGCCGTCATGCCATCTCACGCCCCGTTTCAGCTTCCAGGTCACGCGCGTGCCGTCCGCCGAGAGGCCGCCGTTCGCCTTGGTCGGGACTTCGGCGGCGAGGCACGGGATGAGGTTACCCTCCTTGTCCCAGCCGGCGAGCGGCTCGAAGAAGATGCGCGAGGCGACCTGGTCCTTGGTGCCGATCGCGAAATGCGGATTGAGCAGGGTAGGAGCCTGCCAGATCAGGATCTTCAGCGGGCCGCCGCCGCCGGCCTTGGTCGGCTTGTATTGCAGCGTGGCATCCGCCATCGCCACATCGCTCCAGATCAGGATCTGGCTTGCGACCGGCGCTGCGATCCCGACCGCAGCCATTGTCTGGATGAACGAGCGTCGCGATAGCGTGCCTTGCTTCACCTCCGCGATGAGCCCGCGGATTTCGTCTTCGTTCATCAGATGACCTCCACCTCTCAAAGAAAAGTCGTCACCGGCAACCCATCATGTTTGAGCACAGAGGAGGCGGCAATGCCGACAAGGCCGAAAACCCTGCGGCGAAATGGCGAGGCGCGTAGGGTCGAGCCGTTGATCCTGGCCGTCGTCCTTCGGAAGCTGCGAGACCAAGCCATGTTTTCCTTCGATCCTCGGAGCCGCTCTACCAATACGTGTCCGAAGCGCCTCCCGGGCGCGGTCGGAAGTCAGCAGAATTCAGCAACTGTGCCCCGCTGCCAGCGCGGTTGACACGGAGCTCTGGCCATTGTTAATCAGCCGACTAATGGACTAATTAATCGCTTAATTAAGTTCCAATGCCAGCCGCAGGGGAAGAAAGCGCCAGATGTTGGCCAGCCAGAGATATCCGAAGCTGTTTTCCCCGCTGGATCTTGGCTTCACCAGGCTGAAGAACAGGGCCCTCATGGGCTCCATGCACACCGGGCTCGAAGAAGCCGAGAATGGCTTCGTCCGGCAGGCCGCATTCTTTGCCGAGCGTGCGCGGCATGGCGTCGGCATGATCATCACGGGCGGCATTCCGCCGAACGCCGAGGCAAGCGGCCATGGCGTCAAGCTATCGACTCCGGAAGAAGCCGCACAGCACCGCCTGATCACGGACGCGGTGCACGCAGCCGATCCGGATGTGAAGATCTGCCTTCAGATCCTGCATTCGGGTCCGCTCGCGCGCACGCCGGACTGCGTCGCGCCCTCGGCCGTGAAGTCGCGGATCGGCGCCTTCGTGCCGCGCGAGCTGGATGAAGCGGGCATAGAAAAGCAGATTGCCGACTTCGCCAACTGCGCTGCGCTCGCCAGGTCGGCGGGGTATGACGGCGTCGAGATCATCGGCTCGGCCGGCTATCTGATCTCGACGTTCCTGGTCGAAAAAACCAACCGTCGTACCGATCGCTGGGGTGGTTCGTTCGAAAACCGCATGCGTTTCCCGGTCGAAGTGATCAGACGAATACGCGCGGCGGTGGGCGGCGACTTCATCGTGATCTTCCGCATCTCTGCGATGGATATGCTCGAAGGGGGGCTTGCCTGGGAGGAGGTCGTTGCGCTCGGCAAAGCGGTGGTCGCCGCGGGCGTCAACATCGTCTCCACCCATTTCTGCTGGCACGAAGCCTTCGTGCCGACGATTGCCACCATGGTGCCTCGCGCGGCCTTCACCCAGGTGACCGGCCGGCTGCGAAGGGAGCTCGGTGTGCCGATGATCACTTCGAACCGCATCAACATGCCGCAGGTCGCCGAAGACGTCCTTGCGCGCGACGATGCCGACATCGTCTCAATGGCGCGTCCGATGCTTGCGGACCCCGAGCTCGTGCGCAAGGCGGCCGAGGGTCGCGAGGACGAGATCAACACTTGCATTGCCTGCAATCAGGCCTGTCTCGACCATACATTCACGGGTCGTATGGTCAGCTGCCTGGTCAATCCGCGCGCCTGTCACGAGACCGAGCTGACCTGTGATCGCGCACCGGCGCCCAAGCGCATTGCCGTCATTGGTGCTGGACCTGCGGGTCTCGCGTTCGCCACGACGGCGGCGGAGCGCGGCCACAGGGTCACCCTGTTCGAGGCTGGCTCCGCGATTGGCGGCCAGTTCAACCTTGCGCGGAAGATTCCGGGCAAGGAGGAATTCGATGAAACGTTGCGCTACTTCCGCCGCATGATTGCGGTCCGCGGCGTCGAGCTGCGTCTCAACACGCGTGCCGACGCCGATGCACTGAAGGCTGACGGGTTCGACGAGGTGATTGTCGCAACCGGCATCGAGCCGCGCGTTCCAGAGATCGAAGGTATCGATCATCCCAAGGTCGTCGGTTACATCGACGCCATTCGCGGCCGTCGGGAAGTGGGACGGAAGGTTGCCATTATGGGGGCTGGCGGTATCGGCTTCGATGTCGCTGAGCTCATCACGCATGCCGGCACCTCGGCCGCGCTGGACATCGAGGCCTTTGCGCGGGAATGGGGCATTGACTTCAAAAATCATCCGCGCGGTGGCGTGACCGGAGTGAAGCCCGAGACTGCGAGCTCCGGGCGCGAAGTCTACCTGATGCAACGCAAGGCCGTTGCGGTCGGCCGAAATCTCGGTCGCACCACCGGCTGGACGCACCGCCTGGTTCTGCAGCGGCGCGGTGTGCAGATGGTAAGCGGAGTCGAGTATCTCAAGATCGACGACGCAGGCCTGCACACCCGCGTCAACGGGGAGCCCCGGCTATTTGACGTCGATACCGTCATTGTTTGTGCCGGTCAGACATCGTTGCGGAAGCTCTACGACGAACTTCACGCGCATGGCGTCAAGGCGAGCCTGGTCGGCGGCGCCTATGAGGCAGTCGAGCTCGATGCCAAGCGCGCGATCGATCAGGCGACGCGGCTGGCTGCGGTGATCTGATGCATCGCGACCGGAGCTGCGAGATCGCGGGGTACTCGAGTCGGGCTGGGGTCCGTTCGCCCATGCGGAGAATGCAATTGGGTTGTTTTGAGGTGTGAGCGATGGGACGACGATCTGAAAAACTGATGACTCTAGAGAAGAATGCAGCCGGTATGGAAAACGGGCACGTGATCCAGGTCGTGTCGCGCTCATTCGACATTTTGCGCTGCTTTGAAAGTCGAAGCATGCGCCTGGGCAATCGGGAAATCGCCGATCGCTGTGGCCTTCCTCGATCGACGGTCTCTCGCCTCACCGACACCCTCACCCGGATCGGCCAGTTGATGTACCTGCCGCAAGAGCAGAAGTATGCCCTGGGTCCCCATGCCATCTCGCTCGGCGCCTCGTTATTTGCAGAGAGCTGCAACGAACCAGTCGGTACCGGAGAGCAGGAACTCCACAGAAGCGCAAGCGTCCATATGGCGGCGGATCAATTCGCGCTTTGAGTGCTTCGAAGATCGGCGCAACTAATCACTGAAGCAAAAACGTTCGAAACGAAGGAAAACGCATGTCTGAAGCCTACATCATTGACGCTGTTCGCACGCCGCGAGGCATCGGCAAGCCGGGCAAAGGGGCGCTGTCGCACCTGCACCCGCAGCAATTGGCCGCAACGGTGCTCAAAGCGCTGAAAGAGCGCAACACGCTCGATACGTCGACGGTCGATGACATCATCTGGTCGACGTCGACCCAGGAAGGCAAGCAGGGCGGCGATCT
The DNA here is from genome assembly GCA_023388935.1 of Pseudomonadota bacterium. Classification (GTDB taxonomy): domain Bacteria; phylum Pseudomonadota; class Alphaproteobacteria; order Rhizobiales; family Xanthobacteraceae; genus Bradyrhizobium. The sequence goes on along the minus strand of JAEWFG010000067.1, from coordinate 62,056 downwards.
CGGTCGCATGTCGGCGCTCGCGGCTGGATACGACATCAACGCGAGCGGCACGACGCTGGATCGCTTCTGCGGCGGCGGCATCACATCCGTCAATCTGGCAGCCGCTTCGGTGATGTCAGGGATGGAGGATTGCGTCATCGCGGGCGGCACCGAGATGATGAGCTATCAACAGGCCCTGGCAGCCGAGCGGTCCAAGGCGGGACAGCCGGCGCGGATGATGGGGTCGGGTAACGCGGCGCTCGACGCCATCCACCCGCAATCTCACCAGGGCGTGTGCGGCGACGCCATCGCGACCCGCGAGGGAATCAGCCGGGAGGCCTGCGATGCCCTGGCACTGGTCAGCCAACAGCGGGCCAAGAGGGCAATCGAGGAAGGCCGCTTCGCCAAGTCGGTGGTCACCGTCTACAACGATGACGGCAGCGTCGCCCTCGATCGTGAGGAGTTCCCGCGCCCCGAGACGACCGCCGAAGGACTTGCCTCGCTGAAGCCCAGCTTCGAGCAGCTCGCCGATTTCGATCTCGGCAACGGCGCGAGCTTCAAGAAGCAGATTCAGCGCCGCTATCCGGGCCTCGAGTGGAAAGGCGTGCATCACGCCGGCAACAGCTCGGGCGTGGTGGACGGTGCCGCCGCGGTTCTGATCACGTCGAAGGAATATGCCGAGAAGCACGGCCTCAAGCCGCGCGGCCGGATCGTCGCCTATGCCAATCAGGGCGACGACCCGACGCTGATGCTGAACGCTCCTGTTCCGGCGGCCAAGAAGGTTCTCGCCAAGGCCGGCCTGACCAAGAACGACATCGATGTCTGGGAGATCAACGAGGCCTTCGCGGTCGTCGCCGAGAAATTCATCCGCGACCTCGAGCTGGATCGGGCAAAGGTCAACATCAATGGCGGCTCCATCGCGCTCGGCCACCCCATCGGCGCGACGGGATCGATCCTGATCGGCACGGCGCTCGACGAGCTCGAGCGCAGCGGCGGACGCTACGGTCTCGTCACCATGTGCGCCGCCGGCGGAATGGCGCCGGCCATCATCATCGAACGCATCTGACCAGGAAAGGATAATGCAATGAAACTCAATTCATCGGTCGCAGCCGTTGTCACCGGCGGCGCTTCCGGCCTCGGCGCAGCCACCTCGCGGGCGCTCGCTGCGCACGGCGTGAAAGTCGCCATCTTCGACTTCAACGAAGAAAAAGGTCAAGCCGTCGCCAAGGAAATCGGCGGCGTGTTCTGCAAGGTCGATGTCACCTCCGACGAGCAGGTCGATGCGGCTTTCGCCAAGGCCCGCGCGGCGCACGGTCAGGAGCGCATTCTGGTGAACTGCGCAGGCACCGGCAATGCGGTGAAGACCGCGGGCCGGGACAAGGCCACCGGCGAACCCACCCACTTCCCGCTCGACGCCTTCAACCGCATCATCCAGATCAACCTCGTCGGTACCTTCCGCTGCATCGCGAAGTCGGCGAAAGGCATGCTGTCGCTGGCCCCGCTGGAGGACGGCGAGCGCGGTGCGGTCGTCAACACCGCTTCGGTCGCGGCCGAGGACGGCCAGATGGGGCAGGCCGCTTATTCGGCCTCGAAGGGTGGCGTCGTCGGCATGACTCTGCCGATCGCGCGCGATCTGATGAACGAGGGCATCCGCGTCAACACCATCCTGCCGGGCATCTTCAACACGCCGCTGCTGCAGGGTGCCCCGGAGAACGTCAAGGCTGCGCTGAGCGCCTCCGTGCCGTTCCCGAAGCGTCTTGGCTTGCCGGAGGAATATGCGCAGCTGGCGCTGACCATGATTACCAACGGCTACTTCAACGGTGAAGACGTCCGCCTCGATGGCGCCATCCGCATGGCCCCGCGCTAGAGCGTTTTCGAGCGAAGTGGATACCGGTTCGCGTAAAGAAAACGCGTCTAAATAAAAATCTGGAGTTCCGTTCCGATTCCATCGGAGCGGGACTCCAGGCGATCGCGCGCAGCAACAGGAGTAGAACGCGATGTCCGAAGAAACTCCGGTCCTGACCGAAGTCCGCGGACCCATTCTGATCATCACGCTGAACCGGCCGGAAGCCAGGAACGCGGCCAACCTCGCCCTCTCCAAGGGCGTGGCCGCGGCGCTTGACCGGCTCGACGCCGACGATGCGCTTGGCATTGGCATCATCACCGGTGCCGGCGGCACATTCTGCTCGGGCATGGACCTCAAGGGGTTCCTGAAAGGCGAGCGGCCGTCGATCCCCGGTCGCGGTTTCGCGGGCCTCACCGAGGCGCCACCGAAGAAGCCGCTGATTGCGGCGGTGGACGGCTTCGCGCTCGCGGGCGGGATGGAGCTCGCGCTGTCGTGCGACATGATCGTCGCGAACCGCAACGCCAAGTTCGGGATCCCCGAGGTGAAGCGCGGGCTGGCCGCCGCGGCTGGCGGGCTGATCCGCATGCCGCGTCAGATGCCGTTCCGTGTGGCGATGGAGTATGCATTGACGGGCGATTTCTTCGGCGCAGAGCGCGCCTACGAACTCGGCATCATCAACCGCGTGACCGATGGCCCGGCCCTCGACGCCGCGCTAGAACTTGCAGCAGCGATCGGCGCCAACGGCCCGCTCGCCGTGAAGGCATCCAAGCAGGTGATCGTCGAATCCCGCTTCTGGCCGGAAGATCAGATGTGGAAGAAGCAGCAGGAGATCGTCGCTCCTGTCTTCACATCCGAGGATGCCCGCGAGGGTGCGGCCGCTTTTGCGGAAAAACGCGCTCCGAACTGGAAGGGCAAGTAGGGCATCGCCTGTTTCGATCACGGAGCGTCGGTCTTGATTGAAGCAGAGCCGACGCTCCAAATTCTTGTGTCAGTGCCTCGCCGTACGCCGGCCGGCATCCACGTCGCTTGAGAGCGCTATTGGGTGAAATGATGCGCAGCTTTACCGAAGATCAGGTCATCTTTCGCGAATCCTACCGGAAGTTCCTCGCCAGCGAGATTGCGCCCAACATGGAGGAATGGCGCGAGGCCGGCATCGTCGATCGCAGCGCGTTCAAGAAGGCCGGCGACCTCGGCTTCCTGATGATATGGCCCGAAGAAAAATATGGCGGCATGGGCGATGCCGACTTCCGCTACGAGCAGATCATCATCGAGGAGACCGCGCGCGCTGGCTGCAAGGGCTGGTTCAACACGCTGCACAGCCGCCTGGTCGGCTCTTATTTCAAGCGTTTCGGCACCGACGAACAGCGGGACCGATTCCTGCCCAAATGCGTCAGCGGCGAGACGATTCTGGCCATCGCCATGACCGAGCCCGGCGCGGGCTCGGACCTTGCCGGCATGCGGACGACGGCGGAGGACCGGGGCGATCATTTCCTGCTCAATGGCTCGAAGACCTATATTTCCAACGGCATCAACTCCGACGTGGTGATCGTGGCAGCTAGGCTCGCAGGTGCCGAGAAGAAGCACGCCATGGTGCTCCTGATCGTCGAACGAGGCATGGAAGGCTTCGAACGCGGCCGCAATCTCAAGAAGATGGGCATGCCGGCACAGGATACGGCCGAACTCTTCTTTCAGAACGTGAAGGTTCCCAAGGCCAACGTTTTGGGAGAGCCCGGCAAGGGCTTCTACTATCTGATGGAGGGCCTTGCCGAGGAGCGGCTGATCTCCGCGGTGGGCTCGATCGCCAATGCCCGCAAGGCATTCGACATCACGCGCGCCTATGTGATGGAACGCAAGCTGTTCGGCAAGCCGCTCGCCGAACAGCAGAATACCCAGTTCCGCATGGCGGAGATGGATGCCGAAATCGACCTCGTGCAGGTCTATGTCGATCACTGCGTGGCCGAACACAATGCGGGACGGCTGACCAGCAATATGGGCGCCAAGGCCAAGATGATGTCGTCGGAAGTCGAGTGGAAGATGCTCGATCTCGGTGTCCAGCTACATGGCGGAGCGGGATATATGGACGAATATCCGATCAGCCGCATGTTCACCGATGCGCGCGTCAATCGAATCCTGGCGGGAAGCTCCGAAGTGATGCGGCTCATCATCGGCCGCGATGTCTTCTCGGAGCACTACAAGAGTATTCTCGAATAGCCGGCTGTCGCGACGTCGGAAGCGACGGTTGCGGTACTGGAGCTGTGAAACGTCGAGCGAACGCCCACGCTACAGCGCGTGGGCGCTCTCGGTTGTCTTCGGCGTCAAGTCCCGATGCTCTCCCAGTTCTTGCCGTTGAAGCGCTCGAGCGTCATGAACTTCACGACTCGATAGTCGGTTGGGCTGGTATTGATGAGGCTGCCCGGCAGAAGGCCGGGATTGCGGAAATCCTTCAGGTTGGCTGCTTGCCGCATGATGTTCTCGCGGGTCAGGTCGTCGCCGCACTGACGCAGCACCTGCACCAGCATCTGGCTGAAGGTCCAGCCCGACAGGAAGAAGGTATCGGACGCGTTCGCGTTCGGCATATATTCCTTGAGCCATTCGTAGAACGGCTTCAGCTCCGGGTCGTCGCGCCAGCGCGGGTCCGACGGGTCCTTCATGTAGCGCGCGGTCTTGATACCGACGCAGCGTTCGAGCCCGGCGGGGATCAACGTCGCGCTCATCGAGGCCGAGCCCGAATGCAAGTACGTGTCGGGCTGCCAGTTCAGCTCGTAGATCTTGCGGATCGCCTGCGCCGCCTGCTTGGCATAGGCAAACAGCAATACGGTGTCGCAGCCGGCCGACTTCAGCTTGACGATCTGTGAATCGACCGTCGGATCGGTGGGGCTGAAGCTTTCGGCCGCGATGACCGCGGAGGCCTTTGCGCCGAGGCCGTCGGAGAGGCCGGAGAGCATCTCCTTGCCGAAATCGTCATACTGGTAGAGTACGCCGACCTTCGGATTGGCGTTGACGGCCAGGATCTGCTTGCCGAAGAACGTGCCCTCGGAACGCAGTGTCGGCTGAAAGCCGATGGTCCACGGAAATTTTTCAGGGTTGGCAAACTGCTCGGAGCCCGCGGCGACGAAGAGCTGCGGCACCTTGTGGGAATTCAGATAAGTTCGCGTCGCAAGGTTCAGCGGCGTGCCGAGCATTCCGAACATGACGGCCACTTCATCCTGCTCGACCAGGCGGCGCGTCTGCTCGACGGCCTTTGGCGGGCTGTAGCCGTCGTCGACGGAAATGAAGTTGATCTTGCGGCCGTTGATGCCGCCGCGATCATTGATCGCCTTGAAATAGGCGGCCTCGGCCTGGCCGAGCTGGCCGTAGGCGGAGGCCGGCCCACTATAGGCGATGGTCTGGCCGACCTTGATTTCGGTGTCGCTGACACCGGGGCCGTATTTCTTCTGGGCCCAGGCGCGGTCTTTCGGAGCGAGTGTGGTGGCAAGTGTAGCAAGCGAGGCGAGCGTGATCGTTCGCCGAGAGACGTTCGGCATGGTGTCCTCCTTGTGCTTCCCTCAATCGTCCGCCCGTGCCGTCTGCACGGGCCGATCTGGTCCTAGGCCCTCTTGTTGGGACCCATGAAACCAAACAGATAGCCCGCGACCTTGCGCATCTGGATCTCCTCGGAACCCTCAGTGATCCGGTAGCGGCGGTGATGGCGGTAGATGTGCTCGAAGGCCTTGTGGCGCGAATAGCCGATGCCGCCGTGCACCTGCATGGCGCGGTCGGCCGCTTCGCAGCAGAGCCGGTTGGCCCAGTAGTTACACATCGAGACCTTGTCGGAGAGCCGCTTCTCGACTTCGGGATGAGGCATGCTGTCCATTTCCCAGGCCGTCTTGCGGATGAGCAGGCGGAGCATCTCGATCTGGGTCGCGAGCTCGACCAGCGGAAACTGGATGCCCTGATTGACCGACAGCGGCTTGCCGAACGGTTTGCGCTGGTTTGCGTATTTGACGCTCTCGTTGACGCAGTAGGCGGCAGCGCCCAGCGAGCTTGCGGCCTGGCGGATGCGGTTCTCGTGCACGAAGGCCTGCGCCAGCGCGAGGCCGCGGTCGATCTGTCCGAACATCGTGCTTTCGGGCACCCAGACATTGGTGAAGCTGACGCGCGGATGGTCCGTCGGCATGTTGAAGGTCCACATATACTCCTCGACCTTCACGCCGGGCGAATTGGCCGGCACCAGGAATGCGGTGATGCCCTTGGCATCGCCATCCTCGCCGCTGGTGCGGGCGAACAGGCAGCAATGGGACGCGGTGTGCATGCCGGTCGTCCACATCTTCTCGCCGTTGATCCGCCAGCCGGCGACGCCGTCGCGGGTCTCGCGCACCGCGCGCGTTTCCATATGCGTGGCGTCGGAGCCGTGGTGCGGCTCAGTGAGCCCGAATGTGACACGGATCTTGCGGTCCAGCGAGCCCCGGATGAACTTCTCCTTCTGCTCCGGCGTGCCGAAATCGCGTAGCATCACGATGAAGGGGAAGTTGCCGACGACGGAATGTTCGTTCTGGAGGTCGTTGTGCAGGCCGAGGCCTTGAGTTGCCAGATGTTCGCGGATGACGGCCATCCAAAGATTACCGCCGCCCTGTCCGCCGAATTCCTTGGGCAGCGAGAAGCGGAAGAAGCCGGCCTTGTCAGCCAGCGCCTTGGCCTTTTCGAGAAGCGCTTCCCATTCGGGGCGGGGCAGGCCGTCCTTGTCGAAATCGGTGCGCGCCCACTCGCGACGATGGTCGAAGAAGCGCTCATTGTCGTCCTGCGCCTGCAGCGGCTTGATCTCCGCCTGGACGAAGGCGTCGATCTTGGCGAGATAGTCGACGAGATCCTTGGGGATGCTGAAATCCATCGCTGATCATTCCTCTTGCTTCGTTTGTTGTTGGCCCGCACGCGTCTCGAGCGTGCGGCGATAGCTGGCATAGGTGGGCTGGTCGATCTTCATCTTGTCGAGCGTCGTCTGCCAGAGATGCTCGGCGAGGCCGGGGCTCTGCAGGTCGAGTTCGCCGCGGCGAATACGGCCGGACAGCTCGGCTTCCAGTTGTTCCAGTGAGCCGTCGCGGCTTAGCAACGCCTGCAATCGACCGAGCGCGTCGCGTTCGACGGTCTCGCCAAAATTGATCTCGCGGGCGACGAGGTCGATCGCATTGGCGGCGACCCGCGCCTGAAAGGCGGCATTGGCGGGCAGTTGCGGCATCAACGCCTCGCGCAGGAGCCGCGAGACGGCAGTGAGGATGTCGGCGCCATTTGGTTGGTCCAGCATGTCAGTCGGCCCCGGTCAGGATACGCATCAGGTCGAGCTCGTTCTCGGATACGCGCCGCGCGATCATCGCGCGCTCCACGGTCTGGTCGCGGCCGCTGGTGAACCATTCCAGCATGCTGGCGCAGCTCACGCCCCAGCGCAGGCTGCCGAGAACCTCCCAGTAGTGCACGCGGGCGGGATCGACGCGCTCGCCGCTTGCCGCCTCGTAGGCGTCGAACAATTGCTGGCGCGAGCCGAGGCCGCCGACCGGACGGTCGAGCTCGCCGAAGCGCCAAGGCGGCGTCGAGATCCAGGCGAGATCCTCTGCGGGGTCGCCGATATGGGCGACCTCCCAGTCGAGCACCGCGCGCACGCCCTCGCTGCCGAAGATGATGTTGCCGTTACGGTAGTCGCCGTGCACCAGGCGATATTGGGGGAGCGAGGCCGGCGCGTTCTGCTCCAGCCAGCGAAACGCGAGGTCGAATACCGGCCGCGCCACGCCGAGACCTTCATAGCGGCTGGCGAGCCGCGCAATGATCACTTCGGCCGGCTTGAACGGCAGCGGCGGAAGGCGCGCGGTGTCGACCTTGGTCATGGTGCCGCGGATCGTGCCGAACTGCGCCGCGAGGTGAGGGCGTATCGAGGCAAATTGCGCGTCCCGCAGGACCTTGCGCGCGATCGTCTCGCCCTCGATCCGGGTCATCAGAAAGCCGTCGCCGAGCCCGTCCGCAGGGATCAGCGTATGCACCACCGTCGGCACCGGCACGCCGCTGCCGTCGAGCACGCGGATCAGCTCGGCCTCGGCTTCAAGCGACAACGACTCAGCGCTGCGCAGGCCGCCGGGCGAACGGCGCAGGATCAGCGGATGCACGACGGCGTCGTCGGCAACCGCGTCGAACGACCAGGTCTGCAACGTCGCGCCCGCCGACAGGCGCCGCAAATTGGCGATGCCGCGCGCGCCCGGAACGATGCGCACCGTCATGGTCTGGAGGGCGTGACTGAAAGTATCGTCCATCGCGTTCATGCTTCTCGAACCAGCATTGCTGCTACCTTCTGCGTCTGCCGCCGGCCGTGGCGGTCGCGGCTTGAGGCTTCTCGGCGCCTGACGATAGCGGGCGATCGGGATCGGTGTAGACCGCACGGCACCAGATCTCGGTGACTTCGGTGCAGAGCTTCTTCAGCTCCAGCGGTTGCTCGAACGGCTCCATCTTCAGCACCGCAAAGGATTGCGCGGTGCCTTCGACCATCATCGCGAGCGACAGCGCCGCGGCGTCGGGATCGATCGGCTGGCAGCGGCCGAGCTGGCGCTGGCGTTCGAGATGATCGCGCACCCTGATGATGTAGGCGCTGCGCATCTCGGCGCGCATACGGCCGATCTCGGGATCGACATAACTCGCCTCGAAGAAGGCGCGCAGCAGCCCGCGGTTGGCGCCGAAGATTTCGAAGTAGCGCAGATTGTTGTCGTAAACGCGCTGGCGCAGCGTGCTGCCCGAGCGCACGCGGGAGGAGGCGACGATATCGTCGACGACTTTCGTGATGGTGCGGACGAAGATGTCGTCCGTGCTGCGGAAATACAGGTAGAAGGTGCCGCGGCTCAGCCCGGTGGATTCGATGATGTCCTGTACGGTGGCGCGGATGTAGCCCTTGTCGGCGAACACGCGCTTGGCGGCATCGAGCAGGATCTGTTCGGTGGTCTCGGCAGAGTTGCGGGTCCGCCGCGGCTCTGCCGGGAGCGCGCCCCGGCGCACGGCGGCCGAACGCGTGATGCGTCGTTTCCCTGCCACGTTTCTTCCCTTGTCGTTCCCGGCGCGTGCGTTTTGCAGGTCGCCGCGCGTGCATTCATGCACGTCGTCGATTGAGTGTGACTAGGATGACACTGATGTCAGTGTCAAACTTGCGTCTTGTGGTCGTTCGCGTCGTCGTTTCTCGCAATCGTCAGGCTGTCGTTTCGGCGTCGGCCAGCCGGCCGGCGTTCTTCGCGGAGAGCGTGGGGCATTGCGCCTGAAACGTTTTCAGGCGCTTGAGCATCAACTGCTGTCCCTTTGGCGTCGCCGCGCCGCGTAGCGCGATCGCGTAACCGTAGCCGACGGCGGGCTGGATATCGTCCAGGTCGATCTCCGCGATGACCCAGTGCAGCATGACGGAACGGAAGGTGTAGTCGAGGCTCCGCAGCAGCACGGCGGTATCGATGTCCGGCAAGAGCAGGCCTTCGTCGACGGCATCGTCGAGCAGCGTCATCCAGAAACTGTCGCGCTTCTGGTTGAAGATTGCGCTGCGCTCCTCCGAGGCGGATGCGGCGAGGATGCTGGTCCACAGCGCGCGATAGAACACGGGGTCGGCTTCGTAATAGCTGACGGCGAGCTTCGCGGCGCGCAGGATCCGCTCCAGCGGATCGAGCGATTTGAAGCTCGCAAAGCGCGTGCCGAATCCCTTGATGTCCTCGAGCACTGCGACGAGCACGGCGCGCTTCGAGCCGAACAGATTGTAGGGCGTGGCGAGGCTGACGCCGGCTTTCGCCGCGAGAGCGCGCATCGAGAGGCCAGCGTCCCCGGTCTCGCGGATCAGGTCGCGCGCCGCCTTGATGATGCGCGAGCGCCGCTCTGCCTTTGCCGTGTCGCGTCGGTTTTCCATTCTGCCCGCCTGCCTGTTTCGCGTGCACGATAAGCGCTGGTTGACACCCTGACAAATTTATATCACGTTATAAGAACGCGTTATAAAAATATTTCGGCGGACGGACGGCGCGATGGAATCTCTGGTCCGGAACCCGCCGCCACGGGAGAAATGCCATGCGCACCTGCAATGGATCGTGGCTGGCGTCGCACGCCTGCATTCTGCTCGCGGGCGCGGCGCTCGCAATCCAGTCGCCGACCTCGGTTCGCGCGCAGGCAGCAAAGGGCGACATCAAGATCGGCAACATCGCGCCCTATAGCGGTCCGGCATCGTCCTACAGCGCCTTCGCCAAGACCGAAGCCGCCTACATGAAGATGCTCAACGACAAGGGCGGCATCAACGGGCGCAAGATCCAGTTCATCTCCTATGACGACGCCTACAGCCCGCCGAAGGCGGTCGAGCAGGCGCGCAAGCTCGTCGAGCAGGACGAGGTGTTGGCGATCTTCCAGGCGGTCGGCACGCCGTCGAACGCCGCCATGATGAAGTACATGAACGCCAAGAAGGTGCCGCAGCTCTTCTCCGCCACCGGTGCGACCAAGTTCGGCGATCCCAAAAACTTTCCCTGGACGATGGGCTTCTCCACTTCGGTTTATCGGATCGAGAGCGCGATCTACGCGAAGTACATTCTGGCGAAATATCCGGAAGGGAAGGTTGCCGTTCTGTTTCCCAACGACGATTATGGCCGCGATATCTACGGCGGGTTCAAGGACGCGCTCGGCGCCAAGGCCAAGACCACGATCATCGCGGAGGCCTCCTACGACAGCTCCGAGCCGACCATCGATTCCCAGATCGGCAAGCTGAAGGCGTCGGGGGCGGATATCTTCGTCAACTTCTCGACGCCGCGCTTCGGCGCGCTGGCGATCCGGAAAGTGGCCGAGCTCGGCTGGAAGCCGGTGCATTTCATCAACACCACAGCGGCGTCGATTGCGAACTTCAAGCCCGCAGGGCTGGAGAACGCGGTCGGGCTCATCACGGCGACGTCGATCAAGGAGCCTCGCGATCCCCGCTACGCCGATGACCCCGGCGTGAAGGAATACCTCGACTTCATGAAACGCTATAACCCGGAAGGTGATATGGCCAACGGCCAGAACGCCTACGGCTTTCTTGCCGCGCAAGTGTTGCAGAAGGTGCTCGAACAGTGCGGAGACGACTTGTCGCGCGACAACATCATGAGGCAGGCAGCCAACCTGAAGGACCTCAAGTTCGGCCTGCTGTTCGACGGCGTCACCGTCAACACCAGTCCGACCAACTATTTCCCAATCACCCAGATGCAGCTCCTGCGCTTCAATGGCGAGGGTTTCGACAAGGTCGGACCGATCATGTCGGAGACCGTCATGCAGCCCGAAGCACGTGATTGATGGGGAGATGACCGTGCAGCCAAAGATCTCGCCGACCGACTTCCAGTGCCTGACATACGAGGTGACCGACCACGTCGCTCTGATCACGCTCAACCGGCCTGAGCGGCGCAACGCGCTCAACCGGCGCGCTTACGACGAGGTCGAATCCGCCTTCAGCGCCGCATCCGTCGACACCGACGTCCGCTGCGTCGTCGTCACCGGCGCCGATCCGGCGTTCTGCGCTGGCGAGGACGTCAAGGAGATGATGACCGGTGAGAAGCGGGCAACGACGCCGGTGGTGCGCCGTCCGCCGACGCCGGCCGCGATGTCCGCGCTCGAATGCCAGGTGCCCGTCATCGCCGCCGTGAACGGCTCGGCGGTAGGCTGGGGCATGGAGCTCGCGCTCTACGCCGACATCCGCCTGGCGTCCGAGAAGGCCAACTTTGCCGAGCTCTTCATCCGCCGTGGGCTGATCTGCGACGTCGGCGGCCTCTTGCGTCTGCCGGCCATCGTCGGACCGGCCAAGGCGGCGGAGTTGCTTTATACCGGCGACGTCATCGATGCGCAGGAGACCGCCCGCATCGGCCTGGTCGGCGAGGTGACCGCACATGCCGATCTGATGCCGAAGGCGATGAACCTCGCGGCGCGCATCGCGCGCAATTCGCCACTGGCGCTCCGCTTCATGAAGGAAGGCCTGCGCCGCGCCACCCATGGCGACGCCCGCGAGACCGGAAGCTGGGCCATCGAGGTGATCTACAAGCTGTTCGACACCGACGACCATCGCGAAGGTGTACGCAGCTTCCTGGAGAAGCGCGAGCCCGTGTTCACGGGGCGCTGAAATCAAAGAAATGCGGGGACGGGCCACCGTCCTCGCCAACGCTGCAAAGCCGCGACAAGCGGGGAGCGCAACAGGCCGGGAGGTACGCGATGAGTTCGTGGGTCAGGATCGGCGATCGCGTCAAGACCAAGGCGGAGATGGATGCGCGCGCCCAGCGCGCGGCGCGGGGATATGCCAGCCTCGGTGTCGGCCCCGGCGACGTCGTGGCGGTCTACATGCGCAATGATTTCGCCTTCATGGAGGCTTCGCTGGCAGCGGGCCTATGCGGCGCCTATGTCGTGCCGGTCAACTGGCACAACACGCCGGAGGAGGCCCGCTATGTCATCGAGAATTCCGGCGCCAAGGTGCTGGTCATTCATGCCGATCTCTGGCGCGCCATCGGTCACGCCGTTCCCGCCTCGGTCGCGGTGATCGTCGCCGAAACGCCGCCAAGCCTGCGTGGCCCGTATCGCGTGTCCGACGACGCGGCAAAGGTGCCGGCCGGAATGAACGACTGGGAAAGCTGGCTTGCGGGCTTCGAGCCTGCGACACCGCCGTTCCCGACCTCACCGGGCTCGATGATCTACACGTCGGGCACGACGGGACATCCCAAGGGCGTGCGCCGGCAGCCGCCGACACCGGAGCAGGCGCTGGCCAGCCAGCAGATGATGCGCATGGTCGGCGGCCTGACCGATTGGGCCGATCGCTTGAGCGATGTCGTGCTGCTCATTCCAGGACCAGCCTATCACTCCAGCCCGAACGGCTGGATGTTCTCGTTCTACAACATGGGCGCCAACATCATCGTCGAGCCCCGCTTCGATCCGGAGCGGATTCTTGCGACGATCGCGCAGCATCGCGTCACTCATGCGCTGGTCGTGCCGACCATGTTCGTGCGGATGCTGGCACTGCCGGCCGAGACCCGGTCGCGCTACGATCTGTCCAGCCTGACTTTCGCCATGCATGTCGGCGCGCCCTGTCCTCCACACGTCAAGCGCGGCATGATCGACTGGTGGGGACCTGTTATCACCGAGCACTACGGTTCGACCGAAGTGGGCGCGGTGACCTATTGCACGTCGGACGAATGGCTCGCCCATCCCGGCACCGTCGGACGTCGGCTGCCCGGCTGCGCCGTCGTCGTCATGGATGAGGAGGGCAGGGAGTTGCCGCTCGGGCAATCCGGCGAAATCGTCTGCGGGCGCGATCTCTATCCGGAATTCACCTATCACGGCGATCCCGGCAAGCGGCAGAAATCTGCGCGCGGTCATCTCGTCGCCACCGGCGACGTCGGCTTCTTCGATGCGGACGGATTCTTGTACCTCTCGGGCCGCGCCAGCGACATGATCATCTTCGGCGGCACCAACATCTATCCCGCCGAGATCGAGTCGGAGCTGATGAAGGTTCCGGGCGTCGCCGACTGCGCGGTGTTCGGGATTCCTGACGACGAATTCGGAGAGAAGGTCTGCGCCTTCATTCAGCCGAGCAACGGCGCGGTGCTCGACGAGGAAGCGGTTCGTTCGGACCTGAAGTCGCGGCTCGCCGGCTACAAGATTCCGCGGCGGATCGAGTTCTCGACCACGCTGCCGCGCGAGGACACGGGCAAGATTTTCAAGCGGAAGCTGAAGGAGCCGTTCTGGCAGGGAACGGGCCGTTCGATCTGAGCGCTGTGCAGCGGCCTCGCCCTGGCGAGGCCGGGATAACGGAAGGAGAGTTTCGTGGATCAGCAATATAGCGCCTACAGCTTCATCACCTGCGAGATCGACCGTTCGATCCTGGTCATCACGCTCAATCGCCCGGACAAGCTCAACGCCTATACCGGCGCGATGGGCTCGGAGATCGAGGATGCCTTCTGCAAGGCCGACGCTGATGACGATATCCGCGCGATCATCGTCACGGGAGCGGGCCGCGCCTTCTGCGCCGGCGCCGACGTCTCTGGCGGCGCGTCGAGCTTCGATACGTCCGGCGCGCATGGTGCTGGTGTCTTCGGCAATCGCCTCGCCAGCGGTGGACCGCGCTCGGGCAGCGGCTTTGTCGATGCGATCTTCCGCTGCCGAAAGCCGTCGATTGCCGCGATCAACGGCCCGGCAGTCGGCATCGGCATTACCTTGACGCTGCCGATGGACGTGCGCATCGCGGCCAAAGGCGCGAAGATCGGCTTCATCTTCGCGCGGCGCGGCCTCGTTCCGGAGGCCGGGAGTGCGTGGTTTCTCCCCAAGCTGGTTGGCTTGCCGCAGGCCTTGCGCTGGGCGATCTCAGGTCGGACTTTCGGCGCCGAGGAGGCATTGAGCGGTGGCCTCGTCAGTGAGACGGCGGAGCCCGCGGATCTCCTGTCCCGCGCCAAGGAGATCGCGCAGGAACTGACCTCCGAGACCTCGGCCGTGTCGGTCGCGCTCACCCGGCAGATGCTGTGGCGCTTCGCCGGCGCGCCGGATCCGTTCGAACTGCTGGGGATTGACGGCCCCATCTCACGCGAGCGCGGCAGTCACGCAGATGTCCGCGAGGGCGTTGCTTCCTTCCTGGAAAAGCGCTCGCCTTCATTCCCGGGCAAGGTCTCGACCGATATGCCCAGTCAATATCCCTGGTGGAAGGAGCCCTGAGAGGGCCCGTTCCAGCAAACTTCCGGCTTCACTGAGCCCCGGCGACCGGGGTCGTGTTCAACGGCGCGCCACCGACCGAGATGGGGCCTGCCGGAGGCGCGGGCCGCGGCGGCTTCTTCGGCTTCGGGGCGGCTCGCGCGGGCGCAGGAGGCTGTGCGCTGGCGAGCGGTGGCGGAGCGGTTAGCGACGGCGCCGGAGGCTGCACGAGGGCGACCGGTGGTGGCGGCGGGACCACCGGTGGCGGAGCGGCTGCGTTCTTCAGCGCGTCGATCTGCGAAGTCAGGCCCGCGAGCTGATCCACGATCGTCTTGAGCTGCTCCTGCTGGTCGGCGACCGCGCGATCGAGCGCCGCGAGGTCCTCGCTCGCCTTCTGCTGCGCGGCCAGCAGGTCGGTCATCACCGCCTGGTCGCCGGATACAGGCTTGTCGTCAGGCGCCGCATGCCCGGCATACTGGCTGAGCTGATCGATATTCGTCCACACGTAAGCGCCCGCGGCGAGGGCAGGGACGAAGATAAACAGCAGGACGAACGGCCATCGGCGTCGTCGCGCGGGCAGGGGAGGTGGCGGATCTTCGTTGAGCCACTGCGGAGGAGATTCGATGCTCATCCGACCTTCCTAGTCGGCATCTCCTCCCAACGCAATCGGAGGCGAGAGACAAGGCGGCCGACATCAAGGGGCAGGTTGCGACCGCCATAAGTTTATCGAGCTCCATCCGTTCCTCGGGCAGAGACTGGGATGCTCGCGGGCAAAATCCATTCGATATTGGATGGGTGACCCCTAGGCGCCTGTCTGCGCGAAGAGCCGGAGCGTTGACAAAGCAATTAGATCTGGCCTGTAATCAGAAAATAATTTTTTAATTTAGTCGCCAATTGCCGACAAAGGGAGGTTGCTCATGATCGATTTCAGCCGACGTGATGCTTTGAAATTCTCCGCTGGCCTGACGCTCACGGCCGCTGCAAGCAGCTTCTCCTGCATGGAGGTGGCAAAGGCGGGGCCGATCGAGGTGCCTACGATAGACAAGCTCAGCGTCCGCGTGCTCGTCGACAGCGCGAGCGACATCTTTTTCAAACCCCAGGCCGTCAACGGGGTCAAGACCGAGCCGGGGCGCTCCTCGGACAGCAAGCGTCCGCTGCACAGCGAGTGGGGGCTTTCGCTGTATCTGGAGCCACAGCGCGGGGATGAAAAGCGCACCTTCCTGCTCGATTTCGGTTGGACACCGGAAACGATCAACGGCAACATGGAATTGCTCAACGTCGATCCCTCCAGGATCGATGCCTTGATCATGAGCCACGGCCATTTCGACCACTGGGGCGGCCTGCTTGGGTTCCTGGAAAGGCACCGCAAGAATTTGCCGGCCGACCTCACAATGTATGCCGGTGGCGAAGACAATTTCTGTCAGCGCTACGTTCGGATGGGCGCGCAGGGCGAATTGAGCGATTTCGGCATGCTCGATCGCCGCGATCTCGCCAAGCGGAATGTGAAAGTCGTATTGTGCGAGCAGCCGATGGTGATCGGCGGCCAGGCCTTCACGACCGGAAAGATCAAGCGTAACAGCATCGAGAAAGTGCTGCCGAACTCGCTCGTGGAGTTCAAGCTCAAGGATGGTGCCGGCTGCAATGCCAGCCACTATCTGCCCGCGGAAATGGAAGGCAAGATCGTGCCGGATGAGCATATCCATGAGCACGCGACTTGCTTCAACCTGAAGGACAAGGGGCTAATCGTGATCTCGTCCTGTGGTCACGTTGGTATCGTCAATTCGGTGCGACAGGCCATGGAAGTCTCGGGCGTCGAGAAGGTCCACGCCATCATGGGCGGCTTTCATCTCGGGCCCGCGCCAGCCGACTATTTGAAGCTCGTGGTCGGCGAGATCGCCAAGCTGAGCCCGGATGTGCTGATCCCTATGCACTGCAGCGGGCTCAATTTCACCGAGGAAGCGATGCGGCAGATGCCGGGCAAAGTGCTCACCACGACCACGGGCAGTCGCATAACCTTCGGTGTCTGATCCGGGTCGCCCATGACCACTCTGCGGGGTTCCGCGCTGCTACTCACGGGGTGGCTGATCGCCTGGAGTTCACTTGCGGCGGCCGGGCAGCCCTCCGCTGCGCAGATGATGGATGATCTGATGTACGGCCGCGGCCCGATTGGCGGGCCGTTCGCTCTGATTGATCAGACAGGCAAGCTGCGCAGCGACCGCGAATTTCGCGGCAAGCTCATGATCATATATTTCGGCTATACGTATTGCCCCGATGTCTGCCCTGCGGATCTGCAGGCCATTACAGTGGCGCTTGATCAGCTTGGTCCCTTGGCGGCCGACGTGCAGCCGATCTTCATCACGATCGATCCCGAGCGCGACAACAGCGTGCTGGCCGAATACATCTCCGCCTTCCATCCCAGTCTGATCGGTTTGACCGGTCCGCCCGACGAGATCCGAAAAGTCGCCAATTCCTACAAGGCCTTCTATACAAAGGCGAAGGACCAGCGGACTGGCGAGTACACGATCGATCATTCGGGCGTCATTTATCTTATGGGCCGTGACGGAGAGTATCTCGGCTTCATGCCCCCGCAGACTGCACCGGACCGTCTCGCCGAAATATTGCGAACCTTTCTAGCGAGGCAGAAATAGAAACTTCCGGAATTGATTGGGAAAGACGGTAGGTACCGGTTTCACGTGAGCGCCAGCGTCAGGTGAACGACTTGCGGATCGGCGCTGCGGCCGGTCTGAAAGCCGCATTTGCTGAGCACCTTACGCATGGCGGTGTTCTCATGCAGCACATCAGCCGCGAGTTCCTTGAGTCCGGCTGCGCGCGCCAGGCCCACCAGATGCGACGTCAGCATCGTGCCGATCCCTTGTCCCTGATACGCGTCGATAACGACAAAGGCGACCTCGGCCTCGCCCGGTTCCGTGACGATATAACGGCAGCCGCCGACGATGGTTGATCCGCCTTCATCCTCGACGACTGCGACCAGCGCGACATGCTTGACGAAATCGACGTTGAGAAAGAAGGCCTTCTCTTTGGCTGAAAAATTGCGCTTTGTGACGAAGAAGCGACGCCGCAGCGACTCGGTGTTGGTGTGGTCGATTGCGGCGAGCATGCCGGCTTCGTCGTCCGGCTTCAGTGCGCGGATGTGGACCGGTCGTCCATCCCTGAGCTGTTCCCTTGCGGAATAGGTGGCTGGCGTCATCGCGCATCTCGCTGGCTTGCAGGATGAGATCGGCGGCCGTCGCCCCGCATGCTTGACTTAGATCAATGGTTCGTCTGCCCGGCCGATCATCGTTCAAGTTAGCAGGCTCAAGGATGACAATTCCATGACGGAAAAGCCAGCAAATCCAGGCGAAGCGGTGCCCGGTATTTTTGCATCCGCATTTGAATATCTGCTCGATAGCGGCCAGCGCAGCGTCCTGTTCATGGACGTTCTGCGCCGCCGCGGCGAGCAATATCGCGAGCATCTCGCCGAAACCGTCCCGCACGTTCTCAACTATGAGGTCGAGTTGATCGCGGATGGACGCACCCTGAAACGGCCGGTGAACTATGGGCTGGTGCGCGTCAAGCCACCAGCCGGTGTCGAGATCGACGCCACACGGCGTCCCTTTGTCGTCATCGATCCGAGGGCCGGTCATGGTCCGGGCATCGGTGGGTTCAAGGCCGACAGCGAGATCGGCGTCGCGATGAAGGCCGGCCACCCCTGCTATTTCATCGGCTTCACACCGGAGCCGATGCCGGGACAGACCATTGAGGACATTGCCCGCGCCGAAGGCACCTTTATCGCAAAAGTGATCGCGCTGCATCCGGAGGCTGACGGCAAGCCCTGCGTGATCGGCAACTGCCAGGCCGGCTGGGCCGTGATGATCCTCGCGTCGCTGCAACCCGAATTGTTCGGCCCGGTCATCATTGCCGGCGCGCCGCTGTCATATTGGGCCGGCGTCCGCGGCAAGTTTCCGATGCGCTATTCCGGAGGCCTCCTGGGCGGAAGTTGGCTCACCGCGCTCACCAGCGATCTGGGCGGGGGCAAGTTCGACGGAGCCTGGCTGGTCCAGAATTTCGAGAACATGAATCCGTCGAACACGCTCTGGACCAAGCAGTACAACGTCTATTCAAAGGTGGACACCGAGGCCGATCGCTATCTCGAGTTCGAGCGCTGGTGGGGCGGTCATGTCAATCTCAACGCCGAGGAGATCCAGTTCATCGTCGACGAGTTGTTCGTCGGTAACAACCTCGCGGCCGGACGGATCAAGACCTCGGACGGCGAGGTCGTCGATCTCCGCAAGATTCGCTCGCCGATCGTGGTGTTCTGCTCCAAGGGCGACAACATCACGCCGCCGCAGCAGGCGCTCGACTGGATCCTCGATCTCTACAAGAGCACCGACGAGATCCGGTACTACGGCCAGACCATCGTCTACACCGTGCACGAGACCGTTGGCCATCTCGGGATCTTCGTCTCCGGCGGCGTCGCCAAGAAGGAACACGCCGAGTTCTCCAGCAACATAGACCTGATCGACGTGCTGCCGCCGGGACTTTACGAGGCGACCTTCCTGGCGAAATCCGAGGACACCACCAATCCCGACCTGGCACACGGGAAATGGATCATGCGCTGCGAACAGCGCACCCTCGACGATCTGCGCGCGCTTGGCGGGAATTCACCCGAGGACGAACGGCGCTTTGCGACCGCCAAGAAAGTATCGGAGATCAATCTCGCCAACTACCGGACTTTCGTCCAGCCCTGGGTGCGCGCCATGACGACGCCGCAGATGGCGAGCTGGATGCGCAAGCTCCATCCGCTGCGTCTCAGCTATGAGATCTTCGGTGGCGAGGGTCCGCTGATGAAGGGCGTTGCCAAGGAGGCGGAAACCATCCGCGAGCACCGCAAGCCGGCCGCGACAGGCAATCCTTTCCTGAAAGCCCAGGAAGCGATGTCCGAGGGCATTGTCAGCGCGCTCGACAAGTGGCGCGATACGCAGGAAGCGATGAGTGAATCGATGTTCCTGGCGCTCTACGGCTCGCCCGTATTGCAGGCGGCCGTCGGCATCGACCCGAATGCCGATCCGTCGCCCCATCCGGAGATGTCGGCGGAGCATCGCAAGGCTCTCGATGCGCGCATCGCCGAATTGAAGGCGAAGATTTCAAATGGCGGCCTGCGCGAGTGCGGACTCCGGGCGCTGCTTTATGTCGGCATGGCGCGCGGCATGGTCGACGAAAGGAGCCTCGAGGCACTGCGGCGGTTGCGGAAGGACGATGCGGGATCGCGTCTGACCGTCGCCGAGTTCAAGATCCTGGTGCGGGAGCAGTTCTTCATGCTGCTGCTGGACCAGGAGGCGGCCCTGGCGGCCATTCCGGGAATGCTGCCGCAGGACATGGACGCGCGCCGTAAGGTCTTTGCCGCCATCCGTGAGGTGCTGTCGGCGACCGGAGAAATCTCCGGCGAAACCAGAGATCGCCTGGTGCGCGTCGCGGATCTGTTCGGTCTCGGCAAGGATGCGCCCGAGAGCTCCTTTCGTCCTCAGGCAAAGGCGTCATGAGGTTTCTCAGGATCCAGGGAGTCGAGCGATGAGCGCACAGCCGGTTGACGTGGGTGAAGCCCATCCGAGGAAATACGATCGCTTGATCGCCATGGCCAAGACGATTCCGCCCGCAACGACGCTGGTGGTACATCCCTGCGACGAGACTTCGCTGCGCGGCGTCGTCGAGGCGACTGACGCCGGCCTCATCAAGCCAATCCTGGTTGGGCCGATCCAGAAGATCAAGGATGCCGCGTCCAAGCACGGCATCGACATCAGCCGCTTTGAGATCGTCGATGCACCGCACAGCGAGGCGGCCGCGGCCAAGGCAGTGGAGATGATCCACGAAGCCAAAGCCGAGCTCCTGATGAAAGGCAGCCTTCACACCGACGAATTGATGCGGAGCGTGACTGCGAAGACGGGGCTGCGTACCGAACGCCGCATCAGCCACGTCTTCGTCATGGACGTCCCAACCTATGCGGAGACGATCTTCGTCACCGACGCCGCGATCAATATTTTCCCGGACCTCGATTGCAAGCGCGACATCATCCAGAATGCAATCGACCTTTTCGTGCAGGCCGGCTTCGGCACCCTGCCGCGCGTGGCGATCCTGTCGGCGGTCGAAACCGTGACTGCCAAGATCCCGTCCACGATCGAAGCAGCCGCGCTTTGCAAGATGGCGGATCGCGGGCAAATCACCGGCGGACTGCTCGATGGTCCGCTCGCATTCGACAATGCGGTGGACATGGAGGCTGCCAGGATCAAGGGGATCAAATCGGAAGTCGCAGGCCGCGCCCAGATCCTCGTCGTGCCGGACCTCGAGGCAGGCAACATGCTCGCCAAGAATTTGGCTTATTTCGCCAAGGCGGATGGCGCCGGCATTGTGCTCGGGGCCCGGGTCCCCATTATTCTGACCTCGCGTTCGGACTCGTTGCGCGCGCGCATGGCGTCTTGCGCTGTCGCGACGCTCTATGCCCATGCCCGCCGGCGCCGCGCGGCAGCCGTGGCGTAAACGCGATGGATACGATCCTGGTCGTCAATGCCGGTTCGTCGAGCGTGAAGTTCCAGATCTTCGCGCTCGATGGTGACGGTCGGCCTGAGCGGCAGATCAAAGGACAGGTCGATGGCATTGGCAGCCGCCCGAGAATGCGTGCCGCGAACGTGAAGGGCGAAAAACTCGTCGATCGCGACTTTCCGGTCGAGAGCGTCCGGGATGTGCCCGCAGCGCTGCAGGTGGCCGGCGATTGGTTGAGGGACGACCAGCGGATTACGCCGCTGGCCGTTGGCCACCGCGTGGTTCACGGTGGCCCGGACTACGACCGACCAGTGGTGCTCGACCACGGCGTTGTCACCCGGCTTGAACGCTATGCGTCACTCGCGCCCTTGCACCAGCCGCACAATCTGGCGCCGATCCGCTCGCTCATGACAAATCTGCCCAACCTGCCGCAGGTCGCCTGTTTCGACACGGCCTTCCATCGCTCGCACGGCGCGCTGGCGGATTACTACGCGATTCCGCGACGGTTCCACGAAGAGGGCGTAAGGCGCTACGGATTTCACGGGCTGTCCTATGAGTACATCGCAAATGCGCTTCCCGGGATCGCGCCAGAGATCGCGAATGGCCGCGTCATCGTGGCTCATCTCGGAAGCGGGGCCTCGATGTGTGCGATGAAGGCCGGCAAGAGCGTCGAGAGCACGATGGGCTTTACGGCGCTGGACGGGCTCGCCATGGGAACGCGTCCGGGTCAGCTTGATCCCGGCGTGGTGCTCTACCTGATTGCCGAAAGAGGCATGTCGGCAACGAACGTCCAGGACTTTCTGTACCGCGAGTGCGGCCTGAAAGGCCTGTCCGGCGTCAGCAACGACATGCGGGAGCTGGAGGCCAGCGCGGATCCGCATGCCGCATTTGCCATCGACTATTTCACGTACCGGATCGGACTCAATGCAGGGATGCTGACGGCCGCGCTTCAGGGGCTCGACGCCTTCGTATTTACGGCCGGCATCGGGGAAAATTCGTCCTCCATTCGCGCCCGGATCGCCGAAAGGCTCGCCTGGCTCGGTGTCGCTCTCGATCCGGTCGAGAACGGCAGGCACGCGAGCAGGATTTCGTCGGCCGAGAGCCGCGTTCCCGTCTATGTCGTGCCGACCGATGAAGAGCTTATGATCGCGCAGCACACCGTGGCGCTGATCTGGAAGCATCAACCTGGCCAGAAACGAGAGAGCGCGTCATGAGCATTCCAGTGTTTCCCGAGACCAAGGTCGCGCTCAAGGGGCGCAAGGGTCTGATCGTCGGCATCGCCAACGACCAGTCGATCGCCTGGGGGTGCGCAAAGGCGTTCCGCGCCCTCGGAGCGGATCTTGCGGTCACGTATCTGAACGAGAAGGCGAAGAAGCACGTCCAGCCCCTGGCGGAGATGCTCGAGGCGCCGCTCTTCATGCCGCTTGACGTGATGGTCGACGGACAAATGGAGCAGGCGTTCGAAACGATCGAGAAGGAATGGGGCCGCCTCGACTTCCTGCTTCACTCCATCGCCTTTTCGCCGAAGGAGGCGCTGCACGGTCGCGTGGTCGATGTCGATCGCGAGGGCTTCCAGAAGACGATGGACGTATCGTGCTGGTCATTCATGCGGATGGCGCATCTGGCCGAGCCGCTGATGAAGGACGGCGGGACCATGTTCACCATGACCTATTATGGCAGTCAGCGCGTGGTGAAGAACTACAATGTCATGGGCGTTGCCAAAGCGGCGCTCGAGGCCGCGGTGCGCTATATCGCAGCGGAGCTCGGACCGAAAGGCATTCGCGTTCACGCGATCTCGCCCGGACCGCTCGCGACACGCGCGGCATCGGGCATCCCGGAGTTCGACGAGCTCATGGACAAGGCGCAGGAACACGCGCCGTCACGAAGGCTTGTCAGCATCGAGGACGTCGGCAATGCAACCGCCTTCCTAGCTCTCGATGGCGCCAAGCTCATCACGGGCGAGGTACTCTATATCGACGGCGGCTATAACATCATCGACTGAAATGGCGGTCCTTCAGCGATAATGCTTTCAGCGATAATGGAGTGCGATCAGCTCGGCGACGCAGGCCGGTCGCTGGCCGCCTTCGATCTCGATCACCAGACGGTAGCTCACCCGCAGGCCATTTGGTGGAACTTCTTCGGCCTCGGCGATGCTGACCCGGCCGCGAAGCCGCGACCCGGCGGGGACCGGTGAGAGATAGCGGATGCGGTCGGCGCCGTAGTTCAAGGTGTTCTTGAGTCCATTCAGTCCCATGACCTCGCGGATGAACATAGGCGCCAGACTGAGCGACAGGAGTCCATGCGCAATGGTCTTGCCACCAGGCATTTCGGTGCGGGCGCGCTCCTGATCCACGTGGATCCATTGCTCATCGCAAGTCGCATCCGCGAATTTATTGATCCGCTCCTGGGTGATTTCGATCCAATCGCTGGTGCCGATTTCGGTGCCGACCGCAGCCTTGAGATCGTCGAATCCGTTGAATATCCGCATGACCTCGTCCGCTACATCAGAGCTTCATCTCGGGTACGTTGTCCGGCACGGCGACTTGCGCCTCCGTGACGGCCAGGACCTCCGCAACTGTCACACCGGGTGCTGTCTCCAGCAGCGTCGCCTTCCCGCCGGGGAACGCAATGACCGCCATATCCGTCACGACGAGGTCGACCGGTCGCGACGAGGTCAAAGGCAGATTGCACTTGGCCACGATCTTGGATTTGCCCTTCGCGGCGTGCTGCATGGCGACGATGACCCGTTTCGCGCCGGTCACGAGGTCCATCGCGCCGCCCATGCCCGGCACCATCTTGCCCGGGATCATCCAGTTGGCGAGGTGACCGTCGGCATCGACCTGCAAGCCGCCGAGCACGGTGACGTCGACGTGCCCGCCCCGGATCAGCCCGAAAGACATCGCGCTATCGAAAGTCGCCGCCCCCGGCAATGCGCTGATCGGCCTGCCGCCAGCATCGGTCAGCAACGGATGCGACATCCCTTGCTCGGGGATCGGTCCGGTGCCGATCAGCCCGTTCTCGGACTGGAAGAACACGCTCATGTCCTTGGGAACGTAGTTCGCGACCAGCGTCGGGATACCAATGCCGAGATTGACGAGGTTGCCCGGTCGAAGTTCCTGCGCCACGCGGCGGGCGATAACGGTTTGTGCATCCATGGCTCACCCGTTGGCGACGAGGTAATCGACCAGAGGTCCCGGCGTGACCACGTGATCGGGTGCGATCACGCCAATCGGAACGATATTCTCGGCGGTGGCGATGACGGTGTCGGCAGCCATTGCCATCAGAGGATTGAAGTTCCGCGCGGTCAGTGCGTAGGAGAGATTGCCGACGTAATCGGCGAGGAATGCGTGCACCAGCGCGAACTCGGCGCGCAGCGGCGTCTCGAGCAGATAAGGCTTGCCGTCGACCTCGATCTTCTGCTTGCCTTCCTCGACGAGCGTTCCCACTCCCGTCGGAGTCAGAATGCCGCCGAGGCCACAGCCGCCGGCACGGATACGCTCGGCAAACGTCCCCTGGGGGATCAGGTCGACACTGATCTGGTTGCTGAGCATCTGCTGCTGCGCCTTGGGGTTTAGCCCGATATGGGTCCCGATCATGCGGGATACCTGGGCGCCCTCGAACAGTTTGCCGACGCCCTTACCTGGTGTTGCCGCATCGTTGCTGATCAACGAAAGACCCGATTTCTTCTGTCGCACCAGTTCGTCCAGCAGCCGCTCCGGTGTACCGACGCCCATGAAGCCGCCAACCATGATGGTGGCTCCGTCGGGAATCAGCGCAATGGCGTCCTCTATGGGAACGGGCTTCATGTCTGCAACTCCGATCGACTTCGGTCGAGGGCCGCAAGCCGCGTCGAATGCGCACCATGCCGGGCATTGATGGCATCGAGGGTCGGCCTGCCGGTCGATACCTGACGCCGGCATGACCCCGCGCGATTGATTTAGATCAACGTCGCATGGTCGATCAAAACCGGCCGTGCCTGCATCACCGTCATGAAGTCGTTGATCACGCTGTAGCCGCAGTAGACAACGAACATGAGAAAGACGAGGGCGGCCAAAACGACCACCGGAGTTGATCAGATGATCGACATGAGCATCGTCAACCGTTCTCGTTCCAGTTCGTCGATGACCTTGGCGTGATGGGCCACGGCCTCGCTCAGGAGGTCGCGAATTGAAAGAACGCCGATGGCGCTGCCGTTTTGCATTACGGGCAGGTGTCGAATGTGGTGCGTCTGCATCAGCTTCAGGCAATCGCCCAACGCGCTGCCAATATCGGCCGTGACGACGTCTTGCACCATGATGTCCGCAACCGGCGTGGCTTCCGGAGCCTTTCCGGCCAGCACGAGGCGCCGCACGCAATCGCGTTCGGAGATAACCCCGACGATCGCCTTGTTGTCCATGACGACCAGGAAGCCGATGTTCTTGTCTGCCATGAGGTGCATGGCCGTGAGCACATTGTCCTTCGGACCGATCGTCCAGAGCTCGTTCGGCCTGGCGGCGAGGATCTGCCTCAGCGGCCGATAGGCAAGAATTTCGTCGGGGCGTCTGAGCGGATGTTCCATGACGCGTAACCTTCGCGATCACGAAAGTGGGTCTAAAGGTCGCTAATGATCCGGGTGCAGCTTGTGACGCCGAAGGCGGTACGCTGTTGATCTATGTCAATTCGATGGGCGGCGAGGCTTCGTGCGCTGCAACAAAGCGAGGCTCGGCCACGAAAAACATGCTGGCCGCTTGTGCGGCCGGAAGTAAGATGAGGCGGCTCGCGACGTCGTTTCCGGGAGGTGCAAATGGATCATCCGTCCCTGCAAGGCAGTTCCTCCGACTATCTTGAAAGCCTGATGCGAGTTGGCGAGCAGGCAACCAAACAATTCGATGAGGCGCTTGCCGCCGCCATGGGCATCGAGGGCAAGCCTTCGGAGGGCCGGCAGAGATGGCCGTTCGGTCTGGCCGGCCTTCAGGACCACTACTGGTCGCCGGTCCTGGAGTTCTGGCGCGGCTTCTTCAACGACAGGCCGGCTGCGGAAGGAAATGGGCCGGCGGGAGCATCGCGGGGCGACCGTCGCTTCAATGACGACGTCTGGAGCCACTCGCCTTACTATGACCTTCTCCGGAAGTCCTATTTGTCGAGTTCAAAGCAATTGGCGGAGTTCGTGGATCAGGCGCAGGTCGATGAAAGATCCCGGCTTCAGCTTCGCTTCTATGCCAGGCAATTCATCGACGCGATGAGCCCGTCGAACTTTCCTGCCACGAATCCGGATGTCATCCGGACCGCCATCCGCACCCGGGCGGGGAGCCTCGCGTCCGGAATGCAGAACATGATCGAGGATCTCCAGAAAGGGCGCATCACGCGTGTGGATGAGACCGCATTCGAGGTTGGCCGCAACCTCGCGGTCACGCCCGGGACGGTGATCTTCGAGAACGAACTGATTCAGCTCATTCAATATACGCCGCAGACAAGCGAGGTCGAGAAAACCCCGCTGTTGATCGTCCCGCCCTGCATCAACAAATACTATTTGCTCGATCTCGGCGCGGGGAACTCGTTTGTCGAATATGCGGTCGCCCAGGGTCACCAGGTCTTCCTGATTTCCTGGCGCAGCGCGGTAGCCGAGAC
Source organism: Pseudomonadota bacterium (assembly GCA_023388935.1). GTDB lineage: Bacteria > Pseudomonadota > Alphaproteobacteria > Rhizobiales > Xanthobacteraceae > Bradyrhizobium. The sequence goes on along the minus strand of JAEWFG010000067.1, from coordinate 35,439 downwards.
CCAGTATCTGACCTGGGACGATTACCTGACGCTGGGGCCCTTGAAGGCGATCGATGTCGTGCGCGACATCGCCGGTGTCGACAAGATTCACGCGCTGGGCTTCTGTGTCGGCGGCACCATCCTGAGCTGTGCTGCAGGCGTCCTCGCCGCGCGCGGCGAAGACAAGCTCACGACCATGACCTTGCTGACCACGATGGTCGATTTCGCGGACACGGGTGAGATCGGACTGCTGATCGACCAGCCTTCCGTGGCGCTGCGTGAGGCGACAATCGGAAACGGCGGTATTCTCCCCGGCAAGGAACTGGCCTTCACGTTTGGCACCCTGCGAGCCAACGACCTGATCTGGCGCTACGTCGTCGACAGCTACATGAAGGGCGCGCCGCCGGAGGCGTTCGACCTGCTTTACTGGGATTCCGACAGCGTCAGCCTGCCCGGACCGATGTATTGCTGGTATGCGCGCAACACCTATCTCGAGAACAAGCTGAGGGAGCGCGGCGCGACCACGCAATGTGGCATGCCCATCGATCTCTCGAAGGCCAAAGTGCCGCTCTATCTGCTGGCATCGCGCGAGGACCACATCGTACCGTGGCAAAGTGCCTACCGCTCGAAAGGACTGATCGGCAAGGATCCCCGCTTCGTGCTGGCCGCGAGCGGTCATGTTGCAGGGGTCATCAATCCCCCGGCGCGCAACAAGCGCAGCTATTGGACCCGCGACGACCTGAGCTGCGATGCAATGGACTGGCTGGAAGCGGCGGAGGAGCGGCCGGGAAGCTGGTGGCCCGATTGGGACGCGTGGATGAAGCGATATTCCAGCGGTACAGTTGCGGCACCGGCGCACCCCGGCAACGATAGATACCAGGCTATCGAAAGCGCGCCTGGCCGCTACGTGAAGCAAAAATCCAACTGAAGTCCGGATCGACGATCTCGCTTGAATGCGGACGGCGGTCAGGCGGGAAGACACCATCAACATGGTGTGCCAAGCACGCCGCGTCAGCGTAGTCGGGCTCTTGCATTGGAACGGCCCGTCCATATCTCATGGACCATGATGAAGCTGTCACTCGTCGAAGACCAGGCAATCCAGGCGCGAATCGCGTTGATCGCGGGCGCGGAGACGTTCGATCGCCTCTTCGCCGGCATTCGATTCGACGAAGTCGATGGCAACCTGCTGTTTGCCATTGCCAGGGACGAAGACTGCGCGTCCGAGATCGAAGACGAGTTCTCGCATCACCTCGCCGTGGTGGCGACGCAAATTCTCAAGCAGAACGTCGACGTGGTCGTGGTGTTGCCGAAGGTCCTGCAATAGGTTCGATTGCCTTCAGGCCAGTGCCTAGGCTTGTGTCTCTGCTTTTCAACGCAATTGCAAGATTGTAATGACGTCGTCGGGCGTTTATGCCCGACGCGCGTGATCGACCGAGCTCGACGACGGGGCTCGTCGTCGCACGCCTTCGTTTGCGAAACAAGATGGATACACATTGGCGCCCACCAGGAAAGCCCGCGCCGTGACGGGCGCGAAAAAGACAAAAAGCAAGAGCTCAAAAGCCAAGAGTTCGTCGCGTTCCGCGATCTCCTCTTCGTCGCCTCTCGGCATGCTGGCGCTCCACCTGCTTGAACAATGGAGCAAGGCCGGTCGCGACGGTCTCGTGTTCCTGTGCGACAACGAAGGCAGGGCGGAGCGGCTGGGCGGGGTGATTCACGCACTCGATCCGTCGGTCGACGTGCTGGTGTTTCCGCGGCTCAACACGCTGCCGTTCGACGGTCTCGAGCCATCCCGTGAGATCGCCGGCCGGCGCAGCTCGGTGTTGCGCCGCCTCGCCAAGGCGAAGAAGCCCGTCTTCCTGGTGTCGACCGCAGAGGCCATCATGGAGCGGCTGCCGCTGCCGGCGAGCTCGTCACGGACCAGCCTCAGCCTGAAGGTGGGCGGGGCCTTTTCTGAATCGGAGCTGGAGAGCCGCCTGGAAGCTCTCGGCTACGATCTCGACGAAGAGGCGGAATATCCGGGAGGCGTCCTGTTCCATGGGAAGACGTTCGAAGTGTTTCCTGCCGGTTCGCTTGGTCCTTTCAGGATTGAGCATTCCGGCGGCGCCTTGCGCAGAATCGTCGCCGTCGATCCGGTCGAGCACGAAGTCGTCTTCGAGACGAACGAACTGGTCATCGACCCCATGTCGGAGCGGATCGCGCTGGGAGGCAAGCGTGGACAGCGCGCGACGCTGCCCGATTATTGCGGTCGCGCGCGGTGGATCGTGGACGCCGGTGTACTGGCCCACGCCGATAGCTGGCTGGGCACGATCGAGGAGGCGGCCGGCCGCAGGGATGCGGAACGCGAGTATCTGGGGCAGGCGGACTGGAAGCGGCTGAAGAAGCGCATCAGCGTTCTGCCGCAAAAATCGGCTTTCACCCCAACGCCGGATTTCTCCAAGGCGGCCTCGCCAAGAAAAATACTCCGCGCATTCATTGCCGACATGCAACGCGCCGGGGCGCGGCTGCTGTTCGCTGCGGCCGTGGAGGATGACCTCCGCGCGATGGAGCGGATGAGCGGCGTCAAGGCGGAGCGCTGTGCCGATTGGAGCGAGGCGACAAAGGGGCGGGATCGCGAAACGGCGATCCTGGCCGACTTTGATGCCGGCTTCGTCGGATCCGGCCGCAAGCCTCTTGTCGTCGTGACGGCGTCCGACGTGCTCGGCAGCAGAGCCCATCATCCCCAGCCCATGGCGCGGGCCTGGACGGCTGCGTTCGATCATCCTGACGTACCGGAGCGCGGCGCGGCGGTGGTTCACCTGCAGCGCGGGCTCGCCGTGCTCGCCGGCTTGCAGACCTTCGATATGGGGAAGGGATCGCGGCGCGAGATGGTCAGGCTTGCCTTCGCGGGAGACAACGCCGTCCTCGTACCGCCGGCCGATCTTGCCCTGATCTGGCCGTATGCGACGGAGCCCGGCAAGCTGGCGCGGGACAAGGCGGACGGAAGCACGTGGTGGGCGCGGCGGACCGAGGCGGAAGCGGAAATCCAGGTTGCCGCCAAGACGCTGGCCAGGCACATCAGCCAGCGCCACCGCCGCCGGGCGCCCAAACTGGTTGCGCCTGGGGCAGCCTACGAGAGGTTCGTCGCGCGGTTTCCGTATTTCACGACGGTGGACCAGGCGAAGGCTATCCGGGACGTGCTCGATGATCTCGCCGCCGGTCACCCCATGGACAGGGTCGTTTGCGGCGACGTCGGATTTGGCAAGACCGAGGTGGCGCTGCGCGCGGCGGCCGCCGTGGCGCTGTCGGGGAAGCAGGTGGCGATCGCGGCACCGACGACGGTGCTGGCACGACAGCATGTCGAGACCTTCCGCAAGCGGTTTGCCCCCCTCGGTATCGAGGTGGGAAGCCTGTCACGAGCGACCTCAGGCCCGGAGACGCGGGAGACGAAAGAGGGCTTGCGAAGCGGGCGAACCAAAGTCGTGGTCGGCACGCAGGCTCTCGCCGCAAAGGATGTGAAGTTCGCCAACCTTGGCCTCGTCATCATCGATGAAGAACAGCATTTCGGAGCGGCAGAGAAGGCGAAGCTTTCAGGGCTCGCAAAAGGCGCCCATACCCTTTGGATGAGCGCCACGCCGATACCGCGCACGCTCGCTGCAGGGCTTGCGGGCTTCCGGGATCTCAGCGTCATCGCAACTCCGCCGGTTCACCGGCTTCCGATCGTGACCAGGATCGCCCCGCTTTCGGATGCGGCCATTGCCGCGGCACTGCTCCGCGAGAAGAGACGGCACGGCCAAAGCTTCCTGATCTGTCCGCGGATCCAGGACCTGGAGCCGATGCTGGCACGCGTACAGGCGGTGGCTCCGGATCTTCGCATCGTCTGTCTTCATGGCAGGCTGCCTGTCGACGAGATCGACGACCGGATGATGAGCTTCGTCGACGGCCATGCAGACGTTCTCCTGGCGACCAATATCGTGGAGAGCGGTCTCGATATTCCGCGCGCGAACACCATCGTGGTGTGCTGGCCCGAAAAGTTCGGCCTTGCGCAGCTCCATCAGCTCAGAGGGCGGGTGGGGCGCGGCGGAACGCGCGCCTTTGCACATCTCCTGACGGAGCGCACTTCGGAGCAGTCCGAGAAGCGCCTGGCCGTTCTCGAGGAGTACAGCAAGCCGGGCGCCGGCTTTGCCATCAGCGAGCGCGACCTCGACCTCAGGGGCGCCGGCGACCTGTTCTCGGAACAGCAGTCCGGGCACGTGCAGGTCTTCGGGCCGGTGCTCTACAGTCATCTCCTGAAGCTGGCCTCCGAGCGGACCAATGACGCAGGCACGGTCATGTGGGTGCCTGACCTGAATCTGCCCGTAGCCGACATGTTGCCTGAAAGTTACGTGCAATCGGAAGCGGTCCGGCTCGAGATCTATGGTCGCGCCGCCCGGTGTCGGAACGAAGATGATCTGGAAGATTTGGAGGAGGAGACGTCGCGCCGTTTCGGCAGGCTCCCACCAGAGGCACGCGATTTCTTCGCCGCAGCCAAACTCCGGATCGAATGCAAGCAGCGCGGCATCGTCAGGCTCGATGTCGGGCCGGAGGCCGTCGCCGCGACATTCCTCCCGGGCCGGCTGCGGAAATCGAGGGCGCGCTCGCTGCAGCGCGATGGCGATCGCGTCGTCCATGCCGACCGGGGGGACGAGGGCCCGTTCGATCGGGTCGAGGAGTTCCTGGACCGGCTGGACGAGTGACGATCTTTCGCTCGGCTCAACCCAAAAAAGACGTCTCCTTTCACGATGATGGCGCTGGAACACTGTGCGGTCGCGGTTGTTCCATTCCCGTGCAGAGTTCAGGAGGGCCGGATGAGCGGTGCAGTTGACCATTTTGCCAGCCTGCTCGGACGAGCGGCGATGGAAGTGTGGGGCGACATGCCTCGCGACATCCAGGAAGCACTGTTCGAGGCCGCCATGAAGGGGCGTGCGACGGAGCGGGAAGACCTCGCGCGGCTGCTGCATGAGTGGCATCCCCGCACGCTTCATCCGGCGCGGCCTGCCTGACGCGGCGGGCAGGAGGGAATCGCGCGAGCTGCTATCCCTCGTATGGATCCGGCCCCATGGCCCAGTGCGATTGATCGTGGCCGAACGCGTAATTGCGGTTGTTCAACGCCGGGTTGCGATTGACCATCGGGCGCATGAACATCGGATGGGTGGCGCTACGCACCTCGTGCTCGACCGTGAACAGGTGCCTGCCGCTGTCGAGATCGACGATGTCGCAGAAGCGGTACTGGTACTGATTGTCCTCGCGGGAGATCAGGTCGCGTGCCAGGAGCTTGCGGTAGGGACCGGAGAAATCGGTGATGTACATCTGCACATGGTGGCCGTCATAGCCGGGCTGCGGCCGATCGGTCTCGCGAAACAGCAGGTGCTGGTTGCGGCCGGTCTTCACCGCCGCAACCTGGCCGTCGCCGTTCCAGAGTTCGGCGGGCATGCCCATGATCTCGGGATAGAACGCGCAAATGCTTGGCGCGGATCCGGCCGGTACATCGAATTCGACATAGGGGATGCCGAGCGCGATGCGCCCGAAGCGCGCGGCGTCGGGGTCATAGCAGCGCAGCCGGTTGCCCCACGGGCAGGTCGCCTCGACATGATCATTGTGCTCGGTGAACGCGAACGCCGTGCCCTCGAGCTTTTTGGCGACCGATGCGAGCCGCTGTAGCAGGGCGTTGCGGCCCTCGATCACCAGCCCGACATGGCCGCGCAACACCTGTGGCTTGCCGCTCGGCAAATGAAACTGGCTCCGTCCGGCGTTGATCCACATGTTGGTGTCGGACACCATCAGGTAGGGATCGCGGGTCAGCCCAAGTCCCGTGACGTAGAACAATGTCGCCAGGCGCTGATCCGGGACCTGGATGTTGACGTGCTCGAAATGGATCGCATTCCCGAGATCTTCAGCGGATCGATCGAATTTCTGCGGCATGGATGTGCGCTCTGGCTAGGGGACGGACGAGCCATACTAGAGCAGATTTTCCGCCAGCCGAAACTGCTGGCCGATCAAATCTGCAGGTTGAGCATGATGCCCGTTGCCGCCTTGCCGTGGCAACCAGTCCCTGTAATCTGACAAGAAACATGGGCTAAGAAACGCAAGGCAAGAAACGCAAGGGAAGGGATCGATGGGAGGAGTTCTGGAGGGCGTGCGCGTCCTCGATTTCGGGCGCTATATCGCGGGGCCGTATTGCGCGACATTGCTGGCCGAATTCGGCGCCGAGGTCATTCGCGTGGAAAAGCGCGACGGCAGCGAGGATCGGTTCGTGGCGCCGGTCGGCGAAAATGGCGAAGGCGCGCTGTTCTTGCAGATCAACCGAAACAAGAAGTGCATCACGCTCGATCCGATGAAGCCGGAGGGGCAGGAGGTGATGCGCCGCCTGATCGCGACCGCGGACGTGGTCGTGGCCAATCTGCCGCCGCAGACCCTGCGCGCGATGAAGCTCGATTATGAGTCATTGAAGGCGATCAAGCCCGACATCATCCTGACGACGGCAACTGCGTTCGGCGGGCCCGGGCCGTGGTCCGACCGTGTCGGCTTCGATGGTGTCGGGCAGGTCATGTCGGGCTCGGTGTATATGACCGGTGCCGGTGATCCGCCTTACCGGGCCGCGGTGAATTGGGTCGATTTCGGCACCGCGCTGCACTGCGCGTTCGGCACACTGGCCGCGCTGATCGAGCGCGGCAAATCCGGCCGCGGGCAGATCGTCGAGGGCGCGCTGCTTGCAACCGCGCTGTCCTTCACCAATGCCACACTGATCGAGCAGGCCGTCATCAACGTCAACCGCGTTCCGACCGGCAATCTCGGCCAGACCGCAGCACCAGCCGACATCTACCGCACCAAAGACGGCTGGGTGCTGTGCCAGGTCACCGGTCACCCCCTGTTCATTCGCTGGGCCAAATTGATGGGCGAGGAGGAGCAGTGGCTGAGCGATCCGCGCTTTGCCGACGACATCAGCCGCGGCAACAACGGCCCCATCATCAGCGAGCGGATGGCGCGCTGGTGCGCCGAGCGCACCACGCAGGAGGCTGTCGATACGCTGGGCAAGGCGATGATTCCGACGGGGCCCGTGCTGAGCCCGCAACAGGCACTGGATCATCCGCATATTCGCGCCGCCGGCTTCCTGCAGGACGTCGACTATCCCGGCTTGCCGAAACGCGCACCGGTCGCGCGAGCTGCAGTCCGGCTGTCGGAAACGCCCGGTGAAATCGCAGCGCGCCCGCCGACGCTCGGCGAGCATACCGATCGTGTCCTCGTCGAACTCGGCTACGATGCGGCTGCGATCGGGGCACTTCGGCAAAGCGGCATTATTTAGCGGACCTCGCGACTCACGCCAGCCGTTCGTTGGCCAGACGGATGGCGGCCTCAACCGCGTTCTCCAGAATCTCCTCCGACAATTGCCGGTCGTTGACGGCGCGCGACAATTGCAGCGCGCCGACCATTGTCGCGTAGATCGCAATCGCCTTGCGGCGCCGCTCGTCCGCCGAACCCTGCGGGATCTGCGCCGCCATCAGGGGGATGATGTCGGCTATCTTTGCGGTGAAGGCGTCGCGCGTCGCCTTCGGATGCCGCGCGATCTCGGCAACCAGGGCCGCGGCCGGGCAGCCGGTACCGGCGCGGTCGCGATGGCGCGCTGAAAGATAATCGCGGATCGTCGTCTCGATGCCGACACCGCTCTCGAGATTGTCCTTGTGGCGCTGCTCACGCCGCTCCAGCGCATCGAGCAACACCTCGCGCACCAGCTCCTCCTTCGAGGAGAAGTGCGTGTAGAAGGCGCCGTTGGTGAGGCCGGCCTCCGACATGATGCCGGCGAGGCCGACCGTGCCGATGCCGCTCTCGCGGAACTGCACTGATGCGACGTCAATGATGTTCCGCCGCGTCGTGTCGCTGTGTCCCTTCTCGTAGCGCGCCAATCCCGCCTCCTGCGATCTGGCTTTTCGTCCCTGCCACAAAATCGTGAGGCAGGCCTATTGCATTACGATCATAATAATACATTATGCTTATAATGCAATGGGCGGCCGATGGCGGCGGTCCGACAGGTACACAGGACCGAGCCCATGTCAGTCGAAGATGCCGCCGCGCCGGCCTTGCCCGTCACGCAGGCGTTGCCCGTACCTCGGCGCCGCTTCGCCGGGCGACGGCGGCGGCACCAAGCGCCGCGGCCACTCAAAGCGCAGCCGAGCTACGGCGCGCGGCGCTCCTGACGGCGCCGATCCTCCCCACACTGCTCCGCCTCGCGTTGCCGACCGTGACCGTCCTGGTAGCGCAGACTGCGGTCAACATCGCGGAGGCTTATTATGTCGGCTTCCTCGGCACCGATGCGCTGGCAGGCGCCGCGCTGGTGTTTCCGATCTTCATGCTGATGACCATGATGTCGAATGGCGGGTTCGGCAGTGGCGTTGCATCCTCGGTGGCGCGCGCAGTCGGAGCCGGCCGCCGCGCTGACGCCGAGGCGGCGCTGTTTCACGCGGTGGTGCTCGCCATCCTTGCCGGTGGCGTGTTCACGCTCGGCGTGACGCTCGGCGGCCCGTGGCTCTATCGCATTCTCGGCGGTCGGGGCGATGCGCTCGCGGCGGCGACCACTTATTCCAACTACCTCTTTGCCGGCGCCATTCCGGTGTGGATCGTCAATCTCCAGGCGGCGGCGCTGCGTGGCTCCGGGAATGTCAAGGTGCCCGCGTTGGTGACGCTGATCGGCGCGATCGTGACCATTCCGGTCTCGCCGGCATTGATCTTCGGTTTCGGGCCGATCCCGCGGCTCGGCATCGGCGGCGCCGGCATCGCGTTCGGCCTCTATTACGGCGCGGCGATGCTGTTCCTGCTGCGCTACATGTCTTCGGGCGCGTCCGGCTTGAGGCTGCATATCGTGCCGTTGCGCGGAAAAATCTTCGCCGACATGCTGAAGGTCGGCATCCCCACCGCGTTCAACGCGGTGCTGACCAACCTCACGGTCATCCTCGTCACCGGCGCGGTCGGCCTGTTCGGCACCGCGGCGCTTGCCGGCTACGGCATCGCCTCGCGGCTCGACTACATCATGATTCCGCTGCTGTTCGGCATCAGCACGGCGACGCTGACCATGGTCGGCGTCAACATGGGCGCGGGCCAGACGGCGCGCGCGCGAAAAATCGGCTGGATCAGCGGCCTCGTCGGCATGATCATGACCGGCACCATCGGCCTCTTGGTTGCGATCTTCCCGACGAGCTGGCTGCATCTCTTCAGCCACGACGCCGAGGTGGTGAGTGAGGGCATGACCTATCTGCGCATCGTCGCGCCGGCCTATGCCGCGCTCGGCTTCGGCTTCGTCGTGTCCTTCGCTGCCCAGGGGACCGGCCGCGCGATGGGACCGCTCGCGTCCTCGATCGCGCGAATCCTGATCGCGGCCGGCGGCGCCTGGATCGCGGTGACGAGCTTTGGCGCGGCAATGGCTGGGCTCGCCACCATGGTCGCGGTGTCGCTCGCCGCCTACGCCGGGATCTGCGTTCTGATCATGCTGTCGCCGGCGACGTGGCGGTCCGAGTAGGATCACTGCCTCACGCTTGCGAAAGGTGCCGTCGTCGCCGTGAATTCGTTTCCCGTTTGGTGCCGAATGGAGAAAGTGCCTCCGCGGCGGGCCGCCAATATGGATTTGCATTTCATTGATTTTGCCCGATGGAGAAGCGAAAACGGTTCCAATCATTGTCGCTGAGTGATGGAGCCCGAAGATGTCGTTTCGTTCCGCCCTGATCCTCTCGGGCGTTCTCGCCGCATGGTCAGCCGCGGCTGCGGCAGAGACGATCAAGATCGGCGTTACACCGGGACCGCATGCGCAGATCTTCGAGGCCGTGAAGCCGATCGCTGCGAAGCAGGGCCTCGATATCCAGCTCATCGAGTTCTCCGACTACGTCGTGCCGAACGCCGCGCTCGACGCGGGCGAGATCCAGGCCAATTCGTTTCAGAACCAGCCTTATCTGGACAACCAGAAGGCCGATCGCGGCTACAAGATCGAGTCCGTTGCGCTGACCGTGAACTTCCCGATCGGGGTCTATTCGAAGAAGCACAAGGCCTTCGCCGACATCCCCGAAGGCGGCAAGGTCTCGATCCCGAACGATCCGACCAATGGTGGCCGTGTGCTGCTGCTCCTGCGCGACAAGGGCGTGATCAAGCTGAAGGATGGCACAGGCTTCAAGCCGACCGTGCTTGATATCACCGAAAATCCGAAGAAGCTGAAGTTCATCGAGGTCGATGCGGCGCAGGCGCCGCGCGCGCTCGACGATGTCGATGCCGGCGCGATCAACACCAACTATGCAACCCAGGCAGGGCTCGATCCGGTCAAGGATCCGATCCTCCGTGAGGACCCGAAAGGCCCCTACGTCAACTTGATCGCCATCCGCACGGCGGACAAGGACAAGCCCTGGGTCAAGGTCCTCGTGGACAGCTACCACACGCCGGAGGTCAAGGAGTTCGTCCTCACCAAGTTCAAGGGCGCGGTGCTGCCGAGCTGGTAGGCAATCTGCCCAGCGAGGCTCCAGGGTTGGGTGGCGGGCAGCCTTGCGCAATGCCCGCTTGTCTGGAGCCGCGGCAACCGACATCATTGGGGCGTGGCAATTCTCGCCCGGCAGGGGTCGTATGAAACGCTTTGCAAATCTGAAACGACTGGGGTTCTTCACGCGCCTTCTCGACGAGGCGCCGGCCGCCGACCGATACCGCTTTGCGGCCGAGCAGATCGTGCGTGCCGAAAAGGCGGGCCTCGATTCCGCGTGGATCGCGCAGCATCATTTTCACGAGCGCGAGGGCGGCCTGCCTTCGCCCTTCACTTTCCTCGGTTACGTTGCAGCGCAGACCTCGCGCATCCGCCTCGGCACCGGCATCGTAACACTGCCACTGGAGAACGCGGTCAGGGTGGCGGAGGACGCCGCAGTGCTCGATCTGCTCTGCAACGGCCGCTTCGAGCTCGGCGTCGGCACCGGGGGCAACCCGTCGGCCTTTGCCGCCTTCGGCCTCGACAGCGCCCAGCGCAACGAGATTTTCGCCCGCAACCTGGACGTCGTCCGCACCGCGCTGGTCGGCAAGCCGCTCGACGGCGGTGACACGCTCTATCCACAGCGGCCACAACTGGACGACCGGATCTGGCAGGCGACCTTCTCGGTGGCCGGCGGCGCGCGCGCGGGCAAGGCGGGCGATGGTCTCTTGCTGTCTCGCACGCAGCCGCGAGCCAAGGAGGCGCCGCACGCGACGCTCGCCGAGATCCAGAATCCGATCATCGACGCTTATCTGGCAGCGCTGCCGCCGGGATGCGAGCCGCGCATCATGGCGTCGCGCAGCATCTTCGTCGCCGACGACCGGGCCGAGGCGATGCGCCTTGCCGATATTGGGCTGCGGCGTGCGCTCCCGCAGTTCCTCAAGGGCGGCCACGCCAGGCCGGGCGAGACGCTGGAGGAGATGATCACGGCGTTCGACACGCATTTCGGCGTGGCCGACGACGTCATCGCTTCGCTCCGCGCTGACGCGACGCTGGAGCGGGTGACCGACCTCGTCTTCCAGGCCCATTCGGTCGATCCTCCGCACCCCTATATCCTGCGCTCGATCGACTTGGTCGCGGAGAAGGTCGCGCCGGCGCTGGGCTGGACCAGGACGGCGGCAGAAGTGGCGCTGGCGGAGGCTGAATGATGGGCACGAAGGATATCATCGACGCGCTCGCCGGGATCGAACCGGGATCGAGCCTGGACGCCATTCGCGCGCGGCGCCTGCAGGCGCGCGAGAACGCGCAGAAGAGCTATCTCACCCTGTTCGAGCCGATCGACGCCGGCGATTTCTCGCTTCCCGAACGTGCGGCGGTCGCGGCCTTCGTGACCGGGCTCCATGGCGAGTCGTCTGTCGCGGCCTTTTATCGCGAGAAGCTTGCGGCGAATGCGGATGGAGCGACGCTGCTCGAGGCGATCCAGGCCGAGCTCGAGCGCGGTAAGACGTCAGGCCCGTACGGTGTCTTTCCGGCCGGCCCGCTGTCGGTCGAAGACAAGGCCGGGCTGATCTATCGGGTGAGCGCGGATCGCAAGGCGGTGCTCGGCGCACGGCTCGCCGCGGCGCTCGAACATGCGCATCTGCTGGTGTTCCGCCCGCGCGATGCGGCGTCCGCCGACATGAAGGCGCTGCTTGCCGCCGGCTGGTCGAACACCGGCATCGTCACCTTCTCTCAGCTCGTCGCGTTCCTGTCGTTCCAGGTGCGCGTCGTCGCCGGACTGCGCGTGCTCGGTGCCTCACTTGGGCACACGGCGAGCGCCGCTTCTGGCGCGTAGGGGATCCGTATCATGAGCGCTGCAATCAAAGCCAATCCGCCCGTCGTCTTCACCCAGGATGAACTCGGCTGGGTCTCGTGGATCGATCCGCTGCCCGAGGCTGAATTGACCGAGCGGCATTTCAATGGTCTGGTCGATCGCTCCCGCGCCAAGTCGGAATATTTCCGCCTTCTGGTGCGCGATCCCGAGGTTCTGGAAGCCCGCACCAAGACCGACAAGGACATCTTCTACAACACCGCCGACGGCCTGCCGCGCGCCGAGCGCGAGCTCGCGGCCGCCGCGACCTCGCGCTACAACGGCTGCATCTATTGCGCATCCGTGCATGCGCGCTTTGCCAGCACCTATTCCAAGCGCCGCGACGACGTCCAGCGCCTGCTCGACGAGGGCGTCGGCGCCGATCTCGGCGAGCGCTGGAATGCGGTGGTGAAGGCCTCGGTGGCGCTCGCCGCGACGCCGATTGCGTTCGGCCCCGACAATATCGAGGAGCTGTGCCGCGCGGGCCTCGACGATGCGGAGATCGTCGACGTCATCAACGGTGCGTCGTTCTTCAACTGGGCGAACAGGCTGATGCTGTCGCTCGGTGAGCCCTCGACATAGGCAGCTTCGCTGGCACAAGAATTGCCATTGTTCTTAACATTGAATGGATGGAGCCGTGCATGAGCAACATCGATCGTCGTATCCTGGTCAAGGGCTCGCTTGCCGCCATGTTGGCAGGAGCGGCCTTCTCGCGCGCCGCCTTCGCGCAATCATCCGAGCCGATCCTGCTCGGCGTCAGCGGCCCCCTGACCGGGCCGAACGCGCAATATGGCACGCAGTGGAAGCAGGGCTTTGATCTTGCGCTGGACGAGATCCTCGCAGCCGGAGGCATCAACGGCCGCAAGCTCGCCTACAGCTTCGAGGACAGCCAGAGCGATCCGCGCCAGTCGGTGGCGATCGCCCAGAAATTCGTCTCCGATCCCCGGATCGTCATGGAGCTCGGTGATTTCTCCAGCCCGGCCTCGATGGCGGCCTCGCCGATCTATCAGCGCGGGGGCCTCGTGCAATTCGGCTTCACCAATTCGCATCCCGATTTCACCAAGGGCGGCGACTTCATGTGGAGCACCTCCGTCAGCCAGGCCGACGAGCAGCCGCTGCTGGCGGCATATGCCGTGAAACGCCTCGGCCTCAAAAAGCTCGCGGTGCTGCACCTCAACACCGATTGGGGGCGCACCAGCCGCGACTATTTCGTCAAGACGGCCAAGGAGTATGGCGCGGAGATCGCCGTCACCGAAGGCTATATCGCGGAGGAGCGCGACTTCCGCTCCACGCTGGTGCGCGTCCGCGACGCCAATCCGGACGGGCTGATCCTGATCTCCTATTATTCCGATGGTGCACTGATCGCGCGTCAGGCCCGCCAGGTGGGGCTGAAACAGGTAATCTGTGCGGCAAGCTCGGTCTATTCGCCAAAGTTCCTGGAGCTTGGTGGCGAGGCGGTTGAGGACGTCCATGTCGGTACGCGCTACTTCCCGGAAGACCCGCGGCCTGAGGTGCAGAAATTCATCGCGGGCTTCAGGAAGAAATACAACGGGCTGGAGCCCGACGCGTTCAACGCCTACTCCTATGACGCGATGAACATGGCGGCTGCCGTCCTCAGGATCGGTGGCACCGACCGGCGCGCCATCCGCGACGCCTTCGCAAAGGTGAAGGACGTGCCGAGTGTCATCTTCGGGACCGCGACGTTCGACGTCGAGACCCGCCGCGTCAAGGGCGCCATGAATGCCGAGCTCGTCGTGCGCAAGGGCCAGTTCGCGCTTTGGGACGGCAAGCCGACCTGACATGATGGCCGGGGCGGGCGCTCCGGCCGCTTTTCTCTCTACTCGGGGACCACCCGCGTGTCTTCCTGGCTCGACTACACGATCAACGGGCTGATCGTCGGCAACGTGTACGCCCTCATTGCGGTCGGGCTTGCGCTGATCTTCGGCGTCAGCCGGCTGATCAATTTCGCGCAGGGCTCGATCTATCTCGTCGGCGCCTATATCGGCTGGGTCGCGGTGGTGCAGCTCCACACGCCGCTGCCGCTCACGATCATCGTGGTGGCGGTGGCCGCAGCGCTCGTCGGATTGATCATCGAACGCTTCGGCCTGCGTCCGCTCCAGAACTCGGTGCGCATCGCACCGCTGCTCGCGACGATCGGCATCAGCTTCGTGCTCGACCAGCTTGTGATGCTGACCTTCTCGCCCAATCCGCGTGCGCTGCCGAGCCAGTTGCCTGACGTGCGCTTCCAGGTCGGCGGCGGCACGATCGGCCCGCTCGATCTGTTGATCGCCGGCGTCGGCATCACCAGCGCGCTGCTGCTGTTCGTGTTCCTGCGCTACAGCAAGCTCGGCTGGGCTGTCCGCGCCACTGCGCAGGATCGCGACGCCGCCATGCAGATGGGCGTCGACGTCAACCGTGTCAATCAGGCGGTGTTCGGCATTGCCGCCGCGCTTGGCGGCGTCTCCGGCATGCTGGTCGGCATGTACTACAACCAGATCGACACCGCGATGAGCCTTCAGGCGACGCTCAAAGGCGTGGTCGCCGAAGTGGTTGGCGGTGCCGGCAATGTGCCCGGTGCGGTCATCGGTAGCCTGCTGCTGGGGCTGGTGGAAAGCTACGGCGTTGCCGTGTTCGGCACCAGCTACCGCAATCTGTTCGCGTTCCTGCTGCTGGTCGTTGTCCTCGTGCTACGGCCGAACGGCCTGTTCGCCAGCGCGCGGCAGGCACCGCCCGAGCCGCTCACCGGCACCTTCATTGCGCGGAGCCGGCCTGTGCGCATTCCGCGCTGGGCCCTGCTGGCCGCAGCCGTCGCCTTCGCGATCCTTCCGCTTTTTCCGGTGTCCTTCTACGTGCTCCAGACTCTGATCAATGCGTGGCTGCTCGGCATGCTCGCACTGAGCCTCACGCTGGTCGCGGGCACGATCGGGCAGGTCTCGCTCGGACACGCCGCGCTGCTGGCGATCGGCGCCTACACGTCGGCGCTGCTATCGCTGAACTTCTCCGTCCCCGTCGGCCTCGCCGTCATTGGCGGCGGCCTGATGAGTGCCGCGCTCGGCACGGCGCTGATCTCGCCGTCGTTCCGTCTGCGTGGGCACTATGTGTCGATCGCGACGCTCGCCATCGGCGAGATCGTGTCGCTGGTGATCCTGAACTGGGAAAGCGTCACGCGCGGCCCGATCGGCATCTCCGGCATCCCGCCGCTGTCGCTGTTCGGCTATGATCTGATCAGCCCAACGTCGATCTACTGGTTCAGTTTTGCGGTGATGGTCGTGCTGGCGCTGCTGCAGGGGCGGTTGCTCGGCTCGCATCTCGGCCGCAGCTTCCGTGCCATCCGTGATGACGATATCGCGGCGCGCGCCTATGGCCTGAGCCTCAATCGCTACAAGTCGCTCGCCTTCATCTTCGGCGGATTTGCGGCCGGCGTCAGCGGCGGCATCGCCGCGCATCTCTACTCCTACATCAACCACGAGACGTTCAATACGCAGCAATCCATCCTGGCACTGACGGTCGTGATCCTCGGCGGCCTCGGCAATGTCGTCGGCGCCATTGTCGGATCGGTGGCGCTGGTCGGCCTGCCCGAGCTGTTCCGGATCGCGGCGGAGTACCGCATCCTGATCTACGGCATCGTGCTGTTGCTGCTCGTGCGGTTCAGGCCGCAGGGCCTGTTGGGGACGATGTGATGGCCGAACAGCACACTCCCATGCTGTCCCTGCGCGGGCTGACGCGCCGCTTCGGCGGCCTCACCGCGGTCGACGCCATCGACCTCGACCTCGCCAAAGGCGAGCTCATCAGCATCATCGGCCCGAACGGCGCCGGCAAGACCACGCTGTTCAACCTCGTGACCGGGCTCGATCGGCCCGACGCCGGTGATGTCAGCTTCGAAGGGCAGGACATCACGGGTCTCTCACCGGAACGGCTGGCGGCCGAAGGCATCGCGCGTACGTTCCAGCTCGGCCGCGTCTTCGGCAATCTCAGCGTCATGGACAACGTCCTGATCGGCGCGCACACGCGGCTGCGCGCGGTCAGGCCGGCGGTGCCGGTGATCGGCCCGCTGCTGGAACTGGGTCTGGCGCTGCTGCGCCCGGCAAGCGTCAAGGCTGAGGAAGACCATCTGCGCGAGGAGGTGAAAGCCATTCTCGCGCGCTTCGGTGAGCGGCTGCTGCCACGCATCGACCAGCCGGCCTACAGCCTCTCCTACGCCAACCGCCGCCGCGTCGAGATCGCGCGCGCCCTTGCGCTGAAGCCGCGCCTGCTGCTGCTCGACGAGCCGACCGCCGGCATGAACCCGACCGAGACCGCGGAGATGCAGGCGCTCGTCGCCGAGCTGAAGGCTGAAGGGCTGACGATCCTCCTGATCGAGCACAAGTTAGAGATGGTGATGCGCCTCTCCGACCGCGTCATCGTCATGGACGAGGGCAGAAAGATCGCGGAAGGCGCCGGCGAAGACGTCCGCAACGACCCCAAGGTGATCGAGGCCTATCTCGGCCACGGCCTGTCGGGGATGGCTGAGCAGGAGAGCGCGGCATGACGACGAGCGCACCCGAACCGCTGCTGGCGCTGTCGAACGTCAATACCTTCTACGGCCAGGCCCAGGTCCATTTCGACCTGTCGATATCAGTTGGCCGCGGCCATATCGTCTGCCTGCTCGGCGGCAATGCCAGCGGCAAATCCACGACGATGAAGATCATCCTCGGTCTGGTGAAACCGCGTTCGGGGGAGGTGACCTTCGACGGCGCCTCGCTGCTTGGCCTCGCCACGCCCCAGATCGTCCGCCGCGGCATCGCCTCGGTGCCCGAGGCGCGGCGGCTGTTCGCGGACATGAGCGTCCGGGAGAACATCCTGATGGGCGCCTTCGTGCGCAACGATCGCGATGCCGTGGCGCAGGATCTCGAGAAAATGCTGACGCTGTTTCCAAAACTCGGCCAGCGGCTGTCGCAGCGCGCCGGCTCGCTCTCCGGCGGCGAGCAGCAGATGGTCGCGATGGCGCGCGCGCTGATGAGCCGGCCGCGCATGATCGTGATGGACGAGCCGACCATGGGCCTGTCCCCGCTCTATGTCGACCGTGTGCTGGAGCTGATCAGGACCATCAATCAGGAGGGCGTCTCGGTCTTCATGGTCGAGCAGAACGCCAGCCTCGCGCTCGAGATCGCGCACGAGGCCTATGTGCTTCAGACCGGGAAGATCGTGCTGTCCGGCCCGGCGCGGGCGCTGAAGGACGATCCGCGCGTCCGCGACGCTTATCTCGGCGGCTCCGAGGCCGCGTAGCGCGAGCTCTGCGCAAGACCCGTCCCGACCGGCCGGGATTGCACTGGTCAGTGTGATCATCTTATGAAAAGATCATACCGCTGGCGCGATGGGGCGCGCAGCGGACGGAATGATTTTCGTGACGAAGTTGTCCTTGCGAGCGGTCGAGCCCGGAATGGTCCTGCTGTTCGGCGGGCTCGTCGCCGCCAACATCGCCGCTTGGGCCTGGGCTTTCGCGGTTTTCGGCGACCGGCCGACAGTGATGGCGACCGCGCTGCTGGCATGGGTGTTCGGGCTGCGCCACGCCGTCGATGCCGACCACATCGCCGCGATCGACAATGTCGTGCGCAAGCTGATGCATGTGGGCGATGCGCCACGATCCGTCGGCCTCTATTTCGCGCTCGGCCATTCCACCATCGTCGTGGTCGCGACCATACTGCTTGCGCTGGGCGTGGTGAGCCTTGGCGGCGACAGTCTGCTTAAGCATATCGGCGGCCTCATCGGCACATCGGTGTCGGCGCTGTTCCTGCTCGTGATCGCGGCCATCAATCTCGTCATCTGCGCCGGCCTGTGGCGGACATTTCGCGCCGCGCGCGCCCAGGGCGTTCACGTCGCCGAAGGACATGATGCGCTGCTCGCCAATCGCGGCTTCCTGGCACGACTGCTCGGCCCGATGTTCCGTTTCGTGACAAGGCCCTGGCACATGTATCCGCTCGGATTCCTGTTCGGGCTCGGCTTCGATACCGCAACCGAGATCGGTCTGCTCAGCATCTCCGCCACCGAAGCCGCGCGCGGCGCTTCGCTCGCCGATGTCCTGGTATTCCCTGCGCTGTTCGCGGCCGGCATGGCGCTGGTCGACACCGCCGATTCGGCGCTGATGGTCAGCGCCTATCGCTGGGCCTTCGTCGATCCCCTGCGAAAGCTCTGGTATAACCTCACGATCACCGGCGCCTCCGTCGTGGTGGCGCTGTTCATCGGCGGCATCGAGGCGCTCGGCCTGATCGCCGACCGCCTCGGCCTGTCCGGCGGCGTGTGGACGCTGGTCAAGGGCCTCAACGAGTCGCTCGCCAATGTCGGTTTCGCCGTGATCGGGCTGTTCGCGATCGCCTGGCTCGTCTCGGTCGTGCTTTATCGCCGTATGTTTGCGGTCGCTCCCGATGCCGCGCCAAAAATCCTGGAATGCGCCGATGCCACCGAGGCGGCCTGATCCTGGCCGACGCGGCGGCACGCTGACGGCACTCTCGGCCCTGGTGCTTCTTGCGGATGACGGCAGCGCCTTCGCGCAGAGCGGCGATGACGCACGCGAGCTGCCGCCGATCCAGGTCAGCGGCGGGGAGACGTCACGGCAGAAGAAGCGGCCTGCATCCCCTCGGCTCAGCAAGCCAGCCCCTGCCAGCGATCGCATCGTCGTCGATCCGGCAGAAGCGCAAGCAGCGGATTCGCGCAGCGTCGCTTCCGGCGTAAAGATCCAGCCGAGCATGGCGAGCGAGATGACGTTCTCGGGCGAGGAGCTCAACGCGCGTCCCTTCACACGGCCGGGAGAAGTGCTCGAAGCCGTGCCGGGGCTGATCGTGACCCAGCATTCCGGCGAGGGCAAAGCCAACCAGTATTTTCTGCGCGGCTATAACCTCGATCACGGCACCGACCTCGCCATCTATGTCGACGACGTTCCCGTCAACATGCGCACCCACGCGCACGGGCAAGGCTATGCCGATCTCAACTGGTTGATCCCGGAAACCATCGCCGCGATGGACGTGCGCAAGGGACCTTATTTCGCCGACGAGGGCGATTTCGCCTCGGTCGGCAGCGTGCATATCGGCCTGATCGACCGCACCAGGGGTCTCGCGCAGGTGACCGCGGGCAGCTTCGGCTATCGCCGCCTGCTCGGCATGGACTCCGCGAAAGTCGGCGACGGTTCGCTGCTCGTCGCCGGCGAGATCGGCACCTACAACGGTCCCTGGGACAATCCGGACAATGCGAAGAAGCTGAACGGCCTCGTGCGCTACAGCCAGGGCACTGCGACCGACGGCGTATCCGTCACCGGAATGGCCTATGCGAACAAATGGAATTCGACCGACCAGGTGCCACAGCGCGCCATCGCCAGCGGCCTGCTCGGCCGGTTCGGCGCGGAAGACCCGACCGATGGTGGCAACACCAATCGCTTCGCGCTTTCGGCGCGCGTGGCGCAGAGTGACGATGTCGGCTCCTGGACGGCGAACGCCTATGTCGTGAAGAGCCAGCTCGATCTCTTCAATAACTTCACCTATTTCCTCAGTGATCCCGTGTTCGGCGACCAGTTCCACCAGCACGACGATCGTCTCATGGCCGGCGCCAATATCTCGCGCACGCTGAACGGCTCGTTCGCCGGTCTTCCGATGCAGACGACGTTCGGCCTGCAATCGCGCTACGACGCGATCGATCTGGCGCTGACCAACACCTTCCAGCGCGGCTTCCTCTCCAACACCCGCAGCGACAAGGTCGGCGAGGGCAGCGTCGGCGTCTATGCCGAAAACACCGTGCGCTGGACCGATTGGCTCCGGACCATCGTCGGCTGGCGCGGCGACTATTACACTGCCAATGTCACCTCGCTGTTCAACTCCAACAATTCCGGAAGCGTCAACGCTGCGCTCGGCAGCCCGAAGTTCAGGATGGTGCTCGGCCCGTTCAACCAGACCGAATTTTTCTTTGGCGCCGGCTACGGCATGCACTCGAACGATGCCCGTGGCGCGACGACAACGGAAGACCCCGGCGATCCCGCGACAAGACTCACGCCGTCGCCGTTGCTGGTGCGTACCAGGGGCGCAGAGGTTGGCGTCCGTAGCAGGATCATCCCCAACCTCGACACCTCGCTCAGCATCTTCATCCTCGACCAGGATTCCGAGATCCTGTTCTCCGGCGATGCTGGCGACACCTCGGCGACCCGCGCCAGCCGTCGCTACGGTTTCGAATGGACCAACCACTACCGCCCGAGATCCTGGATCGACATCGACGCCGATCTCGCGACGACGCATGCGCGCTTTCGCGGTTACGACAGCGAGCAGGCAGAGGTCTATGCATCGCTTGCCGGCTATCCCGAAGCGCAGATCGGCAACGCACCCGGCAACTACATTCCGAACGCGCCGGCGATGGTGGCGTCAGTCGGTGTCACCCTCGGCGAGAAGACCGGCTGGTTCGGCGCCTTGCGCTGGCGCTATCTGGCGTCGAGCCCGCTGACGGAAGACAACGCGTTCCGCTCGTCTGCGACCAGCGTCTTCAATGGCCGCCTCGGCTATCGCATCGACAATGGCTGGCGCCTTCAGCTCGACGTGCTCAATCTCTTCAATGTGCAAGCGAACCAGATCACCTATGCCTATGGCTCGCTGCTCAAGACCGATACGCTCACCAATCTCTGCACATCGGGCATCGCGCCAACGGCGGTCTGCCAGACCGGCGTGATGGATTACGTGCTGCACCCGGTCGAGCCACTGACGTTTCGCCTCACTATGGCGGGCACATTCTGAGCCACGAGTTCCGTAACCTCTCCCGCTTGCGGGAGAGGTCGCGCCGAAGGCGCGGGTGAGAGCTCGCTCCGCGGTGGGAGCGTTCATTGCGGAGATACCCTCTCCCCAACCCTCTCCCGCAAGCGGGAGAGGGAGCGCACCTTCTTCGTGGCAGCAATCAAGCGGACGCCACGCTCTGAGCCGGCTCCGCCGGCAGATCGTCGCCATTGGGATCGCCCGGCGCTGTAGCCCAGGCCAATTCCACCAGCGTCACGATCCTGCGGCCGCCCCCGTCAAGCTGGCACACGATCAGACCCTGCTCTTCCATGTAGCCGAGCAGGCGTTGCGCCCGGCGCAGGGAGTGCGAGCCATAGGCCCGCGCGATCGCGGCGTCGCCGGGGCAGGGCCAGCCTTCTTTTGCTGCGCGCGCGATCATCATGAAGACGCCCTGCATGTCGTCGGGCAGGATCGAGGCACGCAGAGAGACGTCCTGCCAGGCGTCGTCCTCGGCGAGATCAGTGCCGAGCCCGGCCCGTGCATGCGTCAGCATGCGGCGGAATTCGTTGAGGTCGGGGACGGCGGAGCCGAGCCCTTCGATACGGCAGCGGACTACGAACTCCTGATAGAGCACGCCGATGGCGCGGAAGCCGGCGTCGGGCTCGGCGAGCACCGCGCGCAAGGTGCGGTCGACACGTTCGCGCCGCTCCGCCAGCTCTTCGGCGCTGACCGGTACTTCGATTGGCTCGGCCCGGACCTCCGGCGCGGCGGCCTTCGCGGCGCGGAGCTGTTCGAGCAGATCCGGTGCAGGCCGGCGCTGTGGCCGGCTCGCATCGGGCGGCGGCGCGGCCAGGATCACGGCCCGCACGTCCTTCAGCGTTGCTTCCGGCAGCGGCATCAGCCGCGGCGTGGAGTTGCGCGGCTGGGTGTCGGTCGCGCCGATATGCAAACGCAACGGGCGTCGCGACAGCGCCGGGCCGAGCGCCATGAACTGTCCGCGTTCGAGATCGCGAAAGGATTCGGCCTGCCGCCGCTCCATGCCAAGCAGATCGGCGGCGCGCGCCATGTCGATATCGAGGAAGGTTCGGCCCATCAGGAAGTTCGAGGCTTCGGCCGCGACGTTCTTGGCGAGCTTTGCCAGGCGCTGGGTCGCGATGATGCCGGCAAGGCCGCGCTTGCGGCCGCGGCACATCAGATTGGTCATGGCGCCGAGCGAAAGTTTTCGTGCCTCGTCCGACACCTCGCCGGCGACGGCCGGCGCGAACAGCTGGGCCTCGTCCACCACCACCAGCATCGGGTACCAATGGTCGCGGTCCACGTCGAACATGCCGCCGAGGAACGCCGCCGCACGGCGCATCTGGTTCTCGGCGTCGAGCCCTTCGAGATTGAGCACGGTGGAGACGCGATGCAGCCGCGCGCGCTCGCCGGCGACCTGAAGGCCGCGCTCGGTGTGATCCTCGGCGTCGATCACCAGATGGCCGAAGCGCCCGGCCAGCGTGACGAAATCGCCTTCGGGATCGATGATGGCCTGCTGCACCCAGGGCGCGCTCTGTTCGAGGAGCCGGCGCAGCAGATGCGACTTGCCGGAGCCCGAATTGCCCTGCACCAGGAGGCGGGTCGCCAGCAGTTCTTCGAGGTCCATGGCCGCCGCGGCGCCTGCCGTGGTCTGCCCCATCTCGATCGCAACCGTCATGTCCCCGACTCAAGTCCCCGTCATTCGCGGACAGGGGCTTATCAACCCGGCCGGGGCGCGTCGAGCGCTACAGCGCGAATCACGCCGTGTTGCCCACGGCGCAGTTCAGGCGTGATTCGACAACCTTAGAAGTGCGGGCCGGTAGGGAGATTGAGGATCGTCGTCCTCGTTCCCGGGAATCGCGCAGGCCCCGAATTCCTGCCTGATCCGCTCGATCTCGGCGATGCGCTCATGCAGCCGCCGTAAGTGCTCCTGGGATGTCGCCCGCCAGAACCGGAAGGTGTCGGCAGTGAGCGGCAGGAAGGCAGTTCCGAACAGCGTCGGATCGGGAACGACGGTGCGTCCGAGCAGGAGGAACCTGTCGGCGCCGGAAACGACAAGGGTTGCGTAGCCGCGGTTTCCGATTCGTCTGATCCCGTTCAGCGACCATTCGACGAGCTTGCTGAAATACGGCTCATCGCGCCAGCGATCGGGACAATCGTCATCGACGGTGACGTTCACTGCGTCCTGGCTGAAATGCACCACGATGCCGGACTTGGCGGGAAACCAGTCGTCGTCGAGATGGCCCTGCAGCCAGGCGCAGACGAATGACCGGCACATCTGCGGACGGCGGTCGTAGATGGTGCATCCGGTGCCCGCCTGCCAATGCTTGCAGAGCTGGTTCACCGGCTTGTCGACGCCGGCCACTTCGAGGATATCGCAGCAGGCGTTGCACGAACCGCACTGCCGTGCGGGCAGTGGCGTTTTCGGCAGCCCGGTCGCGCGAAAACCCTGGCCATCGCGGACCAGCAGCTTCTGCTTCTCCAGCGCATTCAACGCACGCTCGGTCTTGAGGCGGGATAGTCCGGTAGCGTCAATCACGCTCCTCATCGTCGTCGCGCCTGCCTCTACCGCGCGGACGACGCTCAGCATCGCCTGATCCATTTTTGCTGGTCTTGGTCTTCTGTTATTGTTGTCGGCTATCGAGCTCGCGCTCTGGAGCCGATCCGCTGCGGAGCCGGCGACCAAAGCAAGCTGCGCCGAGGGTAATTCGGCAAGCGCATGTTGCGCGCGACTGTCAGAGAGACAAGAAGGCGAGCCCGACACGTTCGCGTGATCGAGGCGCGATGGAAGACGTCCGCGTGTCGAGTTGCTTGCGCGTCACACCCGGAACTGTCCGTGGCGCCGCCGGCCTGATCTGGCTTCAATCATTCCTGAGTGCGTGAGCGCGGACGCTGCTCGATAGGGACCAGAAACGGCGCGCTACTGCGCGCCGGATCCACCGTGCACGATTTTCTCGTTCAGCTTCTGGTCCACGGTCTCGACCGTGCGATCGATCTCGGCATTGGGCACGCCGAGCTGATGCGAGATCAGCTTCACCAGGAGGTCGACACGCTCGATGAAGGGCGCGCCGCTCGCGACCGCGCGCGCGGCCGATGACGGCTTGAGCAGGCTTTCCGCGGCCTTGGCGTATTTCGCGAACGGGACCTGGTCCTGCGGATCGGCGCCGAGGCGGCGGGCGATCGCGTCGACATGATCATAGATCGTCTG
Source organism: Pseudomonadota bacterium (assembly GCA_023388935.1). GTDB lineage: Bacteria > Pseudomonadota > Alphaproteobacteria > Rhizobiales > Xanthobacteraceae > Bradyrhizobium. Next base: position 11,227 of record JAEWFG010000067.1, on the reverse strand, counting down.
CGAGCGCGCGAGATCGCCGTGCACGGCGTCGCGGATCGACTGCGGCTCGTGCGGCGTGATGCAACGGTAGTTGCCAGTCAAGAGCATCGACCATTTCGCCAGCGGCACGAACAGTGAGTCGAACACTTTCAGCTTCACCGGTACGTCGTGGCCGTCGAGCGTCACCGCGTCGATGTCGGCTTCGAGCTCGCGCAGCACCTTGTTGTGCTTGTCGTCGGCGAACGCTGACGCCTTGAAGTTCGTGGGCAGGCCGACATGGAGCACGTTCGCCGCCTCTTCCGGCGGGCGGAAGGCCTGCGGATCGGGCGAGCAGAGTGTCACCAGTCCCGGCTCGAAGCGCTCCCACACCTGGGCATTGGTATAGGCCTCCTCGAGATCCATGCCTGCGAGCGAGGGGATCCGCTTCAGATAGGGCAGCGGCGGCATGTTCATGATCGACAGGCACGGCAGCTTGGCCGTGGCGATCTTGACCATGAGAACGCGGACCGTGTGGTTGGTGTATTGCGGCTCCTGCATCGCAAGGCCGACCATGTCGTAGCGGGAGACGTCGACATCGGCCGGGGTCACCGCGTCGAGCTTGCCGGGCAGGTCGCGCGAGAAGATCGCACGGTGCACTGCCTCGTCGCGCAACTTGATGCGCACCTCGGTCCCATCACGATTGATCAGCTCCGCGGTCTTGGAGCGGCAAACCAGGGTGACGTTGTGCCCCGCCATCAGGAGCTTCGTGCCCAGCAGGGAGCCGTAGGAAGCCCCGAGGATCAGGATGTTGCGCGCCATGCGCCTTCCCTCCGACAACTCATGCGGTTCTTGAGCCCCGGCGATTATCCGAGGGTGAATTGGCGGCATGTAAAGCGAAGTGCCCGGTGCTGGCAACTGGGATAATGCATACAAGGCCGCTCGGTTGGGCTGCCGAGCGAAGCGGGGCCGCCCGAGGAACAACATGAGGCGGACAGCCCCGCATCGACCGCCGCCCTGCACGGGACATGATGGCCGACCGGGAAATTACGGATGGCGCGCCGTGCCGGTTTCAGTCTGCGGTCACGCCATAATTCGACCATGATGTCGATTGACGCATCGAACATGCGCAACCGCTTTGTTCTCTTCTCCTCCGCACTGATCGTCTTCAGCGCCGCGGTCTTCCTGTTCGAAGCCCACGCCGGCGCACCGCAACGTGCGCCGGAACATTGCGGCTTCTGGACCACGATCGACGCGGGATTGTCCTGCCGGTAGGCGGGCCACCTGCTGCCGCCACACCATCATTGCTTCGCTGCGCTCGCAATGACGACGTGGCGAGGCGTGCGCCGCATTTCGCGGTCGTGCCCCGGACGCAGCGCAGCGCCACTCTGGCGGTGCGCTGCAGAGCCGGGGCCCATGTTGCTAGGGAGGTTTTGGTTCCTGGGTCCCGGATCTGTGCTTCGCTTGTCCGGGACACGAGACTGCGTACGCTGCCGTTCTGTGCTCCGCTCTGACGAGAGCTGGGCGCCGCCGCCCCGCTTTCAGAACAAACTGCCCTGATCCACCGGCTTGGCCGTGCGCTTCGGCGCGGGCTTGGCGTCTTGCGCGGCCGGCTTCGGCTGCGATGGCGCGCGCCTGGCGGCCGGGGCAGGGCGATCCGCGTCCGCAGTCGCCGCAACGCGGCCGTCCGCAAACTCGATCTCGAGCCGCGCATTCGGCCCGATCGAATCTGCCGAATGCAGGGGATGGCCGGCGTCGTCGCGCACCAGCGCGAAACCGCGCGCGAGCACGCTGCGATAGGACAGGGCCGAGAGCAGCTTGCCGCTGTTCTCGACGCGGGCATCTAACCGCTGCAACAATGTGACGAGCGCGCGGCTGGCGCGCTCGGCAAGGCGATGCGTGCGTTCGCGCTGGCGGGCAATCGCGTTGCGCTGCGCCTGCGCGTTGGAGAGCTTTGAGGCGCGCAAGCGAATCTCGAGCCCGGCAAAGCGGTCACGCCGCTGCCGCAGCAGCGAACGTGCGGACAGGCCGAGCCGCTCGCCGCACACGGTGAGCCGGTGATCGGCCTGCGCGATCTGGCCGTGCAGCACGCGCAGCGTCAGCTTCGCGCTGGCGGCGGTGAACCTGCGGAAATGCGCATGGGTGTTGGCCTTGAGCCCGCGGGGCAGGGCAGCGCCTGCCGAATCCAGCCGCTGCCGCGGGATCGCGAGCAGATCGCCGGCTGCCGGCAGTGCGCGCGCGGCCGCACGCAGCTCGCTGCGGCGGCTCTCATGGGCGCGCTGCCAATAGGCGCGCGTGCGCCGTGCGAGGTCGGCGACCTCGACGAACAATTCGCTGCGCACCGGCACCGCCATCTCGGCCGCCGCCGTCGGCGTCGGCGCGCGCTTGTCGGCGACGAAATCGATCAGTGTGATGTCGGTCTCGTGCCCCACCGCCGAGATCAGCGGGATCATGCTCTCGGCAGCAGCCCGCACCACGATCTCCTCGTTGAACGACCAGAGGTCCTCCAGCGAGCCGCCGCCACGCGCGACGATCAGCACGTCGGGGCGCGGAATCTTGCCGCCCTCGGGCAGCGCATTGAAGCCGCGGATCGCGGCCGCGACCTGTTCGGCCGAACCTTCGCCCTGCACCTTGACCGGCCACACCAGCACGCGACGCGGAAAGCGATCCTCGAGCCGATGCAGGATGTCCCGGATCACGGCGCCGGTCGGCGAGGTCACGACGCCGATCACCTCCGGCAACCACGGCAGGAGCTGTTTTCGCGCCTCATCGAACAGGCCTTCGGCCGCGAGCTTCTTCTTGCGCTCCTCCATCAGCGCCATCAGCGCGCCGATGCCGGCGGGCTCCAGCGCCTCGATCACGATCTGGTACTTCGAGGAGCCCGGATAGGTGGTGAGCTTGCCGGTGGCGATGACCTCGAGCCCTTCCTGGGGCTTGAAGCGCATGCGGCCATGGACGCCCTTCCAGATCACCGCCTCGATCTTGGCGCTCTCGTCCTTGAGCGCGAAATAGCAATGGCCGGAGGAGTGGGGCCCGCGAAAGCCCGAGATCTCGCCGCGCACCCGGACATGGCCAAAGGCGTCCTCGACCGTCCGTTTCAGGGACAGCGAGAGCTCGGAAACGGTGAATTCGGGGGCGTTGAGCAGTTGTTCCGCAGGCGGCATCGGCAAACGATTCGGCATTTTGGGGTCGGACCCGACGTTAAGGATTTTCGCAGCGCGACGCCAATCCGGGGATTGATCAAAAGAGTACTCTGTATTATAGAGTTCTCTATCGATGGTGAGGTCAACGGAGTTGCGCCATGGCGATGCAATTGCTGCGAGGTGCTCTGAGCTTGCTGAAATGGGGCCTGTGCGCGGTCGGCGCTATGGCGCTGCTACTAGCCGCCCTGATTGCGACGCCGCTGCAGCGGCCCGCGGAGCTGCGTTCGGTCTCCGACTCCCGCAAGGGAGTCGACATGTCGACTCTGCCGGCGCTGGAGCGCTTCCAGGCCCGCGACGGTACGTGGCTCGCTTATCGCCACTACGCCCCGAGCGGCGCCGCCACTGGGCGTGGTGCCATCTTCATCCACGGCTCGTCCGGCTCCTCCGGCACGATCAACCACGCGCTGACCGCGGCACTGGCTGGGCGCGGCGTCGAGACCTGGGTGCTCGACATGCGCGGTCACGGCGCTTCCGGCACGCGCGGCGATATCGGCTATGTCGGCCAGCTCGAGGACGACCTCGTCGACTTCGTCGCGCAGGTGCGCAAGGCCGCGCCCGATCTGCCGCTGACCCTGATCGGCCATTCCGCCGGCGCTGGCTTCTCGCTCCGCGTCGCCGCGACGCCGATCATGCAGGATCTGTTCGTCCGCACCGTGCTGGTCGCGCCCTATCTCGGTTACGACGCGCCGACCAACCGGCCGCATTCCGGCGGCTGGGCCAATGCCGACATTCCGCGTCTCCTTGCGCTTGCAGCGCTACGCAAGCTCGGCATCGATTGCTGCTCGCAGCTTCCGGTGCTCGCCTTCGCCGTGCCCCCGAATTCCGAGCGGTTTCTGGTCGCGACCTATTCGGATCGCCTCATGCGTAACTTTGCGACACGCGGTTATCGCCTCGATCTGTCGGCGGTGACGCATCCGCTCACGATCTTCGGTGGCGCTGAGGACGAGATGATGATCTCCGACAAATATGCCGAGACCGTGCAGGCCATAAAGCCATCCGTCGACGTCAAGGTGATCGAGGGCGTCAACCACATGGGCATGGTCACCAACCCGAAGGCGGTCTCCGCCATCGCCGAGGACGTGGCAACGCGCGGGAGCGGACAGTCATGATTGACAGCAAACAGGCCGCCGAGGCGCTCGCGGAGATCGACGACATCGTCCAGCGCGTGAAGCAATCGCAGCTCTACGAGCTGGCGAGCCTCGCAGCCGTCTGGTGGGGCGTGTTGGTGTTCGCAGGCAATCTCGTGACCGGGCTCTGGCCGATCTACGCGGTCTACGCCTGGGTTGCTGTGGACGTTCTCGGCGTCGGTGGTCTGATTGCCCTACGCGTGTTCAACCCGCCACATCACCCTTTTGGTGCCGGCGCTAGCATCAGGCTGTTCCTGGTGTTCGCACTGTTCTTCGCCTTCGGCTACTTCGTGACCAACGTTGTCGGTCATTTCGGTCCGCGTCAGTTGGGTACATTCTGGCCGATCTATTTCATGCTGTTCTACACGCTCGCCGGCCTCTGGTTCGGCTACGCGTTCGTCGCGATCGGTCTCGGCATCACCGTGCTGACGCTGATCGGTTTCTTCTACATCGGCGAGGCATTCCCGCTCTGGATGGCCTTCGTCAATGGCGGTGGCCTGATCCTCGGCGGTCTCTGGATGCGGCGGATCTGATGGCCGAGCTCGACGACATCATCCATCAGCCGCTGCGGCTCAGGATCATGGCGGCGCTGAACGCGCTGCCGACGGGCACAGGCCTGGAATTCGCGCGGCTGAAAAAGCTGACTGGGGCGACCGACGGCAATCTCGGCGCCCATATCGAGACCTTGGCCAAGGCCGGCTACGTTTCGGTCGAGAAAGCCTTCGTCGGCAAGAAGCCGCAGACGACGGTCACCGCGACCGCCGCTGGCCGCGGCGCATTCGCACGGCATGTCGCGACGCTGCAGGAGATCATTGCGGGGAAGCAGGTCTGACTTTTCCCGTCATTCCGGGGCATCGCGAAGCGATGAGCCCGGAATCCATCGCGCCACCAACTCCGCCGCCCAATGGATTCCGGGCTCGCGCTGCGCGCGCCCCGGAATGACAGGGAAAATCCAATGACGGGGGAGTTTGGGGCCAGCCCCCTTGAGACGCGCGCCGATTCGTGCGACCGACGCGGCAAGCTAAACCCCACTTTTCGAGCCTTCGATGCACATTCTCCTGCTCGGTTCCGGCGGCCGCGAACATGCTCTCGCATGGAAAATCGCAGCATCTCCCCTGGTGACCAAATTCTGGTGCGCGCCCGGCAATGCCGGCATCGCGCGCGAGGCGGAATGCGTGGCGCTCGATGTCGCCGACCATGCGGCCGTGATCGACTTCTGCAAAAAGAACGCGGTTGAGCTCGTCGTGGTCGGCCCGGAAACGCCGCTGGCGGCCGGCATCGTCGATGATCTCACCGCCGCCGGCATCAAGGCGTTCGGACCGAGCAAGGCGGCCGCCCAGCTCGAAAGCTCCAAGGGCTTCACCAAGGCGCTCTGCACCGAATTCGGCATTCCGACCGGCGCCTACAAGCGCTTCACCAACGCCAGGGACGCGCGCGCCTATGTCCAGAGCCAGGGCGCGCCGATCGTGGTCAAGGCCGACGGCCTCGCCGCCGGCAAGGGCGTCGTCGTTGCCAAGACCGTGCGCGAGGCGGAGGACGCCATCGCCATGATGTTCGAGGGCGCCTTCGGCAAGGCGGGCGCCGAGGTCGTGATCGAGGAGTTTCTGCCGGGCCGCGAGATCAGCTTCTTCGCGCTGTGCGACGGCGAGACCGCCATTCCGCTCGCCTCCGCCCAGGACCACAAGCGCGTGTTCGATCACGACGTCGGCCCGAACACCGGCGGCATGGGCGCCTATTCGCCGACGCCGCTGGTCACGCCGGCGATCCACGATGCGATCATGGCCAGGATCATTCTGCCGACGGTTGCCGGCATGAAGAAGCGCGGCACGCCGTTCCGCGGCGTGCTCTATGCCGGGATCATGCTGACGACGCAGGGCCCGAAACTGTTCGAGTTCAACGTGCGTTTCGGCGATCCCGAGTGCCAGGTGCTGATGCTGCGCATGATGTCGGACATCGTGCCGGCGTTCATCGCCGCCTGCGACGGGGAGTTGAAGCATTTCGATCTGCGCTGGTATCCGGAATCCGCGCTCACGGTGGTGATGGCGGCGAAGGGCTATCCCGGCGACTATCAGAAGGGCACGCGCATCGAAGGGCTCGACGAGGCCGCGAAGGTGGAGACCGTCGAGATCTTCCACGCCGGCACGGTGGCGAAGGACGGCGCGATCCTCGCCAATGGCGGCCGCGTGCTCAATGTCTGCGCGCTCGGCAAGACCGTGACGGAAGCGCAGGGCCGCGCCTATCAGGCCGTCGACCGCATCAACTGGCCCGAGGGCTTCTGCCGCCGCGATATCGGCTGGCAGGCGGTGGAAGCGGAGAAGGCCAAGGGCTGACAGGCTTTTTTCCGGAACGCGCGCGCTCCGGAACGGAGATTGTCGCTTGCCACTGCCTCGCCACATCGACATTCCAAAAATGCGCAATCGGCTGTTGGGGTTAGCAACCCTCACAGGTCGCCGCCGTGCTACTTTGCATGGGGTTGTTTTTCGACATTTTTTGTCGGGGCGCCGTGGTCACTCCGAAAAGGAGGGCCGGGAATACCAATCGGGAGGAACCATGTCCGATCTTGCCGACCTCTATCCGGGCTTCGCCTCCAAATGGATCGCCACCTCCTCCGGCCGCATCTTCGCGCGCGTCGGCGGCAACGGGCCGCCGCTGCTGCTCCTGCACGGCTTCTCCTCGACCAATGTGATGTGGCACCGCGTGGCGCCGCAACTGGCCGACAAGTTCACGCTGATCATCGCCGATCTGCCGGGCTACGGCTGGTCGGACATGCCCGAGAGCGACGCGCAGCATTTGCCCTACAGCAAGCGCGCGATGGCGAAGGCCATGGTCGAGGCGATGGCGAGCCTCGGCCACGTGCACTTTGCGCTCGCTGGCCACGACCGCGGCGGCCGCGTCTCCTACCGCCTCGCGCTCGACCATCCCGGCCGGCTGTCGCGGCTCGCCGTGCTCGATATCCTGCCGACCTATAATTACTGGGAGCGGATGAACCGCCAATATGCGCTGAAGATCTATCACTGGACCTTCCTCGCGCAGCCCGCGCCGCTGCCGGAGACGCTGATCACAGGCAATGGCGAGTTCTTTCTCCGCTTCAAGATGGCGAGCCAGACCAAATCGAAGACGCTCGATGCCATCGACAAGCGCGCGCTCGAACACTACATCGCCCCGTTCCGCGATCCCGCCCGCGTGCACGCGATGTGCGAGGATTACCGCGCCGGCGCCTATTTCGACTACGACCTCGACAAGGCCGATTTCGAGGCCGGCAAGAAGATCACGGTCCCGATGCTGGCGCTGTGGGGCAACGCCGGCATCGCGCAGGCCGCAGCGACCCCGCTCGATACGTGGAAGCAGTGGGCGACCAACGTCGACGGCATGCCGGTGGATTCCGGACATTTCCTCACCGAGGAGAACCCCGACGTCACCGCAAAGGCGCTGCGCGAGTTCTTCTCGGCTTGAGGGCACTGTGCGCCAAACATTCAACTGTCATCGCCCGGCCTTGACCGGGCGATCCAGTATTCCGAGACGGTTGTGGCTCGATCCGATAGGCCGCGGCGTACTGGATGCCCCTTCGGTTCGCGGGGCATGACGTCGGAGTGCTTGGTTGTTACCGCCGCTCCCGAAAGAACTCCCGCAAGAGCCGCGCCGCCTCGCTTTCGCCGACCCCGGAATAGACGTCCGGGACGTGATGGCAGGTGGGCGAGGCGAAGAAGCGCACACCCGACTCGACCGCGCCGCCCTTGGGGTCGGCCGCGCCGTAATAGAGTCGCCGGACCCTTGCAAAGGAGATCGCGCCCGCACACATGGTGCAGGGCTCCAGCGTCACGTAGAGGTCGCAATCCACGAGGCGCTCGCTGCCGATCTTTTTTGCGGCTTCGCGCAGCGCGACGATTTCGGCATGGGCCGTGGGATCGTGGTCGGTCAGCGTACGGTTACCCGCAGTGGCGATAACCTCGTAATTGCGGACCACGACGCATCCGATCGGAACTTCGCCCGATTTTCCGGCGTTTTCGGCCGTCTTGAGCGCCAAATCCATGAAAGAAGGGGCTTTCATGCCTCGTATCATTGCCAGAAACCTGCTAGTAGCTCCGCCTTCAGCAAGAGTGGATACCGATTTTGCCTGAGCATGCGGCTCGGAACGAGCGCGCACAATGCTTACTGGCTACCCCCTGAGTGAGATTATTCATGCCTCGCGACAGCGACAAAGACAACGATTCCCGCGGCCGGCGTGATCGAGGCCCGTCCAAGGGCCGCAGCGGCAAGCCGCGTGGCTCCGAGAAGAAATTCGCCAAGCGCGGCTTTGAGGGCAAGGGCGACCGCGACAGCCGCCCGCCCCGCGGCGACCGCGAGGGCCGTCCGTTCCGCCGCCGCGAGGACAGCGATGCCCCGCGCCGCGACTTCGGCGACCCCCGCTTCAAGCGCGACGACCGCGGTGGCGAGGGGCGCGGCGAGCGCAGCTTCAAGCCGCGTGGCGACCGTCCCTTCTCCGATCGCGGGCCACGCGACGGCGAGAAGCGCTCGTTCAAGCCGCGCGGTGATCGCCCGTCCTATGGGCGCGACGACCGTCCGCCACGCAGCCGTGATCGCGACGAATCCCGCCCCGCTGGCCGGCCCAGTGACAGGAAGTTTGGCGACAAGCGGACCTACGCGCCGCGTGGCGATCGTCCGGAGCGCAAGTTCGACAGCGAGCGGAAGTTTTCGCCGCGTGGCGACCGTCCGCGCGATCGAGGCGAGCGGGGCGATTCGAAGCCGTGGCAGACGCGCGACGATCGTCCGCGCGGCGACCGGCCGCGCAAGAGCTTCGACAAGGATTTCGGCGGCCGTGATCGCGGCGAGGAAAAGCCCTGGCGTCAACGCGACGACCGCCGCGAAGGCGGCCGCGGCGAGGACCGTCCGCGGTTCTCGCGTTCGCGCGACGATCGCACATCGGGCGATCGTCCGTTCCGCGAGCGGCCCAAATCTGATCGGCCCAACTTCGATCGGCCGCGCGAGGATCGTCCAAAGTTCGATCGGCCTCGTCGCGACGGTGATGGCGAACGCGGAGGGCGCGGTGGTGACCGCCCGAAATTCGATCGTCCGCGCGGGCGCCCCGAAGGCCGATCCGACTGGCACGAGCATCCGCGGAGCGAAGGTCGTTTCGGTGATCGTCCGCGCCGCGACAACGAGGACGACAGCAGGATTTTCGAGAAGCGTCCGGCCTTCGGTGGCCGCGGTGCCTATCGAGAGCGCGATCGTGATTTCGACCGGCGGCCGCGTCGGGAGGAAGAGCCGAAGCCGAAGAAGGCCGGCGAGCGCATCGCAAAGGTGCTGTCACGTGCTGGCCTCGCCTCGCGACGCGACGCCGAGGAGATGGTCACGCAGGGCCGTGTCACCGTCAACGGCCGCGTGATCAACTCGCCGGCGCTCGACATCACGAAGAACGACGTCGTTCTGGTCGACGGAAAGCCGTTGCCGGAGCGCGAGCGCACGCGCCTGTTCCTCTACCACAAGCCGCGTGGGCTGATGACGACGCATGACGACCCCGAGGGGCGTCCGACCGTGTTCGACAATCTGCCCGAAGGCCTCCCGCGCCTGATCAGTGTCGGCCGGCTCGATTTCAACACCGAAGGTCTGCTGCTGCTCACCAATGATGGCGGGCTCGCACGCACGCTCGAGCTGCCGGATACCGGCTGGCTGCGCCGCTACCGCGTCCGTGCCCATGGCGACGTCACCCAGGCGCAGCTCGACGAGCTCAAGAACGGCATCGAGGTCGAGGGCGTCAAATACGGCCCGATCGAAGCGACGCTGGAGCGCGACCAGGGCGCCAATGTCTGGCTGGTGTTCGCGATCCGCGAAGGCAAGAACCGCGAGGTGCGCAATGTCTGCGCCCATCTCGGGCTCGAGGTGAACCGGCTGATCCGCGTGTCCTACGGCCCGTTCCAGCTCGGCGAGGTTCCCGAAGGCCAGGTCGACGAGATCAAGTCGCGCGTATTGCGCGAACAGCTCGGCGACAAGGTGATCGAGAAGTCGGGCGCACAGTTCGACGTGCCCTCGAAATCAGCCTCGCGCGGCGACGATGCACCGCGCGAGAAGAAGCCTGCCAGCAAGCGCGCCGTGATCAGCGACAGCAAGGGCCGCCGCGTACTGGTGCAGCGCACCGGCAGCGAGGAGGCGCGCGAGCGCAACGAGCTTGAAGCCAACGGCTACGGCCCACCGCGCCGTCCCAAGCGCGGCTATCACGGCAAGCGCGACCTGAAGCCGCGGGAGGACTGAGTTTGCGCGTGGTCGGCGGTCGATTGAAGGGGCGCAATCTCGCCTCGCCGTCCTCGCGCGACATCCGTCCCACGGCGGATCGCCTGCGCGAGTCCGTGTTCAACATCCTCGTGCACGCCTACGACGATCCGATTCCGGATGCGCGTGTGCTCGACCTCTTCGCCGGCACCGGCGCGCTCGGCATCGAAGCATCGTCACGCGGCGCGAAGTTCACGCTGTTCGTCGACAATGGTGCGGAGGCACGTGCGCTGTTGCGCAACAATGTCGAGTCGCTCGGTCTCGGCGGCGTGACCAAGGTCTATCGTCGCGACGCGACCGATCTCGGACCTGCGCATCCGGTCGAGCCGTTCTCGCTGGTGTTCCTCGATCCGCCCTATGGCAAGGGTTTTGCGGAGAAGGCACTCGCAAGCTTGCGCGATGGCGGTTGGCTCACGCCGGGCGCGCTGCTGGTGGTGGAGGAAGCAAAGGCCGCACAATTCGCGCCGCCCGAAGGCTTCGAGGAATTGGAACGGCGCGCTTATGACGACACGGAGTTCGTGTTTCTGAAGAACACGACCGCGTAGGGCGGATTAGGGTCTGTTGGGATTCAGGATTCTCATTCTGGCTTGGCTGTGATTCAAGCTTGGGATGGACCGATTCGTTTTGACTGACGCCCAATGGGCGAAGATGGAGCCGCTATGTCTTGGCAAACCGAGC
>JAEWFG010000423.1 GCA_023388935.1 Pseudomonadota bacterium | reverse complement strand
GCATAGGCGAGCGAGACCGGAATGGCGTAGGCGGCGAGTGTTATCCCGGCGACGGCGTCGGAGGGAAGCCACTCGCGCCGATAGGCAGCAAGCCAGCCGGCCGGCGGGAAAAAGCGCGTCCAGTTCGGCTCGGGCGGCGAATTCATCGGGCCACCTCGCAATGCGGTGCCTCGCAGCGGAGCAGAACGATCAGCAGCGCGACCACAGGAAGCCCGAGCGCGAGGTTGGGAATGTTCGCTATCACGCCGTGGATGATCCAGGTGTAGGCGTCGATATAACCGCCGGCGAAGGCGAGCAACAAAACGATCTCGACCCTTTCGTCGCGACGGATCGCGGCGGCTGCGACGTCCAGAGTACTCATGGCGGCAATACAGGCTGTCGCAAGTTGTTCATCATATCATAGGCGTCGCCTTGTCCCGGCCAAGGCTTGATCTGGATCAAGCAATCTTCTCCCACTGCAAATCAAATCCGCCGCAAAGCGCCGGGGGAAATGTGACCATGAACACCGTCAGGTGGATCATCACCACCGCTCCGGAAATCTTTCTGCTGCTGACTATTGCGATCGGCACCATCCTCGGCCGCCTGAAGATTCGTGGCTTCTCCATCGGTACTACCGCTTGCATCCTGATTGCCATTGTCGCCGCTCCAGCGCGCGCCGAGGACGAGGTCCGCATCCAGGAGGAGATCTGGGCCCTGCCGCTGCCGCTGCCGATGTTCGCCTATCTGGTGCGCCCCGTCGGCGACGGCCCCTTCCCGCTCGTGATCATGAACCACGGTGTCTCGCTCAACCCGACCGAACGCAGCTTCTTTCCGCTGGTGGAATTCCGCGATGCCGCCAAATGGTTCGCAAAGCACGGCTATCTGGTGGTCGCGCCGGTCGGCAGCGGCTACGGCGCAGCCGCAATCGACATTCCCGAGCGCGCACTCCACGGTCCGTTCTTCTCCAAGATCGGCAAGTGCACCAATCCCAACTTCCATGACGCGGGCCTGGCAGTCGCGCAGGTCGATCTCTGGATCATCGACTACATGACCGCGGAGAAGCGCATCAATCCGAAGGATGTGATTGTGGTTGGGCAGTCCGCCGGAGGCTGGGCCGCTATTGCGTTGTCCAGCGTACCCCCCCCGCCGGTGAAGGCCGTCATCATCTCGCCGCCGGCCGCGGCGGACGCGTTGGCGGCAAGCCCAACCACAATTGCGCGCCCGACAAGCTGGTCGAGGCGACCGCGGATTTCGGCCGCACCTCACGGGTTCCGATGCTGTGGATCTACATCGAGAACGACACCTTCTTCGGCCCCGAGCTGTCGAAACGTATGCACCAGGCCTTTACCGCCGCCGGCGGCAACGCCGAGTATCATCTGATGCCGCCGTTCGGCAACGAGGGCCATTTCTTCATCGGCTCGCCGGATGCGATTCCGCTTTGGTCGCCGCTGGTGACGAAATTCCTCGACGCGCAAAAATAGAGCCACGCTTCGGAGACGCGACCATGCCCCGTCCCCTCACTTCTCTCTCTGGCCTGCTGATCGGCGCAGTCATCGCGACCGCGACATATCCTGGCTTCGCCGCACCAAAGGCCGCGCAGCCCGACAAGCCGGCCGAAGTCGCGACGCGCGGCGAGCGCGAAGCCAAGGACGTTACCTATGGCGATTGGCAAAAGCTCTGCTTCAAGGCCGGCGGCGCACCGACGCTGTGCCGGACATCGATCACTGGCAAATTCCCGACCGGCCAAGTGGCTGTGCGCGTGGACCTGATCGAGCGCGAGGGCGCTCCAACAGCCCGATTGCAACTCTTCGTGCCCGTCGGCATGTATCTGCAACACCCGGCCACGCTGACCATCGACCAAGGCCATCCCATCCGTGTCCCCTATAGCTGGTGCCTGACCAACGCCTGCATTGCGGCTGATGTCGCCCCTGCGGGAACCGTGAAGGAGATGGAGTCGGGAAAGACGCTGGCGCTCGAGGTCGTCGATTCAAATCTTCTGACGCTCAGGACATCGGTACCGCTGGCGCAGTTTGCGGCTGTCCACAAGGGCGCTCCGGCCAAGATATTGGAACAATATGTCGACGAATGAGCCGCAGTCTCACGCGGCGGATGCAGCTAATGTTCGTTCGCACCGAGCATTCCGAGGCGCTCCGCGATCGAAACGAGCTCCGCAAGTGAATGAACCTGCATCTTTTCCATGACCTGATGGCGGTGCGCCTTCACGGTACGCTCGGTCGTTCCGAGTTCATGCGCAATCTGTTTGTTGATGCGTCCGCGCACGATGAGGTCGAATACCTGCCGTTCGCGCTGCGTCAGCGTGGCGAGGTGGACGCGAAACGCTTCCAGCCTGCCGTGTTGCACACGCGTGGCGCGCTGACGCGCCATGGCGCGCTCGATCGCGTCGAGCAGTGACTCCGAAGATACCGGTTTGGTCAGGAAATCTTCCGCACCGGCCTTGATCGCCCGAACTGTGGTCGGCGTATCGGCATGTCCTGTCAGGAAGATGATCGGCACCATCGAGCCCTGCTCGATCAGACGAGACTGCAAGTCAGGACCGCTCAGTCCCGGTATCCGCACGTCGAGCAATATGCACGCGGGCTTGTCGTCATTCGGCGGGGCGTCCAGCAAGTCGTGCGCCGAGGCATAGGTCACGACCTCGTAGCCGGCGAGCTTCAGCCGGCGCCCGATCGCCGTTCGGAACGAATCGTCATCATCAATCACATAGACGAGACCCGGCACCTGTCACCTCTCGCAAATTCGTTACGAATCGTCGAATGCCCTCTCACCATCCAGCATCCCGATCGGTTCGAAAATCGAAACATGCGCCTCGCAGCCGATAAATTGCGACGCCTCAAACGCCCCCTCTCAGTCTGCACATCAAATCACAGGACTGTCCCTTGGTACAATGAACCTAGGGACAATGGATAAGAATACCGGCTTGGTCGTTAAATCCAACTCTGCTCGACGGACCAGTTCGGCGATATGCGGGGTGTTGACCTATGTTCGTTCGCATCACAACGGATTCCGCGCTGCGTCCCAATTCGCTCCGTGACCTTGGCATGACCAGCGATTCAAATGCGCATGTCAATTTAAGCGAATTTGCGTACAGAAAAGGCACCGAGATCTACGGCGAGAAAGAGCCCGCACAATATGTCTACCAGGTTAAATCTGGTGCGGTGCGAAGTTACAAGCTGTTGCCGGATGGTCGCCGGCAGATTGGCGCATTCCACCTCGGCGGCGACATCTTCGGGCTAGAGAACGGCAGCGAGCACCGCTTCACGACCGAAGCGATCGTCGACACCACGGTGCGCCTCGTCAGACGGCAAAGCCTCGAAACCGTGGCCCAAAGCGATGCCATGGTAGCCAGAAACCTGCTGAGCATGACCACGAACAACCTCCAGCACGCAGAGGATCACATGCTGCTGCTCGGACGGAAGACGTCGCTGGAGCGGGTGGCGGCGTTCCTGCTCGAGATGGACAAGCGACTAACGGCGTCCGGCGTCATGGCGCTGCCGATGTCGCGGCGCGATATCGCCGACTATCTTGGCCTGACACTGGAAACCGTCTCCCGCGCGCTATCGCGCCTGCATGAACTCGGGGTCCTCGGCTTCATCGGGAACACACAGCGGCAGATCGTGCTCCTGGACCGGCACCAGCTCGCAAGCCTCGATCTGCAATCCTGATCTGACCATATAGCTACCAAGCAGCGCGCGACGCACCATTCAGAGCGGATCGCGCGATCTCGGATGCGCCGGTCATGATGATCTGGACGCCGATGCAAAGCAGCAGGAATGCTGACATTTTTGTGACAATGCTGATGCACTCTTCCGAAGCCGAACAGGAAATCGGTCTTCCAGCTACGGCCATGAGAAGCCAGGCGCCTTGATGGCTGCGAGATGGTCGAGCGTCTTGCGGAGAACCTCGAACAACACCGCCGCCGACCAGCCGAACAGCAGCACGCCGTTCATTGCGGTCAACGGGCCGATCAGCCGCCATTCGCGGACCGGCAAGATATCGCCGTAGCCGAGCGTGGTGTAGTTGACGAACGCAAAGTAAAGCAAGTCGCTGTCGGGAGCGGCGGCCTGGACGATGTGATACGTCCAGGCCCACGCCAGGACCTCCAGCGCGTGCGCGACCTGCAGCACGGCGGCCGTCGCAACCATCACGCCCATTAGATGCAATCGAGGCCGCTCGGTCTTGCGAAGCCCGGCGCTGCGGGCGATCGAAACGGCGACGACCGTCACCAGCGCGTGGATCCCGATATTGACCACGCTGACCAGCGTGCCGACAAGAAATTGAACCAGCATAAGGATCGACCGGCTTCTTTCTGCCTTTTCGGGCCAGCTTATTGTGACGAAGTGCCATCCGGTTCGGGCGCGTCCGCATCGGCGAGTCCGCTTCGCATCTCGCTCCCGGGCGTCAGGAAGACCGCGATGCCGGGATTAATCAACGTCGGCTCGGCGCGAGTGGGCCCATCGGCAATTGTCAGCGCCCTTCCAACCGGTTCGCGGCCGCCTCGGGGTCGATCCGGATCCAGGCCACAGCCAGCTCCCAGGCGAGGGACAGGATGATCGGCCCGATGAAGAGACCGACGATCCCGTACGCGAGTGTTCCACCGATCACCCCAATCAGGATGACGAGCGTCGGTGTCGTCAGGCCGCGCCCCATAACGAAGGGCTTGAGAATGTTGTCGAGGAGCCCGACGACGACGAAGAACACGGTCAGCAACAGCGCCGTGGTCACGTCCTTGTCCATCCAGATCCAGATAACGACGGGAAGGAGCACGGGGGCCGCACCAATCTGCACGATCGACAGCAACAGAACGATGACGGCGAGCAAGCCCGCGCCCGGAATGGCGACAAGTTTGAAGCCGATGCCGGCGAACAACGCCTGGATGATCGCGACGCCGATCACGCCCTGCGACACCGCACGGATGGTCGCGCCGGCGAGTTCGAGGAAATGCTCGCTCTGCTCCGGCACAATGCGGAACAGGAAGCCGCGGACCGCACCGACGAGTTGCGGCCCGTACGGAAAGAGGAAGCCGGCGACAAGCACCGACAGCAGGAACTGGAGCGTGCCGACGCCGGCGCTGCCGGCAAAGGACAGCATCATCTCGGCAAGCGGCTTGAGGTATGGCGTCACCTCGCGCAGCAGGGCGCGCACGTTCGTGTAGGCCAGATCCCAGAGCTCGTAGAGCTGGGGACCGATCAATGGCCAGCTCTTGATCCGCTCGGGCGCAGCCTGAAGCGCGAGATCGCCG
The DNA here is from genome assembly GCA_023388935.1 of Pseudomonadota bacterium. Classification (GTDB taxonomy): domain Bacteria; phylum Pseudomonadota; class Alphaproteobacteria; order Rhizobiales; family Xanthobacteraceae; genus Bradyrhizobium. The sequence continues at coordinate 7,703 of JAEWFG010000423.1, read as the reverse complement.
GCTGCGATCTGGCTTGCGATGTCCTTGATCCCATCGACCGCGCTGAGGCCGAGCCAGGCCGCAGGACCAATGACGATGCCGAGCATGATCAGCGTCAGAATGATGGCGGCGGTACGGGGCCGGCCGCCGAGGCATTTCGCGAGCCAGCTGAACACCGGATAGAACGCGACAGCCAGCACCGCGCTCCAGGTCAGGATCGGCACGAACGGTTTGATGATCAGGAAAGTCCACAGGATCAGCAGCGCCAGCAATCCAAGCCGGATCATGAGCTGGACGACGTCATCAGTGGACAGAAGCTGGCGTAGTGTCCTCAAGGCCTGTTGCCCGGATTTCAAGGCGGCATGCTCGCGCCAGCCTAAGGGCGGGCCTCGCGCCGCAGGCTTGATCCAGATCAAGCTGACGCGGACCTGCTCAAGCTCGGCGCATTGATCGACCAGTTCGTCCCTCACCTGCCCGCTGATGACAGTCGGAATTCCAGCGTGCCTGCCCCCTACTTCGTCGCGTCCATCCAGATCCCCGGCTCTGAATGCTCGCGGATGTGGCTGACCAGGAAGTCGGAAAAGACCCTGATCTTGGCGGGCAGCCCGGCGCGGTTCTGATAGGCGACGTTCATGGTGAGCAGAGGCAGCTCCCAGTCCATCAGGACCGGAACGAGTTTGCCGGCCACAATGTCGCTCTGAACGATGTAGAGCGGCTGGATGAGAATGCCGAGACCTGCCAGCGCCGCGCCGCGGATGACCTGGCCGTCATTGCTGTCGAGCGTCGGTGCGATGCGGATGGTCTGCGCGCCATGACCTTTACGCAGGCGCAGCGAATAGGGATCGTTCGCGAGATTGTAGACCAACATGTTGTGACACGCGAGATCGGCGGGCTGTTCCGGCCGCCCGCGGCTTGCGAGATATGAAGGTGCGGCTGCCAGCACGCGGCGCATCTGGCCGATGCGGCGAACGACGATGTTTGAATCCGGCTCCTGCTCGCGCGTCCGGATCGCCACGTCGATGCCGGCCTCGATGAAGTCGGGATACCGGTTGGCGGTGGTGATCTGCAGGTTGAGCTTCGGATAACGCGCGCGGAAGGCCGGCAGCATCGGCGCCAGATAAATCACCGCAAAGGACAGCGAGCTCGTGACGCGCAGCGTGCCCTGGGGCGACAGCGCACGATCGCTGACGATATCCTCGGCTTCCGCCAACTCGCCCAGAATCCGGCTCGAACGCTCCAGCAGCGCCTGCCCCGCCTCCGTCAACCACAAGCGGCGCGTGTTGCGCTCGATCAGGCGGACGGCGAGGCGCTCCTCGAGCGCGCTGAGGTAGCGGCTCGCGGCCGCGTTCGACATGCGCAAGGCCTCGGCAGCTTTTGACAGGCTGCCAAGCTCGGCCGTCTTGGAGAACACTTCCAGCTGCAGCAAGCGGTCCATTTTTTCACTTCTAGAAAAAGAGACTTACAATTATTGGCCTTTATTTCCGTATCCCGCAAGGCTAAAGGTCGCCAACGCAAACAAGATGGCAGGCGAGGAAATCAGGAAATGTCGGGCCCGATCAGGCACATCGTGATGTGGCGGCTTCGCGGGGAGACCCCCGAGGAGCGTTCCGCCGCCCGACTGAAGGTCAAAACCCTGTTCGAGGGCCTGCGCGGCCGGATCGACGGCCTCACCCACATCGAAGTCGGCCTCGACGTCAGCGATGTCGACTACGCCTGCGATGTGGTGCTGTTCTCCGAATTCGCCGACAGCGCTGCGCTTGCGACCTACGCCACCCACCCGGAGCATTTGCGCGTGCGCGAGGCGCTTGGCGACTTGCGGGTCGGCCGCTTCCAGGTCGATTATCCCATCAAAGAGACCGGCGCATGATCGGTTCGTTCACCTTTGAAAACCTGCCCTGCCGCGTGGTGTTCGGCAGCGGAACGCTGGCTGCGGCCAAGGCCGAGGTCGAGCGGCTCGGCGGCAAGCGCGCGCTGGTGCTGACGACGCCGCAGCAGGAGGCGCAAGGCAAGAGCCTGGGGGCGGCGCTCGGCCCGCTCTATGCCGGCATCTTTCCCGGCGCCACCATGCATACGCCGGTCGAGGTCACGGAGCGGGCGCTTGCGGCGATGAAGGCCTGCGATGCCGACTGCGTCGTGTCGCTCGGCGGTGGATCGACCACCGGCCTTGGCAAGGCGCTGGCCTTGCGCACCGGCGTCAACCAGCTCTGCATTCCCACCACTTATGCCGGCTCGGAGATGACGCCGATCGTCGGTCAGACCGAGAACGGCCTGAAGACCACGGTGCGCGACGCGGCGGTGTTGCCGGAGACCGTGATCTACGATGTCGATCTCACCTTGACGCTGCCGGCGAGCCTGGCCGCGACATCCGGCATCAACGCGATCGCCCATGCGGTCGAGGCACTCTACGCGCGCGACACCAATCCGGTGACATCGCTGATGGCGGAGGAAGGCATCCGCGCATTGGCCCGCGCCCTGCCCGCCATTGCCACGAGGTGCGACGATCGCGAGGCCCGCACCGAAGCGCTCTATGGCGCCTGGCTTTGCGGCGTCTGTCTCGGCACCGTCGGCATGGCGCTGCATCACAAGCTCTGCCACACGCTCGGCGGCACATTCGATCTGCCGCACGCCGAGACCCACACCATCGTGCTGCCTCATGCGCTGGCCTACAACGCTCCGGCGGTGCCGGACGCGATGGCGCGGATCTCGCGCGCAATCGGCGCTGCCGATGCGTCGCAGGGACTTTACGATCTCGCGAAACGGCTGGGTGCGAAGGTGGCGTTGCGCGATGTCGGCATGCCCGAAAGCGGCATCGACAAGGCGGCCGATCTTGCCGTCACCAATGCCTATTGGAACCCGCGGCCGCTCGAGCGCAACGCCATCCGCGACCTGATCGCGCGTGCCTGGGCCGGCGAGCCGCCAGACGCTACCAAAGCGGCGGCGTGACGCGATGCAGCGTACGCTGATCAAATCCGCCACCGTCATCAGCATGGATGATGCGATCGGCGACCTCCGCACCGGCGATGTGCTGGTCGAGGCCAATCGTATCGCTGACGTGCGTCCAACGATCGATCTCGGCAGCGGCGCCACCGAGACCGAAATCGTCGACGGCACGGGGCGCATCGTTATCCCCGGCCTGATCAACGCGCATATGCACACCTGGCAGACGGCGCTGCGCGGCTATGCCGCGAACTGGACGCTGCTCGAATATTTCCGCCGCATGCATGCTGGACTCGCAACCGTGTTCCGGCCCGAGGACATCCACATCGCGACGCTGGTCGGCGCGCTGAACCAGATCAATTGCGGCACCACCACGCTAGTCGACTGGTGTCACAACAATCCAACCCCAGATCACACCGACGCCGCCGTGCGCGGCCTGATCGAGAGCGGCATCCGCGCCGCCTTCTTCCACGGTTCGCCCAAACCCAAACCGAAACCCGGCGAGCCGCACTTTTCGGAGATCCCACATCCCCGCCGCGAGGTCGAGCGTTTGCTATCCGGCCCCCTCTCCGACCGCGACGGACTCGTCACGCTCGGGCTCGCCATTCTCGGCCCGCATTATTCGACGCTCGACGTCGCCATGCACGATTTCCGCCTGGCGCGGGAACTCAAGCTGATCGCCTCCATGCACCAGGGCGGTGGGCCGGCGAAGACGCCGGGCGGCTGGGAGAAGCTGATCGAGGCCGGGCTCGTCGGCGCCGGCATCAATATCGTTCATGGCAACGATCTGCCCGACGATCTCCTCGACCGAATGGTCAATCTCGGCGTGTCGTTCTCGGTGACGCCGGAGAACGAGATGATCCAGGGTCATGGCTTTCCGATCACGGGCTGGCTCCTCAAGCGCGGCGTTCGGCCGACAGTCGGCATTGATCTCGAATCCGTGTTGGCCGGCGATCTCTTCTCCGCCGCACGCGTCGCGTTGTCGATGCAGCGGGCACTCGACAATACGGAGTCACGCAAGGTCAGCGGCACGATTCCTGCGACGACCACGATCCCCGTGCGCGAGGCGCTGCGCTGGATCACGACGGAAGGTGCACGCATGCTCGGCCGCGAGGACCAGATCGGTTCGCTGACGCCAGGCAAGCTCGCCGATCTTGTCATCATCAACGCTTCCGACCTCAATCTCTTCCCGGTGCATGATCCCGTCGCGACCGTCGTGATGCAGACGAGCCTCGCCAATATCGAGGCCGTCATGATTGGTGGCGTCTGGAAGAAACGGAACGGCCGGCTACTGGTCGAGGGGCTGGAGACCAAGAAGGATCTACTGGCGCAATCCGGCCGGCGGCTCGTGCAGGATATCGAACGACAGGGACGCGCCGCCTGAGCGGCTACGGACAAGGACAATGACAGACAATTCGAAGAACGTCGCTTTCATCGGGATCGGCAAGATGGGCCTGCCGATGTCGGTCCTCGTTACCAAGGCCGGCTACGCCGTGACTGCTTTCGATCAGAGCGCAGCGCGGACCAGCGAGGCACGCGCGCAGGGCATTTCGATTGCCGCTTCACCGGCCGAGGCCGTGAGCGGCAAGGCCGCAGTCGTCACGTCCCTGCCCGATGACACAGCCTTGCGCGGCGCGTTGCTCGGTCCCACCGGCCTCATCGCCGCGATGGCGCCCGGAGCCGTCTTGATCGAGACCAGTACCGTCAGCGTCGAGGCCTCCACTGAAGTTGCGGCCGCCGCGCAGGCGCGCGGCATTCTCTATCTGCGTTCGCCGGTCTCCGGCAATGCCAGCATCGTTCACACGGGCGCCCTGACCTGCTTCGTCTCGGGACCGAAGGACGCCTTCGAAAATGCAAAGCCGCTGTTCGCAACCTTCACCCGCGCCCAGACCTATCTCGGTCCCGCCGAGGAGGCACGCTACGCGAAGCTCTCGGTCAATTTGATGATCGCGGTGTCGGCCGCGATGATGGCGGAGAGCCTGGCGCTGGCGCGCAAGGGCGGCATCGCCTGGCAGGATATCTTGAAGGTTCTCGACGACAGCGCGATCGCTTCCCCCATGGTGAAGTACAAGACCGCGCCGCTCCGGACCCGCGACTTCGAGTCCACTTTCTCGTGCAGGCAGATGGCCAAGGATCTCGACCTGATCCTCGGCACCGGTCACGCCGTCGGCGTGCCGCTCCAGCTCGCGGCCCAGGTGCGCGAGATTTATGGTTCGCTGGTCGCGCAAGGCGACGGCGAGACCGACTTCATCGCAACCGTCAAGCACCTCGAGCGGCTGTCCGGCCTCGGCGAGCCCGAACTGTGATCGGCGGAGGCACATATGCGTAACTTCAACGAGAACACGATCACGGACGCGCCGGATGGTCGCATGGTGGACGGCGACCATTTTTATCTCAACTACGATTTCGGCCTGAAGCAGCTCGCGAGCAACGCAAGGGCCGCTTAAGCTGAACGCGGCGGACCAGACAAGAGTCCGGCGACGGGGAGCAGACGGGGAACAAGGATGGGACCGCAGGTCAGCACGAGCACATTGGCCGATCGCCTCGCAGGCATGATCGGTCCGCGCGCGAGCGTTGCGCGCGGCGTGCTCGATCAGCACGGGCAGAGCGAGTCGCATTATCGCAACCTGCCGCCCGATATCGTCGTCTTTCCCGAGACGACGCAGGAGGTGGCCGAGATCGTCAAGCTTTGCGCCAGCGTGGGCATGCCGATCGTCCCGTTCGGCGCCGGAACCTCGCTCGAAGGCAATGCCGCCTCTGTCGCCGGCGGCGTTTGCTTCGACTTCGCGCGCATGAACAAGTTGCTGACCGTGCATGACAGCGACATGGACGTCGTCGTGCAGCCCGGCATCACGCGAAAGCAGCTCAATGCGGAATTGCGCGGTACCGGCCTGTTCTTCCCGATCGATCCCGGCGCGGACGCCTCCATCGGCGGCATGACGTCCACGCGCGCCTCCGGCACCATGGCGGTGCGCTACGGCACCATGAAGGACAATGTCATGGCGCTCGAGGTGGTGCTGGCTGACGGCCGCGTGATCCGCACCGCCAGGCGCGCGCGCAAGTCGGCCGCCGGTTATGACCTCACGCGCATGTTCGTCGGCGCCGAAGGCACGCTCGGAATCATCACCGAAATCACGTTGAAGGTGCACCCGGTGCCGCAGGCAATCTCGGCCGCCGTCTGCAGCTTCGACACCCTGCACGACGCCGTCGATACCGCAATCTCCGTGATCCAGTCCACGATTCCCGTGGCGCGCATCGAGCTTCTCGACGACGTCATGATGCGCGGCATCAATGCCTACGCCAAACTCGGCTATTGCGAAGCCCCCACCCTGTTCTTCGAATTCCATGGCTCCGAGACATCCGTTGCCGAGCAGGCCGAGGCCGCACAGGCGATCGCCGCCGACCATGGCGGTCATGGCTTTGCCTGGGCGAAGGCGCCGGAGGACCGCAGCCGGCTGTGGCACGCCCGCGACAACACGCTCTATGCCGGCCTGGGCCTGCGGCCCGGCGCGCGCGCTGTGATCACGGATGTCTGTGTGCCGATCTCGCGGCTGGCGGAATGCCTGACCGAGACGCGGCGCGACGCCGACGAGAACGGCTTTACGGCGCCGATCGTCGGCCATGTCGGCGACGGCAATTTCCACATGCTGATCCTGATCGACCCGGCAAGGCCCGAGGAGGCCGAAGGCGCCAAGGCGCTCCAGGCCCGCATGGTTGCCCGCGCCATTGCCATGGACGGCACCTGTACCGGCGAGCACGGCATCGGGCTCGGCAAGATCGACTATCTCGCCGACGAACTCGGCGACGCCGTCAATGTCATGCGGTCGATCAAGACCGCGCTCGATCCAAACGGCCTGATGAATCCCGGAAAAATCTTTGCAGGCGGAGCAACCGCATGAACACCGCGGCATTGGCTGTTGACGCCTCCTCACCGACCCCGCTGCTGGAACTGCGCGGCATCAGCAAGGAGTTTCCCGGCGTCAAGGCGCTGGACGACGTGTCCTTTGCGGTCTACCCCGGCGAAGTGCACATGCTGCTCGGCGAGAACGGCGCCGGCAAGTCGAGCCTGATGAAAGTGCTATGCGGCGCCTATCGCGCCGACGCCGGCGAATTCTACTACAAAGGCGAGAAGGTCGCGATCAATTCGACCGCCGACGCGCAGAAGCTCGGCATTGCCGTCATCTTCCAGGAATTCTCACTCGTCCCCTATCTCGATATCGCCCAGAACATCTTCCTCGGCCGCGAGCCGAAGGGCCGCATCCCCGGCACGATCGACCGCCGCAGAATCCTGGCCGACGCCAAGCGCGTGCTCGGCACCATCGGCTTCGACATCGATCCCTCCACCACCGTGGACAAGTTGGGGGTGGCGCAGCAGCAGATGGTCGAGATTGCGAAAGCGATCAGCCAGAACGCGCGCATCCTCGTCATGGACGAGCCGACTGCGGCGCTGTCCGACCGCGAAACCGAGCTGCTATTTGCGCTGATCGCGCGGCTGAAGGCCGACGGCGTGTCCATCGTCTACATTTCCCACCGCATGGCCGAGGTGTTCGCGCTCGGCGACCGCATCACCGTGCTGCGCGACGGCCGCCGCATCGACGGAGTCCACCCGGCCGACGTCACGCCCGACCAGCTCGTCCGCATGATGGTCGGCCGCAATGTCGACATGACTTATCCGCGCAATTTTGCCGACAAGCCGGGCGAGGTCCTGCTCGAGGTCAAGGGCCTGACCTCGTCGACCGGCATCTCGGATATCAATATCGAGGTGCGCCGGGGCGAGATCGTCGGCC
>JAEWFG010000404.1 GCA_023388935.1 Pseudomonadota bacterium | reverse complement strand
CGCATGCGCGCTGATATCCATGATGGTCGGGAGCAAGAGCTCCAATCAGAGACCGGATACATTGATGCAAGACCGCAATCTGCCACGTTGACGAAACCTCTTGCAACGCGCGGCCGGACCATACATTGGGTCACAAGCGCCGGTCGAAGGTCATGGCAGAGTGGTCCGCTCAGCTCCGGAGAACAGACCTAACCCAGCGGTCGAACGACTTCGCATTTGCGCCCATCAGCCGACGTGAATTGCTTATGAATTTAGGACGCTAGGTTCTAGTCTCGGAGGCGGCAGCACTCGAGCCTTGGGTCAATTGGGCCGCAGGGAGCGAGCAACCGCCGGTCTCTAGGCGGAACGCAAACCTAATCCGGCGCCGGAAATCGGACTCCAAGATTGCCGGAACACGTTCCCGACCAAACGAAAACTGATTCATCTCAAGCGTCCCGCCGCCGCGTTGGCGCGGGGTAGCGGGCATAGAGCGTCTCGACGCGGTCTCGCCACATCGCCACGAACGCGCCCGACGTGAGGCGATCGACCGACTTCCATTCGCGTTTGACCGCCGGCAGAGTGTTGCCCCAAATGGCGCGCTTGCACCATCTCTCGCCCTTCTCGATGCCCTCGCGGGTCGCGCACATCGACTTCCAGGCAATCTGCTGCGGATGGCTGATGTGTTGGGCGGCTCCTTCCCAGCCCTGCTGGTGGATCAGATAAAGATTGGCGAACGTCAGCTCCCCGTGCGTCATTACTTCGAATAGCGCAGCCTCGGTGATGAACTTGTAGGCGGCAGCCATAGCATTGTCGCGAGAATTGAGGATGTCGCCCGACCCGTATGCCCTAAACTCAGACTTGCTCAGCTGGAACAGACCTATGTAGGAGCCGGTGCGTTGCCTGGGATCAAAATCGGATTCGATTTTGGCAACCGCCTTCATGAAATTGGCATCGACTCCAAATGCTTTGGCCGCGCGTTCGATCTCCTGGACCGGCGTTCCGAGCGGAACGTCGCCGTATGCCGCCAAGGCGATCTTCGCGGGTTTCTCCGGCGGAGGGATTTCCGAATAGACGTAGTACTTCAGATACGGCAGCTCGCCTTCGTCCGGCTTGGGAGAAGCAGCATGCGGCCGGTCCAGCTGCGGCGTTGACTCGCTCGTGGGCGGCGTAGCATCAAGGCTGGCAATGGTCTGCAGCGTTCGCCCTTGCGGCGGCGAACTGGTCGCATCGGACGGCATCACCGAACTCGGCGCCGCGTCTGCGAACTCCGCCGCAACAATCGCATTAGCCGATGATCTTGTATCGAATTTCGTCTCGATGACCGGCGTCGGCAACGCCGCGCTGGCGTTTGTCAGCAGCGTCGTCACGTTCAGCGGGATGGTGCCGAATGCATCAGCAACTCTGGCATTCGGCGTTGCGACGCTCGGGGGCGGTACCGCGATCTGATGAAACGCTGCAAGCGAAGTCACGCCCAGCGCGCCGGCAATATAGCTTACTTGCCAAATCTTCAATATCGCCAACCGCACCGCCGCGGTTCCCCCATTCAATCCCAACCACAGATCCCCGTGTTCAGTCTGGGGCCCAATCCTGCATCGACGTATCTTTTGGATTTGCCACAACGAAGGCGTGAGGCTGGACGGCTCGATTTTCTCGCTGGCTGTTGCGGCCAAGACGCACTGTACAGCGATGCTGACCTATCTCAGAGTTCAAGTTTTCCGTCCGTTTGCTTTCTAAGCGAACGCCATGTCACTTGAGCTGCAAGCCGTATCCACACCACGTGTCGATCGTCGCGAAGGCGCGCTCGCTGTATCGGCGTGATCCAAGTCTGCTCATTCGCGTCATTTTCGGACGCTTCGCCGGTTGCCTGCTTATCCCCCAACCGCGCCGGAATAGCAGACCTCCTCCAACCGCCGCTTCGGGGCCAGAAGCTGACTTGGAAGCGACGACTTGAATTGCCTCCTTGTCCTCGGTTGCAGACCGAGGACGGAGGACTGAGTTACTGGGCCTCGGCGATCCTCGGTCCAGATGACAGCTTCTGCGCGTTAGTCGCCAAGGGCCGGTTCGACGGCGATGCCGGGTCCGGCGATCGGAAAGCGGCGTCGGTCGGCGCTCCCTGGGATGGTCGACGGGCAGCGATTGCCGGGAGCACGATCACTTTCGCTCCGACCTTCACCCGCTCATAAAGGTCCACGACGTCATCATTGGTCAGCCGGATACAGCCGGACGAAACCCGCTTCCCGATCGTATCGGGGTTGTTGGTGCCGTGAATTCGATATTCGGTCTCGCCCAGATACATCGCCCGAGCGCCGAGCGGGTTGCCGGGACCACCTGCCATGAACCGCGGCAGATAAGGCTGACGCGAGACCATCTCCGCGGGCGGATGCCAATCCGGCCATTCTGCTTTACGAGCCACAGTCTGCTCACCGGACCATGTGAAACCCTCGCGGCCAACACCGATGCCGTAGCGCATCGCCTGCGTGTCGTTCAGAACGAAATAAAGGAACGTGTTTTTGGTATCGATGATCACGGTGCCCGGCGCCCGGCGGCTGGCGTAGTCAACCACCTGCCGGGCAAATGCTCTGGGACCGTCAGCGGCTTTTGGTGGTTCGACCAGAGGCGCCGGGGCCGGAATCGGAGCTGGCGCTGATGCTTGAACTGGAGTTGACACGTAAACCGGGGTTGACGACGCCATGCCCTGGGGCGCGGACGGCTTCCGTATCGGTTGCACGCTTGTCGGGCGAGACAGCAAACTGTACCCCACTACGGCGACGGCCACGGCGCCAATTGCGACTCTCGCGACCATTGGTATTGCGAGCGTCTCTGCCTTTCTGCCGCGTTTGGCCCGCTTACTCATATCTTTCCCCAGGGTCGTCATGCCTGGAAGAGGTACCCAGCAAGATTTAAGAAACTTCGAACCGATTTCGCTCAGACTGGAACCGTCAGCGATGGTTAACGCCGAACTCTTGTTCGGCAACATAAGAATTGGAAGTACCGCTTGATATTCAGTCACGCTACGTTGGCGGTGACGAACCTAGCTCACGTTCGCGTATGAGATGTCATGGAAGACGTGGGCCCGTGGCCGACTTCAAAGCGGCCGCATCGACTCGGGGCGGCTCTGTTTTCGGACAATCACATCTTGACCGCATTCGCGAAGAGCCTGTCACCCCACTCATACAACGGCCGCATGAAGTCAGATTGGGTGTGGATCGCTCGACCTTTGCGCTCTCGCCATTTTCGTCCGTAGGTATCGACCGGAAAATGTCGGATGTAGTAGTCGCAAGTCTCTTCCCAATGGTCGACCGACAACGATTTGCCGTAGTGTTGGCAATAGAGACCAGTCGCCACGCGTTCAACGCCACCTGGCTCGCGCGCATGGTGCTTTGCGAAGGTGACCTCCGACCGGTTTCGCCACAACATCAGAATGTCTCGCCGTTCCGGACCGAAGAAACGACGAAAGCCCAACAGTTCTCGATCGGCCTGATAGGGTGCATGATCCCCAGGAGTCATATAGGCGTCGAACAGTTGAACTCGCACGCCGTCGCACTCGCTGGAATGCGTTTCTTCTATGAACCTGCGTAGATCGCCTGAAACGCGCTCATCCGCATCGAAGCAAAAGATCCAGTCGAACTGCAAATGTTCGCGCGCTGTCTGCAGCAAGAGGTCGCGGTGCCGGCCCTCGGCAATCCGGCGTGCCTCGATGTCCGCTTCCCATGACCGATTTGTCACGATCAGAGCGACTTTCGGGTGTTCGCATAGAATTTCCAGCGTGCGATCCGTGCTCGCGTCATCATAAGCGACTATCGCATCGACGTGCTTGCCGACGTAGTCCAGTGTGTCTCTGAGAATAAGCGCTTCGTTGCGAACGCGGGTGATGCCGATTGAAAGGTGCTTGTGACCTAATAAGCCTGTGTTGCAAACAATGATTTGTTCGCCCTCGCGAAGTAGCCAACCAAGGGTGCCCGACATGATCATCGCCTCGCGACTATAAAGAATGGACACCAATGATGGCGACGGGAGCGTATCGGCAAGATTGAGGATTCTCGTTGTCGCCGCATCGAGCTGGCGACCCGCCCCTCTTGACCATCCCTCCCGTTACGCGATTTCGTGACATCTTCTCCAAGAGGTTGTTAGATCAGCGAATGCAAGGCCGTCACCGCGGCCTCGCGGGTCTCCACAGGAACGAACAAATTTATCGAATTTGGTGATAGAACGTATTTGTCAACGACAATCCCGTGGGATTGCAGAATTTGTATCGCCTGAAATGGCAAGTCTGAAGAAACGCCGCCGAAGCAAGTGAGGCTCACCGAACTCAAAGTCTCACGCTCTTTGCGCAAGTCTTTGCTCCTTTCCAGCGTGCGCAGCAGAGTGTCGAGCGATTCCGACTCGCAAGTCATCATGATGCGCGTTTTTCCGGCGGTGAAAGCCGAGTCGAGGACTTGCGGCCAAGATAGGCCGTTTTGCTTGAGATGCTGCGCAAATTTCTCAAAACCGTGACTGAGATTCGTCGAAGCGATCTCCACATGCTCAATACGAGCCATCGAGTTGACGGCCAAAACTTTTCCGCGTTCCATTCCGATAACCTCGTTCATCACTCGCGTGCTGTGATCGGAATTGCCCCATTTTCGTAAAAACAAAGGGATATTTTGGCTTTGTGCCAGCTCCACGCTGCGAAAATGCAAAACCTTGGCGCCCCAAAAACACATTTCGGATAACGATGCAAAATCCAGCCGGCGCAATGGTTTTGCATTCGCCACGATGCGCGGATCGGCCGTGCAAATTCCGTCGACCTCTTTGATAATTTCACAGCACTCGGCCTTTAGCGCCGCAGCCATGGCGACTGCAGTGGTGTCGCTGCCCCCCCTGCCCAGTGTGGTGATTTCTTTGGTTCGCGGATTCACGCCTTGAAAGCCCGCTAAAACCACGATGCGTCCGCGACCGAGTTCTTCGAGCACGCGCGTAGGCCGCACATCTAAAATGCGCGCGGAAGAATGAGATTCGTCTGTCATTACGCCGGCCTGACTGCCGGTAAAACTAATGGCTGGCGCACCGAGATCAGACAGCACCATGCTCATCAACGACATGCTGATGCGCTCACCGGTCGTCAACAACATATCCAGTTCGCGGCGGTTGGGATGCGGGCTTACTTGATAAGCCGCCCTGATTAGTTCGTCGGTTGTCTTACCCATCGCCGAAACGATCGCCACGACGCGATGACCACGGTTGTGCAAATCGGCGAGACTCCTCGCAACCGCGCGGATTTTTTCCGGGGTTTCTAGACAGACGCCGCCGTATTTTTGCACGATGGTCGAATTGTTGCGCATTTATCTGCGACGGTAACTGTATGAGCGGTGGCTCGATGTTCGCTTCGCTCCGCCGGATAGTTTCATGCATCTAGCTCCAGAATTGCTAGCGGACCGCGCAAAGATTGGACCACCCCCTATCGAATTTCGCGACGTTTTTTCCGCGCGCCAGCGCGTCTCTGAGGTTCTGAAAATAATAGGCCAGTGCACGTGGTTGCCCACGTACCTCTCCGCTCATCGCCTTTCGCGGCTCTCCAAGTCTCCGATACAACAATCGTTTTTCTTGGCGGAAGATTGGCGGTCACGACAAGATCGGTTGGGTAACGCTAAAACCTCTCCCGGTCCGAAAAAAATCCCTGAGTGAAAGTGGGGCCGGTCCGCGGGCTGGGAGGCCCTAAGGAATCGAACACCCCCACGGCTCGCATGCGCAGCCCGACATTTGCATTCATGTCGGAAAATACAAACCATAACAATTTGATTCTATTTAACTTTTTAACGCGCCAGAATTGCCACTCGTAACGGTCTGGTTGCAGGTTCGACTCCTGCCCGGCCCACCAGTAGATCAATGGCTGGCCTAGTCGCTGTCCTTCGTTGCTCCGCTCAGGCACAGCTCATTCGTGGCCGATGTGAGCCCCCTTCTCGGCCACCGAACGTTTCATCAGCAGCACCACCGGTGCCAGCGCCGCCGTCACCGCGGCCAACGCCAAGAAGACGTCGAAATAGGCCAGCGATGATGCCTGCTGCTGCCGCAAGTTCTCGAGCGCTTGCCAGGCGAGCTGTTGCGCTGCGGACGGGTCGCCGGTCTGCTGCAGGAAAATTGCCTGAGCCTGATCGAGGAAGGAAACCACGCTTGCGTTGAAGGAATCGAGGGACTCACCGAGCCGCAGGGTGTGAAACTGGTCACGGCGCTCCTGAATTGTCTGCGCCATCGACGTCCCCACACTGCCTCCCTCGTTGCGCAGCAGACTTAGTAAGCCGACAGCCGCTCCACGCAGCAACGGTGGGGTATAGAGGTAGGCTGCCACATTCGCTGGCGCAAAGCACATCGACAGTCCCAGGACCAGCATCACGCGAGGCCAGACGACCTGGCCCGGGCTGATGCCGAGGTTCATCTGTGACATCCAATAGTTTCCGACCGCCATCACCAAAAGGCCGCCGGCGATCAACCACCGGGCATCAGTCCCCCGGCCAAGTGCCCGGCCGACAAACGGCATGACGACGACCGCAAAGAACCCGGCCGGCGACATGACCAATCCTGCGCTGAGCGCATCATAGCCGAACAGGGATTGAAGCAGGGCGGGCAACGATGTGCTGGCGGCGTAGAGGACGGCGAAAGCGCCAAAGATGATGAGGCAGCACGCAGCGAAGTTTCGCTCCCGCAGGGGCCGAAAATTGACTACGGGGCTCGGATGACGCAACTCCCAGAAGATCAGCGCGATCAGACCGACAACGACGAAGATCGCCAGCGTCTGCACACGCCAGAATGGATCGCTCAGCCAGTCCCACTCCTGTCCTTTGCTGAGCATCACCTCCCATGAGACCATGACGATCACCAGGAGCGAGAGGCCGATCGAGTCAAAGCGCAACGGCTGCCTTCTCAATTCCATGCGCTGCTGTGTGAGATAGTCCGGATCCCGGAGCAGAGCATAACACGCTGCAAGCGCCAGGAGACCGACCGGGACGTTGATGTAGAACACCCAGCGCCACGAATAACTGTCCGTGATCCAACCGCCAAGGGTCGGACCGACGACCGGCGCCAGGAGGGCAGCCAGGCCAAACAGCGTCATCGCAGTGCCTTGCTTCTCCACCGGAAAGGTGTCCAGCAGCACACCCTGACTCGAAGGCTGAAGGCCGCCGCCCGCGAGGCCCTGCAAGACGCGAAACGCAATGAGCTGACCGAGGCTGGTGGCCATTCCACATAATCCTGAGGCAAGGGTAAAGACGGCGATCGACAGCAGGAAGTAGTTGCGGCGACCGAGATGCGCCGACAACCAGCCGGTGATCGGCAGGATGATGGCGTTGGCAGCGAGGTAGCTCGTGATGACCCATTCACCATCATCGACCGTGGCTGACAGGCCGCCGGCGATGTATCGCAGCGCGACCACCGTGATGGTGGTGTCGAGCACCTCCATGAAGGTCGGCACCACGACGATCGCGGCCACCACCCAGGGGTTGACCCCCGCCTCGGGTCTCGCAGGTGAAAGCGCCAACTCGGTCATTTGCCGGCGCCTGGGGCGCTCGCGGCCGAAGCGGTGGCCGGCGATGGCTTCAGCTCGCTTTGAAGGAACTTCCCGGCGTCGGGTCCGGTGGGCGGCTTGTTGATGTAGACGTACGGAACGACCGAGGTGCCGATGAAGAGAGGATTCTTGTCCGGGTCGTATCCTTCAAGCTCGATCCGGACCGGCAGCCGCTGGACGATCTTGACGAAATTGCCGGTGGCATTCTGCGGCGGCAGCAATGCGAGCGTCGATCCGGTCCCCTCAGTGAAGCCCGCGATACGGCCTTTGAACACCTGTCTGTCGCCATACATGTCGACATAGAGATCGGCCGCCTGGCCGATCCGCAAGTCACGCAGCTGCGTCTCCTTGAAGTTGGCGTCGACCCAGATCTCGCTGAGCGAGCGGATCGCCATCAAATTCTGCCCGACCTGGACGTCATTGCCCGGATTGACATTTCGGCGCGTGATGACGCCGTCAATCTCCGCGACGACGTCACAATAGCGAAGGTCGAGCTCAGCAAGAGCGAGGTCGCGCTTGGCGGCTCCGAGCTTGGCCTCGGCCTGCTTGACCGCCGGCGCTTCCGCCGCCAGCCGAGCGAACGTGCGGTCGATATCGCCCTGGGGATCGAGCTTTTCGAACTCATCGAGCATCTGCTTCGGAGTCTGATTGTACGAATGGACGACGCCCAGCTCAGCCGCTGTCTGAATCAGCGCTGCCTGCGCCTGAAGGACCGAAGAAAAAGTCTGATCGAGATTGGGCGGCACCTGGTCCAGATCCGCGCTGTCATCGGGCTTCGCCTGCAGGCCCAAAGATACACGGATCTGGTTCACGTCCGCCAATGCCTGAACGACCCCCGCTTGGGCGATCGACAACGATGCCTGACGCTGATCATAGAGCTCGCGGCTCGCCGCATCAGATTCGACCAGCCGCGACGTTCGCTCGAACTCCTGCTGCGCAAGCGTCAGTGTGGCCTTCGCCTTCTTGAGCGCAGCGACCCGGGCATGCAGCAGGGCTATCTGGTCTTCGACATTCTCTATCGCCTGTTGCAATTGCCAGCGCCGGCTCCTGGCCTGCGCTTCGATGCCGCGCACCGCCGCCTCGGCCGCCCGGAGATCCGCCTCTGCGGTATCGACGGCCGCCTTCTTCACCGCGACGGTGGCCCGCAATGGCTCCTTGTCCAGTTCAACAAGGAGATCTCCCTTGCGCACGCGGTTGTTGTCATCCACCAAAACCCTGGCAACCTGGCCGCGGACGCGGGGAGCGACGAACGTCACATGGCCGTTGACGAAGGCATCGTCGGTCGAAGCCGTGCTGAGAGCCAACCGAACCCAGGGAATGCCGAACGCAAGGATAGCTGCCAGCAGCAGAACAGCGGCTGCCCCGAGCAGCAAGCGGCGCTTTTGTATCGACTGATGGCTGGGTGAAGGGTTCGGTCCGGGAGACACGTCAGTCCCGGCTTTGCCAGGATCGCGTGCCGTTACATTGGCTCCGCCCGTCGGATTTTCGGCAACTGAACTCGGCGCGTCGTTATCGGCACATTGACTTTTCTCGGTGGGCATTTTGCCGCTGCTCCCGAACGGAAGATTAGCTCCCCTTGCCGTTCCCGTTGGCGCCGCCAATGACCACGACACCGTTGTTCTCGGCGAACCGAGCTTATGCCCGCCTTCGTTCAAAACGAGAACAACTCAGCGTGAGCAAATCGAGTTCATTATGATCCTCTATCCGGACCTCGACGGGGCAAGCAGCTACTTCGCAGAAGGGCTTGGCGCGAGAAAAGCTCAAGTTGGCAGATGACTTCCACATTCTTGTCCGAAAGCGCTCGCTCGTTCTGCCATGTCCTGCCCGCCAACGCCTCGGCGGCGACCGCAGCCGCACCGGTTTCCCACCAGAAACAACCTGATTGATCCGCATTCCAATGAAATGTCACGCGCTCTCCTGTTGAGATGTCGCAGTCCGTAAGCGCACACAGCGCGTGCGCGATTGGGGAGCCGTTGTGAAGCAGCTCACATCCGGACTGATCCCGATGTAGTAGCCTGAGATCGACAATCCGGCGCGGATCATGCGCCCAATAATCTGGATGGAAACCGGACGACCGAACGACAGGCAATCACACCGCAAACTGAGGTGCACCCGATGGCCGCTCGCAAAAAGCCCCTCCCGAAGAACGCGACGCGCGGCGCGCGAAATTCGTCAGGATCGTCCGGACCCAACATTCCCGCGAACCAAGGCCTGGTGCCAACACTGCCGGCCACGGTAGCGCCAAAGCCCGCCGCAACGACCACGCGCACCGGCGCGCAACGCGTTACGGCCAAGCCGATTAAGTTGCCCGGAGTTGAGATCAAGAAAGTGTTCACGATCCTGTCGACGGAGTTGAACAAGGTCATCCTGTCGACACAACCGCCGGTGCCTTTACCGCAGCGCCTGCTCGGCACGCTGCAACAGCCGGACAATAGCCTCGGCGCCAACCTGCAGCTCGAGGTTCTGCCGCCGGCGGCTGGCGGAGCTGGAGCGAAGAATCCCGGCGCGGCCGGCGCGAAGGACGTGCTTGGCATAGGTCCGTCCGGATCGCAGGTCATTGCGTCAGGCCTGACCGACAGCGCCGGCAACTTCACGATTCCGCTGCCCGCCGGCGTTGTTCTGCCTTCCGGCTCCTCTTTGTCGATGCGCGCCCGGGGCGCGGCGTCTGGCGTAAGTGTCAGCCTCTCTGTGTCGCCGGATCTGTTGGGGCCGACCGGCTATGTCGGTACCCTGACGCTGGACAAGCAACTCGTGCCAATCCCGCCTGCGATCGTGGCAGACCTGCAGCAGATCATCGAACAGGATACCGGAGATACCGGAGCCGGCCCGGCCGTTCCGAAGCTCACGCTGGGCGACGATCCCGACTGCATCCGCGTGCTGGAGAACCAGACCTCCTTCGAGCGCTTTCCATACGGCATCTTTTTCCAGCTGATCGCGCCGGCGCTGTTCACCGAAACGGAGACCGTCGATGCCAACGCGCCCGGTACATTCCAGACCGACATCCGTGTCGACACTCCGCTGGCGCGGGTCGATCTGAGCGGTCCGATCAGCGTCGACGAGTTCCGCCAGTCGCTCCTGTCGCGGCCAGCGATCGTCGGCTCGCTGGGCCTGGGCTACGTGCTGCGTTGTAGCCAGAACTGGCAATTTCAAGGCTTGGCATTGGGCGACCTCGTCTATTCACTGCCACTCGCGCCGGGCGAGCAGCAGCAGGTGGTCGTCGAAGAGCAGACGACGACGCTCTCGGTGCGTGAATTCGATGCGATGATCGCCTCCGATACCAGCCAGGCCTCGCAGGTATCGGATTCATCTACGCAGGCCACATTCAACTCGGCGCTGCGGCAAACCGCCCAGGGCGGCAGCAGCTTCTTCAGTGCGTCGGAGACCGGGTCGTTGAGCGCCGGCGGCGGTCTGCTAGGCCTCCTGGGTGGGCCGAGCGGTAGCCTGGGTGAAACTGTCTCCGGCGGAAGCACGCAGAACTGGATGGACGGGCTACAGAGCTACGGCTCCACGGCCACGCAGGCCACACAGACCTACGCGGAACAACAGGCCCATTCTACCCGCACGGCACAGCGTACGGCGATGCGGATGGCCACGACGTCGGAATCGACCAGCGTCCGAACCAAAATCATCACAAATCACAACAAGCTGCACGCGCTGACCATGCAGTACTTCGAGGTGCTGCGTCAGTTCGACATTGCAACTTCGTACGACGGGGTGAGTCTGGTGTGCCTCATCCCGATGGATATCGTGTGGTTTCTTCCGCCCGGCCAAAAGGAGCACCTGGACGACCTGATCTCGAACAGCGACTTGTCGAACGCGATCCAGTGGTCGAGTCAGATCAACACTGCCGTCGGCGGCATCGCGGGTCTCGTAAGCCAGGCAAACGCGCTGGCATCACTGCCCTTCGGCGGTCTCGCACAGGCCTTGGCCGTGGGCGCCGATGCGCAGCTGCAGGCAGCTCAAAACCAGGCCACGCAATTGTCCGGCTTGCTTGGAGGGTTGGGCAGCGGATTCTCGGTCCAGGCCAGCGAAGCGAGCCAGATCCTTGCACTGCTCGGCCAGGCAAAGACCTCGGTTGACCAGTTTCTCTCGACTGGAGCCGCAAGCCACCTGCAGGATGCCCTGTCATCGCTGAACTCGGCCGCCCCGGTGACGCTGGCACTCTATCAGCAGCTGTCGAGCCCGACGCTGACCGGCGGCATGTCGCGGCACGACGTCCTGAACCGCTACGCCGGCCTGCTGGCCCACACGGATGTGCTCACCCGATGGCTCCCGCTGCAATACACGACGGGGCTCACTCGTCTGGAACGCTTCGCTGCCGACCCGCGCGCGTCGCTCGCGCTCGACAGTCTTGCCGAGGATGTGATCCGGATGTCGGCCTCGGCCACCGTGCTGCCGTTCGATCATCTGTATGTCGCGGCCGTGACGCGCTGGGGCTCGCGCATCGGGCCGGTGGAGATGATCCCGACCGCGCCGGTTACGGTGCCGGGCCAGTTCAACACGAGCGACGCCTACAAGACCGACGCCGACCTGATCCAGTATCTGCAGGGCCAGAGGAATCCGACGCAGGCTGTCCCGGCCACTTTGCAGGCGTCGATCGCGCTGCCGCGAGCGCTGTCACCAACCGATGTGGTCGGTTTTGAAATCACCCGCAGAATGGATAGTTTCACGTACCAGTTCGCCACGCCGATCGACATCGCCACCGGCCTGCTCGGCGCGGCCACGGGATGGCCGGCGCCCGTCTTAGGCGTCCTTCCGGCGCTGATCTCGCCACCGCTGCTGCCGCAGGCAAAGACCTATACGGCCGCGCAATTGGGCAGCGAAATCGGCGCTCCTTATCTGTGGAACTTCAGGGCTGACCTGACGGCCAGCGTCGCTGGTAATCCCGAAAGCTACGTGAAGCCGGATTCGACGCCAGTGGAATTGCCCGCGGGAATTTATCCGGTGCCCGCCATGGAAGTGGCGCCACTGTTGAAATACTCCGACCTCATTCAGATCGAGAACACGCTGCAGCACGTATTGCGCAACCTGGTGCGTTACTCCAAGGCCGTCTGGCTGGGGCTAACCCCTGAAGAGCGCGTGATGTTGTTGGAGCCCTTCCTGCTGTCGCTCCCGGGCCTGTCCAGCACCGTGCCCCTGCTGGATTGCATCGGCAACGAGGTCCTGGGCTTCCACGGCAGCTCGATGATTGTCCCGTTCTCGATTCCCAAATCGCTCGGCGACACGAAAGATTTCGGGATGACGACCGGCGAGCTCGAGGATGCCCTGCTTCATTTCCACCGCCAGAGCGCGCCGAACCAGACGAGCCACGCCTCGCTCCCGACACGGGGTGTGCTCGGTGAGGCGATGTTGGGCCATTGCTCGTCCGGCGAGAAAATCGATCTCACCCGGTTCTGGAACTGGCAGGACTCGCCGACCGAATCGGCGCCCGCGATCGCCCCGGTCACCGTGCCTGGCAGCCAGCTGCCGACGCTTGCATCGGCCCAGGTAGGCAGCCAGCTGGCGGGAATGCTGCCCAGTCTGATCAACAACAACGTGGCTCCGCCGGCGACGCAATCGCGTAACAGCACGCTGGCCTCGGCGCTCATCTCCGCGATGGCTGCCGTCAAGGGTCTGGATCCTTCTCTGAGCGGCGCCGATAAACTTGCCGCGCTACTCCAGAACACGCAGAACACCGCTGAATCGGCGCGCGCCGATATGGTGAAGTCGAACACGCAGATCACGCAGCAGGCTCTATCCACGCTCGGCCAGATCCTCGCCGCACCCAGCGGAAGTGGTGGCGGTGGCAGCAGCAAGGGCGGGAGTAAGGATGGATCTTCGGGTAACAGCGGCGACAACTCCGGCGGCTCGGACGGCAGCGGCGGCTCGAACGCTGGGCAGATCATTTCGGCGGTGCTGCCGCTGATCATCGCGGCATTCGCATAGAAGGAGACCGA
The DNA here is from genome assembly GCA_023388935.1 of Pseudomonadota bacterium. Lineage (GTDB taxonomy): Bacteria > Pseudomonadota > Alphaproteobacteria > Rhizobiales > Xanthobacteraceae > Bradyrhizobium. Next base: position 19,242 of record JAEWFG010000404.1, on the reverse strand, counting down.
AAGTGGCCACTCCGACTGTCACATCCATTTCGCCGGTGGCCGGCCCGGCCGCGGGTGGAACGCTGGTCGCAATGACCGGCACCGGCTTTACCGGCGCGTTGCTGGTCGGGTTCGGCTCGACGCAGGCAAGCTCGATCTCGGTCCTGAGCGACACGAGCCTCGTGGCCGTGAGCCCAGCCGGTACCGGCAACGTGAATGTCACGGTTGTGACTCCAGGCGGCATCTCGACCGTCGCCCCGGCCGCCCAGTTCGGTTACGTCGGCACCGTACCCGGCACGACGACCTCAACGCTGGATCCGGCTATCACCTCCCAGATCGTTGGCGCGCTCATTGCGATGATCCAGGCGAACAACTCGCCGGACGCCGCGGCGGCGCAGTCGATCCTGCTGCGCCGGTTGGCGCTGTCGGGAGATGTGGTCGGCTCACGCGTGCCGGCACCGCGCAACATCACGGAGATCGGTGGCTACTTCAATCTGCTCGAGACGCTCGGCGAATCGACCATGCGCGAACAGACCCTGGCCGGGATTCTAGGCGTGGCGGGGCCAATCCCGTCGCTCACATCGCTAGAACCGCAGCCGCTGTCGATGGTGAGTATGACGAACGACCGACCCACCGGCACCGCTCAGGCCAGCCTGCCGCTTGCCGTGGTCGTGCGTAGCGACTTCATCGCAGCGCTGCAGGATACGCTGAAGCAACTGCACGCCTCGAACGCGACGATGCCGTTCGCTGGGCCGACGTCGCTCATGCTGCCGGCCGGCGGACCGAGCTCGACCTTGCCGGCTGACCCTCTGCTCTACCTGGGCCGTGTCCTGACGCTGGCGCCCTCGGCCGCCCTCCAGGCACCCGGCACTGATCCGCTCGTCATCGCCCGAAAGGCGGGGTCCGTCGGCGATTTCGATCTCTGGGCCAACGCCCAGCCGGCCGGTGCAGTACCGCCCGACAACTATGAAGCCCTGCAGATCGCCGGAACCGCGGTCAACAAGGTCCCCCTGAACAACGCGAGCCTGGTCAAACTGGCACCGCTCCTGGCTGGTGCAGGGTTCTATCCGGGTTCACCGTTGTCGACGCCAACTTCCCCGACGGACATCACCTGGACTCGCCTCGCCAATACCACGGGCTTGGTCGCGGGAACGACGAAGCTTGGCGACGAACTGGCACTGCTCTACACGCCGAGCGCGATCGCGGCGAGCGCGTTTGCAGCGGCGTCGGGTTATACCTGGGATGGGACGAAGTTTGCGGCATAGGTGCATCGAGTCCCGGCGGCACGCGGGTTGCAGCTTGCAAGCCGTCGCCTGCGCTATCGGAGTTCGATGGGTTACGTGGATAGCGACGGGCTGCCCGAAACTCGACGGCTGGCGATCAAGCCCGAAACTGTTGCATGGTGGAAGGCCGCGCGCGATGCGCTGCGCAACTTAACTGGCGCAGATGCGCCAGTTAAGCGCACCGGCAAGGATTGCAGGCGCACGACGACGTCCGCGCCGTTCGAGAGATCTCAACTCATTATCGCGCGGTATTGTTTACGCGGTCCCTCGATATCTGCTCCAAGACTGCCCGCTGTCCTGCCGGATTGGTCGGTCCCGGACAAACACGGGCACCCGGATGAGAGAGTAAATATCGCAGTTCAGCTTCCGGGCTGGGAGGCTGCGGGAACCTGACGCACCCCGTTTGGGCCTGAGCCTGCATCGGCGCAATCAGCGTAGGAATGAGAAGGCCGAGAAAAGCTAGACGTTTCATCGCAAAGCTCCTTCGACTTTGTCGTTACGAGGCTGCTTGTGAAATCAAGCAACGCTAATTTTAATCCCGAGCGAAGGTCGGCTTTGTGAGGTGCGCCACACGATACACTGAATTTCTGAGCGGCTCGACGCTGCGCTTCGGTGCGTTGCCGCGTCGCCGCCGCGGTTAGAACCCGAACATGCGGAGCTGCTCGAGAAGGCATAGCGGGACACCTCAATCTTCGACCCGATACAGGCGCCATCGCTCCGGCACGCCTTTGAGTTGGTGAACGCCGTGATCCCTGAAGCGGATTTGGGACGGCGACATCAGGTCCTTGACCGCGCTCGAGACCAGGACTTCCCCCGCACGCGCTTTCGCAGCGACGCGCGTGCCGATGTGAAAGGCGAGACCGACCATTTCGCCACCGCTCAGCGTGTACTCGCCGGCATGCAACCCGACCCTGATCTCGAGCCCCAGCGTGCGCATGGCCTTTCGGATCGCGGTCGCGCAACTGATACCGGCGGCCGGCGCCTTGAACGTTGCCAGCAATCCGTCGCCCGTCGTCACGACTTCCTTTCCGCGCGACATCTTCAGCTCTTTGCGCACCGCCGCGTAATAGTGCCCCATGACCTTTGTCCAACGCGCATCGCCGAGCTTTGCGGCTTTTGCGGTGGAGCCGACGATATCGACGATCAGGATCGTGGCGAGTGCCTGTTTGAGCTCAGTGCCGCGCTCGACAGATCGGCGCCGGAGCGCGATAGCTCCGACCAGCGGTTCATAGCGATGGTTGCGGCGCCGCGCGATCGCGGCTTTTGCATAGTCCTGGGCACGCTGCGCCGTGCCGCAACGAACTGTCTTCTCACGCGGCGGAAGCGCCCAGTAAACCTTTCGACCGTCGCCGGCGCCATGAACCTCCACGGCGCCCCATTTCAGGAATACCGCCGAGCCAACGCGCCTGACGCACCACGCCTTTGACGTGTATCCCGATACATTCGACTGATGGACACCGATGCGAAGGAATTTGGGCATGAACGTTCGGCCAATCGAAGGAACGTTTGGACGGACCTCAGGTCAAGCGTAGTTGCACATTCCCGCATTGGCAACAGGGCTCCCGATCGAAGATTTGGCAATGGCTCTCGCGTCAATTCGCGATCCAGTTGCACGAGAGCATTAGCGCACAAGCCTCAGTCGAGAAAAGAACATCGCTCGTGGCTTCAGAAGCTTGGCCTTCATGTCCTGGAGCCCGGCTGATAGGCAAACAGCTCGATCGGATCGCTGAATCCCCGCACCTCGTGCTTGCCGACATGCTCCAGCTCGAACTCCCGCTGCACCAGCTCGGCGAAGGCGTGGGACAGCAGCACCGTTCGTCCCAACTTCTTGGTGAGCGCTTCGAGGCGGGAGGCCATGTTGACGGCGGGACCGATGACGGTGAAGTCGAGCCGGCTGCGCGATCCGATATTGCCGTACATGACGTCACCGACATGGACGCCGATGCCGTAGTTCAGCGGCGCGCGGCCGGTCGCACTGTTTCTTTCGTTCAGGGCGACCATGGCCTCACGGGCTTCGGTCACGGCATGCAGCAGGTTTGCGCAAGCGTTGGGCTGGCTGAGCGGAAAGATGGCGAGCAGGCCATCGCCGATGAATTTCAGGATTTCGCCGCCGTGCCGTGCGATCGGCTCCGACATCGCGTCGAAATAGTCGTTGAGGAGATCGATGACGTCGTCACGCGGCCAGTTGTCGGAGATCTTGGTGAAATCGCGCAGGTCGCAGATCATGATCGCGGCACGCACGGTCGTGCCGGTGCCGCGCCGCGTGGCGCCGGCCAGGATGAGCTCGCCGGCATGGGCGCCGACATAGGTCTCGAGCAGCGTTCGCGCCAGCCGGTTCTTGATACGGATTTCGCTGACGAGCGCCAGCATCGGCAATAGCTTCCTGAGGGCAGCGATATTCGCATCGTCGAAACCGCCGGGGCGGTCGGTCGCGAAGGTGACGAGATGGCGTTTGCCCAGGGTGTGGTAGAGCGGCCATGCCACATAGTCGGTCAGACCTTTCTCCCGCATCTCGTCATAGAGAGCGTGCTTTCGGCCGAGCGATGGGTCCCGTTCGAGATTCTCCCGCACCTCGGTTGCACCGTTCTGCATTTCGTTGGCAGGACTGCCGATGAATTCGGACCGCTCGCGGACGTCATAGTCTACTCGCGCGAGCACCGCCTCGCGCATGCCGTCGGACCACATGAACCGGGCGCCCAGCCATTGCGGATGGTGGATCAGGACGTGAAGTGTCGCCCGCTTGAGGGGAATGCCCGCCTGCTGAAGACGGATGCACATTTCCGCGAAGATATTGTCGATGAAGCGCTCATCGCGCGTGCCGTTGGTCAGCCAGTCGACGACGATGTCGGCATGCGTGGCGGGGGTGTCGTTGATTGGCGGCGCGTTCATATCCAGTCCCTGGGCGGCGGGCTGCAGCTCCAGGGATATCGTGCTCCGGCGCCGCGGCGTCAACCTGGCCAATTGCACTGATTGTGCGCATCGGGCTTTGCGCGGCAGATCGATCCCCGACTTGTCCTCTATGGACGCATATCCCTACCTCGCCGGACAGGGAGCACCTGCCCCGCCCCAGTCCTCGACGAGCTTGCCGAGCTGTTCCGCCGAGTAGGGCGGCCTTCGTTCCGGCTCGACCGTCCATGCCTCCCTCCCTCAGACGAACTTGATGCCCTCGTTCTTGACCAGCGGCAGTCGGCGCGCACGTATTTTGGTCAAGGCGAAGATGGCATTCGCGAGCGCGGGCGCGGCCGGAGGAACAGCCGGTTCGCCGATGCCCCGGATGCCCTTCTCCCCGGTGGTCTCCAACGCCGTGACCTTGATCTCCGGAGCCTGGTAGAGGCGCATGCCCTCATATTGATGATAGTTGCTCTGAACCGCCCGGCCGTTCGCATAGGTGAGCTCGGCGTTCATCGCGTGCCCGAGCGCCCAGACCACGCCGCCTTCGACCTGATTCTTCAGGTTGTCGGGATCAAGCACCACGCCGACCTCGGCCGCGACGAAGACACGCTTGATCTTGATCGCATCACCAATCTTCTCGACCTCGACCACTTCGGCGACGGGGACGCCGAACGACAGCGTGAAGGCGAGGCCCCGCGCATGATCAGGCTCCGGCTCGTTGTCCCAGCCCGACATCCTGCGGACTTCATCGAGCACGTTCCAGGACGGTTTGTGCGACGAGCACAGACGGAGCCGCTCATGGAGCGGGTCGGCGCCGGCGGCGTGGATCAGCTCATCGAGAAAGCACTCGTGCATGAAGGCGTTGCCGGACGCGCCGACCGAACGCCAGGAACTGACCGGCACCAGCTCGGGCACGCGATAGCCGGTCACGCGGTAGTTCGGAATCTCGAACGGCTGATCCCAGGCGCCGGCGACGATCGCCATGTCGGGTCCCGGTAGGTTCAGGTTCAGCCGGCCGAATTGCGACGCGTTCACCGACGGCGCGGCAATGCGGAGGTCGTAGGCATCGACCTGGCCGTCCTTCACCGCTCCGCGCATGCGGGCGACGGCGAGCGGACGCGGGAAATCGTGCGTCATGTCCTCTTCGCGCGTCCACGTCATCTTGATCGGCCGGCCCTGATACGCCATCGCGAGCTCGATGCCCTGGCGCACATAGTCGTCTTCCAGCCGCCGGCCAAAACTGCCGCCGCTGAGCTGGGCGTGAACATGGATGTCCTCGGTGGCAAGCCCGGTCATCTCCCGTGCCGCCTTCACCAGGAACACGGGAATCTGCGTCCCCGTCCAGATGTCCAGGCGACCGTCCTTGAGCTGGACCACCACGTTCATCGGCTCGAGCGGCGCGTGGGCGAGGTAGGGCACGCAGTATTCGGCTTCGATCACCTTCGCACCCGCGAGCGCGGCATCGACGTCGCCGTCGTTCTTGAAGTGACTGTCGCGGCGCTTCGGGATGAAGGAGGACTTCACCTCCTCGAACATCGCCGCGGTGCTCGCCGGGTAGGGTGCCTCGCCCCAATCGAACGTGATGAGCCTCGCAGCCTGGAATGCGCGCCAGGTGTTGTCGGCGATGACACCGACGCCGCCCTTGACCGGCACGATCTTGAGGACGCCCCTCGCCTTCGCGGCCCTGGAATCGTCATAGCCCCGCAGGGCACCGCCGAGATGCGGGTTGGCGCAAACCGTGGCGTAGACCATGCCGGGCAGTCGGATGTCGATGCCGAAGGTGGCCGTGCCCGTGCACTTGGCGACCATATCGATCCGCTGCATCGGCTTGCCGAGGTAGCGCCAATCCTTGCGATCCTTGGGCTTGACGTTGTTCGGCACCTTCAGCGTCGCCGCGATATCGGCAAGAGACGTATAGCTGAAAGCACGACCATTCGACGCGATCACCGCGCCATCGCGCGTCTTGAGATCGGCCCTGGAAGCACCGGTCTGCTTCTCCGCCGCGCGGAGCAGCAACTCGCGCGCGGTCGCGCCGGCGATGCGCAGCCGCTCATAGGCATCGGCCACGGTCGACGAACCGCCGGTCAGTTGAAGACTGAGGAACTTGCCGCCGGCCTGACTGATCGCCTCCGCCACCGGATCAAGACACGCATTGGTTGCCGCGATCGGAAGCCCCTCCCTGACTACCCTGCCGTTGTAATAGACCGAGCTCGGCGCCCCCGGATCGACCTTGACGTCGCTCCACGCGATATCCAGCTCTTCGGCGACCAGCGCCGCTAGTACGGAATAGGCGCCCTGGCCGACATCTGCTCGCGGCGTGATGATCGTGACGCCGTCCTGACCGATCCGCACATAGGGCGTCAGCATGTGCTGCCCCGTGTCCAGGCCGTCCTTCAGCCGCGCGTTCACGCGAAACCGCTCGGAAAAGTAAAACCCGACCACGAAACCGCCGGCCACCGCGCCCGCACCGACGAGCGCGGCACGCCGCGAGAACGTGCCGAGGCGGCTCACAGCTGCTCTCCTTGCAGCTTCCGGGCTGCGGTCCTGATGGCGGCGCGAATGCGGGTGTAGGTGCCGCAGCGGCAGAGATTTGCCGACATCACGTGATCGATCTGATCGTCGAGCTCCTTGTCGGACAAAGGCGGCTTGCCTTTGACCCTGACATCCAGCAACGCCGCGGCGGCCATGATCTGCCCCGGCTGGCAATAGCCGCATTGCGCCACCTGATGCTGGACCCACGCCTCCTGCACCGCATGCATCGCTTGCGGCGTTCCCAGCCCCATGATCGTGATGACTTTGGCATCGGGCTCGAGGTCGCCAATCCTGAGCGAGCACGACCGCACCGGCCGGCCGTCGACATGCACCGTGCAGGCACCGCACATCGCGATCCCGCAGCCGTATTTCGGACCGGTGCGACCCAGTTCGTCGCGCAGCACCCACAACAGGGGCATGTCGTCTTCGACATCTACGTTGCGCGACTCTCCGTCGACCCAAATCACGCGCATGACGGCTCCGGAAAACAAATGGTTCTGACGAAATGAACCGCCGAGCAACGGCGCAGCCTCAACTTAAAGCTTCAATATGGCTCCATTATCGCGCGACGAGGCCGCCGCGGCAAGGAGGCGCATCGGCGCTCGCGCAGCTGAGATTCTCGTAGCCCCCTCACTCGCCCTTGCCGCCCTTCAGCTTCGGCAGTGTCTCGACGATCTTCTGCTTGCCGTCGACGATCTCGGCGAGGAAGCTGTCGCGATCAATATCGCCGTTCTGATCCCAGCTAGCTTCCATCAGCATGCCCGGCGCCTTGTCGGGCGTCAGCGTCAGGCCCTTCATGGCAGCGCCAAAGGCCTTGCCGTCGAACTTGCCGATTTTTTCGGTGACGTATTTGACGAGATAGACGGCGGTATAGCCCTTGATGCCGTTGTGATCGGGCCAGTACTTGTAGCGCGCGCTGAACTTCTTCGCGAACTCCCGGATCGCTGGTACCGGCGCATCGGCGCTGAGGCCGACATGGCCGCGGACGCCATTGGCGGCGGGGCCGGCGAGCTCGACCACTTTCTGGCTGAGCAGCGTGGTTTCGCCGAACAGCGGTGTCGACAGGCCCTGCCGCTTCGCCTCGATCAGGAAGCGGGCGCTCTCCTCCTCGTTGGTATAGACGAAGACGGCGTCGGCCTTGGCGCTCTTCAGCTTGATGACGTCGGAGCCGAAATCGACCTGGCCCTGTTCGGTGGAGATATCGGCCGCGATTTCGATGTTGCGCGCCTTCATCTCCTTCACGAAGTTGTCGTGGCCGCCCTTGCCGAAATCATTGTTGACCCAGACCAGCGCAACCGTCTTCACCTTGAGCTTGTCGTGCAGATAGTTGGCGATCTTCGGCATCGAGAACTGCTGGCCGAAGGCGGTGCGGAACACCCAGGGATTGCCCTGCATGGTGATGTCGGCGGCCTCGGCACCGACGATCTGCGGGATCTCGGCCGCTTGTGTCAGCGCCATGTTGACCTTGACCGAGCCGGAATAGATCGGCCCGAGCACGACGTAGGGATCCTTGTCCAAGACCTTCTGCACCTGCGCGCGCGAGACGCCGGGATTGCTCTGGGTGTCCAGATGCTCGGTCTGGATCTTGCGCCCCAGAATGCCGCCGGCATTGTTGATCTCGTCGACAGCGAGCGCGACGCCGTCGCGCCAATTGGTGCCCGACACCGCGCCGGGGCCGGACAGCTCGACGACATCGGGGATGTAGACCGTGGACTGCGCGCTGGCTGCGCCCGTCCAGAGCGATGCCGCGAAGGCGATGCCGAGCGTCCCTGCAAGATGCCTCATGATGTTCTCCCTCCCTTTCTGGTCTCTTGTTATCTTGATCGTTACGCCTCGCTGTCGAAGCCAAGCAACCGAGCCGGCGTTCGCCAGAGCAGGCGGTGCTGATCATCGGGATCCGGAAACAGTTTCGTCAGCACCGCGAGCAGCGGCCCGTAGTCCAGCCTTTCGGACGCGCCCAGAAACGGATAGTCCGACCCCCAGACGCAGCGATCGAGCGTGAAGGCTTCGACGAGCGCGGCGATGAACGGCCAGGCGTCCTCATAGGGATGCGGCTGTTGCGAGAACTTGTAGTAGCCGGATAGTTTTACATGCGCGTCACGCTCGCGGCCGAGCGCCAGCAGCGCCTGGAAGGCTTTCCCTTTCAGTCCCTGCGCGACCGACGGCCGCCCGCAATGGTCGAACACCAGGCGCACCGGCGATTTTTCGATCAGCGGCAGCAGGTCGAGCAACTGATCCTGCTCGACCTGGATCTGGAGGAACAGGCCGAGGCTCGTCAGCTTTTCCAGCAGCGGTGCCGCGTGGCGATAATAGTCGGCGCCGTGGAACGGTACATTGAACGCAACGCCGATCACGCCGGCGGCCTTCAATTGTTCAAGCTCGCTTATGTCGACGTCGTTCTCGACAACGGCGACGCCCCTGAAGCGGCCGCCGCCCTGCTTCAACGTGTCGAGCAGGATGCGGCTGTCGCTGCCGTAACCCGTGTTGGTCGCGACGACGAGCGCATGCCTGACGTCGAAGGCGTCGAACACGCGGATGAGCTGCGCCGCGGGCGCGATCTCCTGCCCGCTCGGCCGGTATGGCGTATCGCCGGAGTAGGGAAAGCGGATGGGATCGATCGCATGGATGTGACAGTCGATCCTGGGGGACGCCGGAAGTGTCATGGCCCAAACTCCCCGGCGTCCGTATCAGAATGTCGCCTCGATGGCCTTGATCAGCTCGGGCGTCACGTCGGGCATGACGCCGAACCAGGCCTTGAAGGCGAGCCGGGCCTGGTTGAGCAGGAGGCCGAGCCCGTTCACCGTCACGCAGCCGCGCGCACGGGCCTCGGCCAGGAACGGCGTCTCGAGCGGGGTGTAGATGAGATCGGCGGTGAGCGTCGCGGGCTTCAGCCGCGACAGGTCGATCTCGAGCGCGCCCTTGCCGACCATGCCGCGATCGGTGCAGTTGACCAGGAGCGCGACGTCGCCGAGCGCCGCGCCGCGATCGTCCCACGCGACGGTGCTGACCGCGGAACCGAATTCCTTCGCGATCGCCTGCGCCTTCTCGGCCGTGCGGTTGGCGATACGGATCTCGCGCGCGCCGTTCTCGAGCAGCGCCACGACCACTGCACGCGAGGCGCCGCCCGCACCCAGCAGCAGGATCGGCCCGGCGTCGCCGCGCCAGTCGGCCCTGGCATTGCGCAGGCTTTGCACAAAACCGTTGCCGTCATTGTTGAAGCCGGAGAGCGTGCCGTTCTCCTCGACGACGATGGTGTTGACGGCACCGATGCGCTTCGCTGTCTCGTTGACGCGGTGGAGCATCGCCATCACCTTCTGCTTGTGCGGCATGGTGACGTTGCAGCCGCCGAATCCGAGCGCGACGAGCCCGTCGAGCGCATCCTCGAGCCGCTCCGGCTTGACCGCGAGCGGCACATAGGCGCCGCGGATGCCATGCGCCTTCAGCCAAAAATTATGAATGACGGGCGAACGCGAATGCGCGACCGGCATGCCGATCACACCGGCCAAACCAAAATCATCCGCCTGCGGCATGCTACGCATCCATCCTCGGCTGCCTCGCGCCTTGAATCGCGCGGCGGCGACTGTTCCTCCACGGCCGCACCTTTCGGTGCCCGACCATGTTCTTTGGTCATTTGTCCAATTCTATTAAGCGGAATGGCTATCCCGCGCAATCTGAATTTCGGGGCAGCCGGAATGGGTTATCGAAAGGTGGATCAGCTGGCGCGGTAAGAGAGTGGTCTATGGTACCATGAATCTCACGCCTGACCTTCAACGAGGCAAGCATGCCCGATACTGACAAGGTTTTCGCCGGCTCGATCCCGAAACTCTACGACGAATATCTCGTTCCGCTGATCTTCTCCGTCTATGCCGACGACATCGCCAGGCGCGTTGCTGCCCTCTCCCCGTCGGCCCTGCTCGAAGCGGCGGCGGGCACTGGCGCAGTGACGCGCGCCGTTGCGGCCGCGTTGCCGCGCAATATCCGATACATCGCAACCGACCTGAACGAGCCGATGCTTGCTGTCGCGGCGCAGCGTCAGGGGGAGGACGATCGCATTTCCTGGCGTCAGGCGGATGCGTCGGCGTTGCCCTTCGACGACGCCGCGTTCGACGTCGTCTGCTGCCAGTTCGGCGCGATGTTCTTTCCGGATCGAACCAAAGCCTACGCCGAGGCAAAGCGGGTTTTGAAGCCGAATGGCACATTCCTCTTCAGCGTCTGGGACCGCATCGAGGACAATGTGTTCGCGGATGACGCGACGGCCGAGCTCGGCAGGATGTTTCCTGACGATCCACCCCTTTTCATGGCGCGGACGCCGCACGGCTATCATGACAAGGCCGTCATCAGGACGGATCTCGAACGCGCGGGCTTCACCCGGATATCAATCGAAACGCGATCCGCGATGAGCCGCGCGCCGACGGCGGAATACGTGGCGATTGCGTACTGCCAGGGGACGCCGCTGCGCAGCGAGATCGAGGCAAGAGATGCGGGCAAGCTTCAGGCTGCGACGGATGCCGTTGCCGAGGCGATCCGAACCCGCCATGGATTCGGACCGGTCGAAGGCAGGATCCAAGCACTGGTGATTACGGCGCGTCCGTAGTCACAGGAGACTTCAGCTCCCACCCTGTGTCCTACCACCAGCTCCGCTGCATCGGCTGCATTGGCTGCATCGGCTGATAATACTGATACTGGCCGCGCCGGCGCGGATTGACCGGCTGCGGGTTGGGCTGCTGGAAGAAGTAGCTGAAACCATTGCCGCCATTGTCCCAGCTGTCATCGCTTGCGATGGCCATCGACGGCGCGGTCGGCTTGCGGGTGATGAAGCCGCCCTGGGGATGGTTGCTCAGCACCGCGACGAACTCGGTGCGGTAGTTGGTTTCGCTGCTCAGCGGCTCGTCCGAGATGATGATCGAGGAGCGCGGCAACGCGGTCGGCGCGATGCGGTCGAGCACATCCTGCGGGATGGTGATGCGGTCGAGCGCGTCCCTGGCGTTGTCGCCATCGTCGATCGTGACCACGCTCCAGCGCAGGCCCGCGTCGTTCTTCGCCATCGCCGTGAAGATGTGCGTGCCGAGCGGCTGATCGGGATTACGGATCGTAACGGGAACCTCGATGCTGGTATCGAACACCTCGCCACCACCGTCCGGCGCCGGCTTGTGCGTGTTCCGCCGCACGTAAAGCTTCTGCGTCGCGCGGCTGATGTAAACCGAGACCGGCTCGAGCGCGAGTTTTGCGTCGGTCGCGGCCTTCACGGCATCTGCCTTCTTGGCCGCAGCGGCCTTCGCGGCCTCCTTCGTGGTAGCGGCCGCATCGCGCTTCGGTTGTGCGGCGGCCTTGGCGGCATCGAGCTGCGTCGCTGCGTCGGCCGCCTTGGTCGCGGCCTTCTGCTTCAGCTCGTCCGCCTTGGCGCGGGCTTGATCGGTCTTTGCGGCCGCGAGCGTCTTGTCGGCAAAAGCGAGTTCGGCGTCGGCACGGACCTTCTGCTGTTCCAGCTTGCGCAGCGACGCCGGGAGCGAGGCGGCGTCCTTCGCGGCCACCGCGGCGGCCTTCTTGGCTTCGTCGGCGGCTTGGGTCGCGTCCTCAGCCTCGGCGGAAAGCTTGTCGGCACGGGCCGGCGCCGCCGCAATGGCTTCGCGCTTCGGCACGAACAGAGAGGGGTGGGAGAAGTCGACCGGGGCCGCGTCGTTCGGCGAGATGATCACGCGCATTCCGATCTGCGGCTTGTCGAACAGATCCTCCGCAAAGCCGAAGGGCATCCGCACGCAGCCGTGTGAGGCGGCATAGCCGGGCAGCGGCCCACCATGCAGCGCGATGCCGTTCCAGGTGATGCGCAGCATATTCGGCATCCAGGCATCGTCATACATAGTCGAGTGGTGGTCCTTGTCCTTCTCGATGATGGCGAAGACGCCGGCCGGCGTCTCGCGCCCCGTGGTGCCGGTCGACACCGGTGCGCGGAGAATCCAGCCGTCGGCGTCGTAGAAGGTGACCCGCTGGCTCTTGATCGACACGATTGCCATGATCGGCTCACCGGCCTCGCGCGGCGCCACCGCCTCGACCGGCTGGCGCGCCTGCTTGGCCGCCTCGGCGCGTGCGGTCAGCCCCGTCAGGGCGGCCACCACCGCGAGCGCGACAAGTCCGGGACGCCTCCAACGCCGCATCGCCCTGGTGGATTGCGCCGTCGTCAATCGGTGTTTCATGCCACTCCCCGGTCCAATACCAGTCCGCGCATTGTGTCGATCGCATGTCAGATTGCGATCTTTGGATTAAGAAATCAGATCCACCAACCGTTCCGCACCCGGGAAGATTTGCCACGCTCTGGCGGCAAATCTCTCATATACGACCGTCCGGGGAGGCGGAAGGACGGCCTGAGGCGAATGCCGGCTGAGGTTGTGTCCGCCTTTTCCGCGCTAGCGGATCTGGCGCTCGATCAGCCACGTCATCGCAGCACCGAATGCACCGAACAGCGAAAATGCAGCAAGCGGCAGGGCGCGCGATGCGGCCTGCCCAATCGTTTCATGTTGCATCACGAGGAGGACCAGGAACACCGCGAGGCTGAGGAGGGCGCCAATGAGAGCTGCGGCAAGACCCAGCTTGCGCAGAATGAAGGCAAGGTCGGTCGTGGTCATGATCGGATCCCAACTTTGTTGGAACGGATCGCATGCTAGACCCGGCCAGCTCCGTGAGATGTGACCGAAATCACAGAGGCGTCATGCGTCCGCCATGCCGCACATAACGGGGAAATGAGGCGGCATATCGGAGCCACCAGCACGGCTAATGAAGGTTCCCGAAGGGCTGACCGGGGCCGGACGGTTGAACGCTACGGCGCGAGGCCAACCGCCTTGCTGTCGACAGCCGTCTGGATCTCCGCCTCGCTCAGGCCGGCCTCGCGCAGCACCTCGCGCGAATGCTCGCCGAGGCGCGGCGGCATGCGGTGGATGCCGGCCGGGCTTTCGGAGAATTTCGTCGCGGGTCGGGCCTGCCGAATATGCCCTTCCGAGGGATGATCGATATCCGCAAACAACCCGACGGCGGCAAGATGCGGCTGCTCGCCGATCTCGGTGAGCCGCGCGAAGGCGGTGTGCGGCACGTCGAGCCGCAGCAGCAACTCCTCCCACTCCGCCGTGGTGCGGGTCGGCCCGATCTCGCTCATGCGGTCGTAGATCATGTCAATGTTTTGGGAACGTAGCACGGGATCGCGAACGCCAAGCTGCTCGATCAACTCAGGGCGACCAACCGCCTCGAAGAAGGCGCACCAATTATCGCCGGAATAGGGCAGCATCGTCAGCCAGCCGTCCTTGGTGCGCACGGGGCGCCGCTCTTTCATCCGCTTGTAGCCGGTCGGACCGATCGGCGGATCGAACGCGTGCCCGCCCAGCATCTCGATGCTGTTGAAGCCGGCGATCGTTTCCAGCATCGGCACTTCGACCATCTGGCCCTGCCCGGTGCGCTCGCGCCGGAACAAGGCTGCGGACACCGCGCCGACCATCGCCAAAGCGCAAATCTTGTCGCCGACGAGGCTCGGGATGAATTCCGGCTCCTCGTCCGATCCGATCGATGACGCCAATCCTGAAGCGGCCTGGATGATCTCGTCGAACGCGGGCCGCGCCGCCCACGGGCCGTCCTGGCCGAAGCCGGTCGCCGCGGCGTAGACCAAACGCGGGTTGAGCTTCGCACAGGCGTCGTAACCGAAGCCGAGTCGGGCCATCGCCGCCGGCCGCACATTGGTGACGAGCGCATCGACCGTCGGGATCAATCGCGCCAGCGCGGCCTTGCCGTCCGGATGCTTCAGATCGAGCGCGAGGCTGCGCTTGTTGCGGTTGACCGCCATGAACTGGCCGCTCATGCCACGGTTTCGGAACACACCGGTGTAGCGCCAGGTATCACCCGAGGGCGGCTCGACCTTGATGACATCGGCGCCCCAGTCACCTAGCATTTGCGCTGCGTAGGGTCCGAACAGCACGCTCGTCAGATCGAGAACGCGAATGCCGCTGAGGGGGCCGGTCGGTGTCATCATCTCTTCACTGTGGCTGGAGGGAGCGATCACGGGCGGGAGGACAGGTAGGCAAGACAAGCGGGCAAGGCCGCGGCCCTGCCCGCCTGTCACGATGCGTCGATACTATTCGCCGATAACGTCGCCGAACAGCTCCCAGGATTTTCCGTTGAAGCGCGCCATCTGCAATTGACGGATCGGCGTCACCTGCTCGGCCGAGGTATTGAGCTTGATGCCCGGCAGCAGCATTGGCAGCTCGACGTCCTTGAACGACTGCGTCTGCTTCATCAGGTTCGCCCGCGTCAGATCATTGCCGGCGCGCTGCAGCACCAGCTCCATCATCTGCGCCATGGTGTAGCCGGTGACGTTGAAGACGTCGGCGGGATCAGCGCCGGAATTGTAGGTCTTCATCCATTCACGCCACGCCTTCATGCCGGGATCATCAGCCCAGCGCGGATCGCCGGGATCCTTCTGGAAAGCGCCGGTGACAATGCCGACGGAATTGTCGAGCCCGGCCGGGGTCAGGACGGAGCCGACGGAGTTGGAGACGGCCGGAAGAATGATCTGCGGCTTCCAGCCGAGCTCGGCAGCCTTCTTGATCGCCTGCGCCGCAAATTTCGGCGTGCACTCATTGAACAGAACGTCGGCGCCGGCGGCCTTGAACTTGACGATCTGGGAGTCGACGGTCGGATCGGAGGTTTCGTAGACGGCCTCGGACACGATCTGGTTGACGTGCTCGCCGAGCCCTTCCTTGAAGCCAGCGAGATAATCCTTGCCCGCATCTTCATTCGGCGTGATCACGGCGATCTTGGCGTCCGGCTTGTTCGCCAGAATCCATTTCGCATAGATGCGGCCTTCGGTCTTGTAGGTCGGCTGCGAGCCTGTGGTCCACGGGAAATGCTTCGGGTCGTTCCAGCGGCTTGCGCCGCTCGACGGGAAGAGCTGCGGGATCTTCTTGGCATTCAGGTATTTCTGCGCGGCGATATTCGGCGCGGTGCCGAGCATCGAGAACATCGCCAGTACTTCGTCGCTCTCGGCGAGGCGCCGCATCTGCTCGACCGTCTTCGACGGCGAATAGGCGTCGTCCATGCTGATGAGATCGACCTTGCGGCCGTTGATGCCACCCTTCTCGTTGACCATCTTGAAATAGGCGGCTTCGGCGCGGCCAATCGCGGAGTAGGCCGAGGCCGGCCCCGAATAGGGCATGGTCTGCCCGAGCTTGATCGTCGTGTCGGTCGCGCCGGTATCGTAGGTTCCAGCGATCGCGGCCGAAGCTGCGCCCAGAACCGCGAGCACAGCGACAGCTCCACGGACCAGTCCAAATTGATTTCCCGGCATGCTCGGCATCTCCTTCGCAGGCAAAGCGCGACGCGCAGGCTCTTAAGGCCGGCGTCGGCGCCCTCCACTTTCTTCTTGGTTATCGTCAGCCGCATCGATCACAATGTCGGCGGCCGGGACGATACCCCGATTATGAAGCGTGAGATGTAGCGGAGAATTCAGACGCGTATGCGCATCTTGCAGTCGTTCTATTTTTCGCGTTCGTCACACGAGAATGTGAGTGTCAAACCTCGAGCCACTCCTGCCGCACGGCGGCATTAGCCTTGAGCTCGTCCGGCGTGCCTTCGAACACGACGCGGCCGTGTCCCATGATGTAGACCCGCTTCGAGATCCGCATCGCGATCGACAGCTTCTGCTCGACGAGGAGAATTGCGACGCCAGCTTGCGCGATGCGCGCGATGAGATCGCCGACCTGCTGCACGATCAGCGGCGCGAGCCCCTCGGTCGGCTCGTCGATCATGATGAGATCGGGGTCACCCATCAGCGTCCGGCACGTCGTCAGCATCTGCTTCTCGCCGCCGGACAGCACGCCAGCCGGCGTGTCGGCGCGCGCGGCGAGATTGGGGAACATGTCGAGCATGTCCTGGAGCCGCCATTTCCCCGGACGGCGCGTATCCTTGATGCCGAGCACGAGATTCTGCCGAACCGTCAGGCTCGGGAAGATGTCACGATGTTCGGGCACATAGCCGAGGCCGAGGCGCGCGATCTTGTAGCTGGGCAGGCCAGCGATGTCCTTGCCCTTGAAGCGGATCGTGCCCTGCGGAGCGACCTCGCCCATGATCGCCTTGACCGTGGTCGAGCGGCCGACACCGTTGCGGCCGAGCAGGCTCACGACTTCGCCGGCAGCGACATCGAGGTCGACGCCCTGGAGAATGTGGCTCTTGCCGTAGTAGGCGTGGAGATCCCTGACCTCGAGCATCAGTGCGCCTCCTCGCCGAGATAGGCTTCCTTGACCTTCGGATCGCGCCGGATTTCTTCCGGCGTGCCCGATGCGATGATGTGGCCGTAGACCAGCACCGAGATGCGGTCGGCAAGACCGAACACGACGCTCATGTCGTGTTCGACGATCACCAGGGTCTTTCCTTCCGTCAATCGCCGGATCAGCGACACCGCGCGTTCGGTTTCGGCGTGGCTCATGCCCGCGGTCGGCTCATCGAGCATGACGACCGTGGCGCCGCTCGCGATCGTGATGCCGATTTCCAGCTCGCGCTGCTCGGCGTAGGTCAGCAGGCCCGCCGGCACGTCGCGCCGGTGCATGAGATTGATGTCGTCCAGGATCTGGGCCGTCCGTTCGCGAACTTCAGGCAGACTGTCGACATTCTTCCAGAAGGCGTAGCGGTGGCCGGTCGCCCACAGCACGGCGCAACGCACGTTCTCCCAGACCGACATGCGGGCAAACACGTTGGTGACCTGGAACGAGCGCGACAGCCCGCGCCGGTTGATCTCGAACGGCCGCAGGCCGGAGATCACATCGCCGTTCAGCCTCACTTCGCCCGAGGTCGGCGCGATGTGGCCGCTAATCAGATTGAACGTCGTGGATTTTCCAGCGCCGTTCGGGCCGATGATGGCATGCCGCTCACCTTTCGCGACGCTGAGGTTCAGATCGCGGATGATGCCGACATTGCCAAACCGCTTTTCGACGGCGCGGACCTCGATCGCTGCGGTCATGCCAGATACCCCCGGTCACGGGCGACCGTTGCGGCCCTGTCCCACGCATCCGCAATGCGCCGCCAGGTCAGCCGCGCGACGAAGAAGCCGCCGACAACGAGAACCGCAGCAGTGATCCATGTCGACGGCGTCGTCGCCTGGAAGGGAATACCGAACAGGTTGATGGGATCGCCGCCGGAATAGCGCGCAACCGTCTCGATGGTCAGGATGACACCGCAGGCGAGCGCCACTGTCGGCACGATCGCGACGAGATAAGACGGAATCACCGTCCACAGTGTTCCCGCACGAACCAGCGGCCGGTGCATCATCAAGAGGCCCGCGATGCCGCCCGGCGCGAACATCACGATGCCGATGAAGATGATGCCAAAATAGAGCTGCCAGACGCTGGTGACATTGGTCAGCCCGAGCTGGAGATAAGTCACGAGGATCGCGCCGAGCATCGGCCCGAAGAAATAGGCGGTGCCGCCGATGAAGGTGGAGAACAGCACGAGGCCGGACTGGATCGCGCCGAGATAGGCGGAGTTTGCGATCTCGAAATTGATCGCGGCCAACCCGCCGGCGACGCCGGCAAAGAATCCTGCAAAGCAGAACGCGAGGTAGCGAACGACGTGAGGATCGTAGCCAATGAACTGGACGCGTTCGGGATTGTCGCGAACCGCGTTGCTGATCCGCCCCAATGGCGTGCGGGTCAGCGCATACATCGCGATCGCCGACAGCACCAGCCAGAACGCGATCAGGTAATAGACCTGAAGCTGCGGCCCGAAGGTCCAGCCGAACATCTTTGGCAAGGCAGTGCGGTCCGTGGTGATGCCGGCCTCTCCACCGAACACCGAGCGCAGGATCAGCGACGAGGACGCCACCAGTTCACCGATGCCGAGCGAGATCATCGCGAACACAGTACCGGCGCGCTTGGTCATCACCCAGCCGATGATCATCGCGAAGACGAGGCCGCCAATCCCGCCGAACAACGGGATGAACGGGAGCGGAATCGGCCAGGCGTGCGACGCCACGGCATTCATCATGTGGCAGGCGGCGAAGCCGCCGAGGCCGTAATGAACGGCGTGCCCGAACGACAACAGACCGGTCTGGCCGAGCAGGATGTTGTAGGAGAGCGCGAACACGATCGCGATCCCGATCAGGCTGAATGAGGTCAGCGACCCACCCGACGAGAAGATCAGCGGCAGCACGATCAACGCGACGATGCCGATCAGCCAGACGCCGTAGAAGCGCAGGCCGTCGCCAGCGGGCTTGCCTGTCACGTTCGTTGTCGAAGTTTCGGCCGTATTCATGACTCGCGCGTCCCCATCAGGCCCATGGGGCGTACGATCAAGATGATCACCAGCAGGAGATAAGGCACGATCGGTGCGACCTGGGCGATCGTGACGTTCCAGATGTCGGTGAGGACGGACGGACCTGCCGACGGGTCGAGCGGGCCGAAGGCGCTGGCGAGCGAGCCATTCAGCGCCACCGCAAAGGTCTGCACCAGCCCAATGACGAGCGAGGCGACGAACGCGCCGGGCAAGGAGCCGAGGCCGCCGAACACGATGACGACGAACAGGATCGGCC
>JAEWFG010000314.1 GCA_023388935.1 Pseudomonadota bacterium | reverse complement strand
CACATAATCGTCCACCCGCGGCGGAAGAAAGCTCGGCTGATCCCGGCTGATGCCGGTCTTGAAGGTGCGATTCGTCATGCCGAATCTTACCTTCCTTCGCCAAATTAGAGAATCTTGCCCAGTCTCGAAGCGCAATCCGGGCTACAAGTCCGCCTTATCGCGTTTTCCTGGCCCGTCGATCCAGATGATACGTCAACGCCAACGACAGGCAGACCGTGAGCTCTTGCTTCGGCAGCTTGCCCGACACAGGCAGCAGCAAGGCTCTGGTCTGCCGATATTCGAACTGATCGGGAAAGCGCTCGCGGAACGTGTCGACCAGCGTCGTCTTGCAGTTGAACAGAATGGCGGCGTGCTCGGAGTCCTTCACACGGCCGAGCCGGATCGTGCTGCCGCTGCCGGTCTCATCGGTCAGGTAAGCAGGCTCGCCCCATTTCAGGGTCTCGGTGACCCGGCCGACCCCCTCATGCGCTGCAGCGGTCGCGAAGATCAGGTCGCGCACCTGAAGCAGCCGCTTGCCGATCGGCACCGGAAGGGCGCCGAAGGCACGGTTCACCTCACGCGGCAGCGGCGGCGCAGTCACGATGGTCTCCGTTCACAAACGAAGTGCAACACGCGTAATTTGTAGCGCAATCCGAGACCGGCCGACGAGCGCTTTGACGGCGTTCGTACGCTTCCGGCAGCGAACAAACATGACGACGCTTTCCAAGCTGCGCGGTTTCGCCGCAATGCGTCTGGAGCGACCAATACCTATACTTGATTTTGTCATGGCCTATTTCGTCGACATCGATCCGCGCATTGCGCGCTTTGGTCTGCACGCCGGTCGCCTTCGAGCAGGCGGTTAGCCGGACGGCTGTCGCGCCGTCCGGGCTCTTTTCCAAGCTTTTTGACTTACCGACCAAGGTCGGCTCGTGGAAGCAGAAGGAGTTTGCCGTGCAGCCTCTTCCGAATATCGCACTCACCGCATCGGATTATCCCCGCCTGGAAAAGCTCGCACGCGTCGCGGCCCAACAGGGGGACGCGACCGGGATCTTTCTCGCAGGCGAAATCAACCGCGCCAAGATCATACCCGACGAAGCGAGCGAGGTCGCATCCCTGGTCACCCTCGGATCATGGGTCACGTACTGGACAAACTGGGGTGTTCCACCCCGAACCGTGCAATTGGTTTGGCCCGACGAATGTTCGCCGGATCCCTCGCACATCTCGGTTCTGTCGCCGCTAGGCGCGGCCCTTCTCGGGCTGCATGAGGGCGATCGGATGCCCTACTCCGTCGGAGGATGCCTCAACCTCGCAACTGTGCAGAGCGTGAGCCGGTCGGGGCCGAATGTAGTGCCCTTGTTTCGGCATGCGGCGACCGCGCGACCGTCATCGCGCGGCGACGATCCGGGGCCGACGGCCGCTTAATGAGACAGGGGAAGTATATTGAGCAATCTTGAAACGAACGGCGCCGGCAACGAAGAGCTTGCGCTTCCATCAATCAGGGTCAGTGAAGGCGATCTGCGGCGCCTCAGCTCGCTCGCGGACTCAACGATGGAGCTTTTTCCGCGTGTCGCTCAGTTTCTCGCTCGGGAAATGGACCGTGCGACCGTGGTATCGACCGAGACGGATTTGCATGGCGTCATCAGGATGGGCTCCGAGGCGACCTACCGGGACGAGGAATCTGGCGCGACCCGAACAATCGTGCTGGTCTATCCGCACGAGGCGAACATCGAACGCAATCGCGTCTCGATCCTCACGCCCGTCGGAGCGGCCCTTATTGGGCTGTCTGCAGGACAGCGGATTGATTTCCAGACGCCCGGCGGCGAGGCGAAGGGACTTACTGTCGTTGCCGTCTCCGAATAACGCCCAGTTGGGCTGTGGAGTGATTAAATTAATCAGAGCATCCGCCAAACGCGC
This sequence comes from Pseudomonadota bacterium, assembly GCA_023388935.1. Taxonomy (GTDB): domain Bacteria; phylum Pseudomonadota; class Alphaproteobacteria; order Rhizobiales; family Xanthobacteraceae; genus Bradyrhizobium. Next base: position 19,449 of record JAEWFG010000314.1, on the reverse strand, counting down.
GAGCTACCCACGCGGCGGTGGTGGAGCGGTCACAATCTGTCCTCCAAAGCGTCGCGTCGCGTTTCGGATCAGGCCGGCAGGCCGGCCCTAAGCAGGCCAGCCTCGTAGCGTTGACGGTCAACATCCCGCTTGTAGTGCTGGGTCGTGAGGTGGGTCGCCACCGAAAATGTCGGTTCGCGCTTGAGGACTTCCGCCGTGTGGGCCCCCGCCGCAACCGCATTGCCCATTTGCGCGAAGATCGCTGCAAGGAAGGCATGATGGGTGTGATCGGGCCGTGTGATCCGTGAAAGGGCTTGAGCCGCCTCGGCGTACTTCTCGGCAGAATAATACGCGCGCCCGAGATGGCTCCAGAAACGTTCCGGATGATACGGGTTGAGCCGCATCGCCTTCTTGATCCAGTCGATACCCTCCTCGGGCCGGCCCAGCCAGGTCAGCAATTCGCCCTGTTGCACCACGACGAGGTCGTAGTTCGGGTTGAGCGCGAGCGCCCGCTCCTGATGGTACGTGGACTTCTCATGGTCGTCGCGGTTCAGATTCAGGGCGGCGAGAATCCGATGGACGTCGCTGTCATTGTCGTCGAGCGCCAGCGCGATCTCCAGTTCCGATGCCACCTGCTGGAAGGTCGCATCTCTATCCGCACACCAGCCGTGGACCCAGGTCTGGCCCAGGACGCAGGCCTTCCACGCATGTGCGTGCGCGTAGTTAGGATCGAGCGCGATGGCCCGGTCGAGCAGGCGCAACGATTGCGAATTGTCCTCCCGGTTCGAGCGGTGGTGCAGCAGCTTTGCGGCCAGCACGCATTCGTAGGCCGCCATGTTGTCAGTCGGCTTGCGCTTCGCTCGGTCGTGCGTGGCGGCCTCGACGCGGCCGGGGAGCGTTGCAGCGATCGCACGCGTCATTTCGTCCTGAATGGCGAAGATGTCCCGCAGCTCGCCGTCATAGCGTTCGGCCCAAATGTGCCGGTCGGTTTCCGCATCGATCAGTTGCACGGTGACGCGGACGCGATCCCCGACCTTTCGCACGCTTCCCTCGATGACGTAGTCGACGCCGAATTCGCGGGCGACCTCTTGCACCTTCACCGCCTTGCCCTTGTACACGAAGGCCGAGTTGCGGGAGATGACCAGCAGCTCGTGGAAGCGCGAGAGTTCTGTAATGATGTCTTCGGTCAAACCGTCGGCAAAGAACTCCTGCTCGGGATCGCCGCTCATGTTGGCGAAGGGCAGTACGGCGATGGATGGTTTCTTCGAACCCGCTGCCGCCGTGCCCGTCGCGCCGGTTGGCGCGCCTGCCGACCCCTGGTCGAGCCGAATCCGGAAGACGCGGATGGGACGCGCGATGTTCTTGACGCTCTGATCGCCGAGATCCTCGAATTCGAAGCCATCGAGGCGCTGGCCGAGTTGCTCGCGCACCGCGCTCGAGATGCAGATGCCTCCCGGCTCGGCCAGTGCCTCCAGCCGTGACGCCACGTTGACACCGTCGCCGAAAATATCGTTCTGGTCGACGATCACATCTCCCAGGTTGATGCCGATGCGGAACTGTATCCCTAGCGGCGGCGGGACGTCGGCGTTGCGCCGGACCATCCGCTGCTGAACCTCGGCCGCGCACAGCACGGCATCGACGACGCTGTGGAATTCCACCAGCAGACCGTCGCCCGTCGTCTTGATGATACGGCCGTGATTCTTCGCAATCGCCGGGTCGATGAGTTCGATCCGGTGAGTTTTGAGGCGCGCGAGCGTCCCTGCCTCATCGACCTCCATGAGCCGACTAAAGCCGACCATGTCAGCGGCGAGGACCGCGGCGAGCCTGCGCTCTGGTCCAGGCACGTCCATTGCTCGGTCCCTTCACCGAGCATTCTAGCAGACGAACGGGTTTTGCCCAAACTGGCCACGTTCGGGAGCAGGCTTGGCCCGGCCCTCGCAGCGCTCAGAACAGCCCGGCCAAGGCCGGGCCTCGACGCCTCAGAGCATGCCCAGCGCCTGCATGTAGGTTTCCAGGATCGTCTCGGCCTCGGCGCGCTCATTCGGGTCCTGCTTGCGCAGGCGCACGATGGTGCGCAGCGCCTTGACGTCGTAGCCATTGCCCTTGCTCTCGGCATAGACGTCGCGGATGTCGTCGGAGATCGCCTTCTTCTCTTCCTCCAGCCGCTCGATGCGCTCGATGATGGATTTGAGCTGGTCCTTGGCAAATTTCGTCGCGGGCTCGTCGTCGCGGACGGCGGCGGAGGTGGCCATCTAGGTACTCCCAATGGAACTGGCAAAACGAGGTGACGCCGGCATCCTCACCGCGCGTGTGGCTAGACCCTTAGGGTTGGCGCTCCCTACGTTCAAGGCAGCATCGCGCTCGTCCACAGCGCGCCCACACCTTCCTGTAACGGGCGAAAGAAACCTGTTGTGTGGTGCGACTCAGCATACCTCGTCGGCGGACAGTCTGCTCAGTGCCCGGGGTGGACCTTCTTCATCGCCTCGAGCTGCTCGGGCGTGGCTGTCCCCTGGTATTTCGATTTCCAGGTCTCGTAGGGCATGCCGTAGACGGCCTCCCGGCTCTCGTCCTTGCTTAAGGCCACGCCTTGCGCGTCGGCGGCATCCTTGAGCCAGTTTGAGAGGCAGTTGCGGCAGAAGCCCGCCAGATTCATCAGATCGATGTTCTGGACGTCCGTCCGGTTGCGCAAATGCTCGACCAAGCGCCGGAAAGCGGCCGCCTCAAGCTCCGTTCTGGTTTTGTCGTCGATTGCCATAGCTGGATTTCCTGGCTCTGCCCCCGATAGCGGTCACCCTTACGGGATCAGGTGGGGTCCTGTCACAGATTTTGCCATATCACGGCGCAAATGGGCCCACAGCCGGCTTTGAGGGCAGTCCCCGCCCCTAAGTCAAATCGTCAATGATCTGGTATACCCTCCGCGACAATGATCGCCGAATCTCCCCGCGCCCCCCTTCGCCTGCTCGCCCGGTTGGTCCCGGTGCTGGTGGTCGGCCTGCTGTGCCTCTGGGCCAGCCCGGCTTCCGCCGATTTCCGCCTCTGCAACAACACTTCGAGCCGGGTCGGCATTGCGCTCGGCTACAAGGACGCCGATGGCTGGACCACCGAGGGCTGGTGGAACATCTCGTCCCGCGCCTGCGAGACCCTGCTGCGTGGAACGCTGGTCGCCCGCTACTACTACATCTACGCAATCGACTATGACCGCGGCGGCGAATGGTCGGGGCAGGCCTTCATGTGCTCGCGCGACAAGGAGTTCACCATCCGCGGCACCGAGGACTGCCTGACGCGCGGCTATGACCGGACCGGCTATTTCGAGGTCGATACCGGCGAGCAGCGGGCCTGGACGGTGCAACTCACCGACGCCAACGAACAGCCGGCGCAGCAGCGTGTGCCTGGCCTGCCCGGCCCGGTTGGCCCGGGCGGCGTGCCGGGTTTGCCCAATGGTCCACCCGGTGGTACGCCCCCCGCCGCGCCTGGCCTCCCGCCAGCTCCCTCGCCCCCGTCTGGAAATAAGCCATGAGGCGTCTTCGCCGTATCAAGATTCTTGCCACCCTGGGACCCGCCTCATCCGACCTCGCCACGATCCGCCGCCTGTTCGAGGCCGGCGCCGACCTGTTCCGCATCAATATGAGCCACACCCCGCATGACAAGATGCGGGAGCTGGTGGCTACGATTCGCAACGTCGAGAGCAGCTATGGCCGGCCGATCGGCATTTTGGTCGACCTCCAGGGGCCAAAGCTCAGGCTCGGCGCCTTCGCGGAAGGCGCGGTCCAGCTCAAGAACGGCCAGACCTTTACTCTCGATTCCGACAAGACACCGGGCGACGCCACGCGCGTCAATCTTCCGCATCCGGAGATCCTCGCAGCATTGCGGCCCGGCCATGCGTTGTTGCTCGACGACGGCAAGGTGCGGCTGATCGCGGAAGAGACCTCGAAAGAGCATGCGGTGACCCGCGTCGTGGTCGGCGGCCGGATGTCCGACCGCAAGGGCGTCAGCCTGCCCGACACCGACCTGCCGGTCTCGGCCATGACGCCGAAGGACCGTGCCGACCTCGAGGCGGCGCTGACCACGGGCGTCGACTGGATCGCACTGTCCTTCGTGCAGCGCGCCGACGACGTCATCGAGGCCAAAAAGATGATCCGCGGCCGCGCCGCGGTGATGGCCAAGATCGAGAAGCCGCAGGCGATCGACCGCCTCGCCGACATTATCGAGGCCTCCGACGCGCTGATGGTGGCGCGCGGCGACCTCGGCGTCGAGCTGCCGCTGGAGCGCGTGCCGAGCCTGCAGAAGCAGATGACGCGGATGGCGCGCCGCGCCGGCAAGCCGGTTGTGATCGCAACGCAGATGCTCGAATCGATGATCCAGGCGCCGGTGCCGACCCGCGCCGAGGTCTCCGACGTCGCCACGGCCGTCTATGAAGGCGCCGATGCCATCATGCTGTCGGCGGAATCGGCGGCCGGCAAATTCCCGGTCGAAGCGGTCTCGACCATGAACCGCATCGGCGAGGAGGTCGAGCGCGACCCGAGCTATCGCTCTGTCGTCACGGCCGAGCGCCCTTCGCCTGAATCCACGGCGGGCGATGCCATAGCAGACGCCGCACGGCAGATCGCCGAAACGCTCGACCTGCCGGCCCTGATCTGCTGGACCAGCTCGGGCTCAACCGCGGTGCGCGTCGCGCGCGAGCGGCCGAAGCCGCCGATCGTGGCGATCACGCCGAACATCACCGCCGGACGCCGGCTCGCCGTCGTCTGGGGCGTGCATTGCGTGGTGGCGGAAGATGCGCGCGACCAGGACGACATGGTGAGCCGCGCCGGCCAGATCGCGTTCCGCGACGGCTTCGTCCGCGCCGGCCAGCGGGTGATCATCGTCGCCGGCGTGCCGCTCGGCATCCCCGGCACCACCAACATGGTGCGCATCGCTTCGGTCGGGCCCGAGGGCGACGCGAATATGTAAGTCCGGCGGCGCACGGCAGACAAAATGTCGAAAACAACCCCATGCAAAGTAGCCGGGCGATTTGGGGGTGCGCGCTACGCTTTCCCGAAAAGGCACGCTGATACAACGGCCTGAACGCGACGAGGCCTCCGCCTCGATCGCGCTTCGATTTTACGCCCCCACCAGCGCCTTCGTCGTCGGGAGCAGCGTTTGCTGCACCACAAGGCCGCGGGCGCGGGCGTCCATGACGCCGACGGCGCGCAGCGCGAGCAACGTCACGGTCTGCACGGCATCGCGCATCTTGGCGGGATCGTCGAGATTGTCCGGCGCGAGCGGTCCGACCAGCGCCTCATGCAGCGCGCCGAGCAGTGCGGTCGCGGCGAGCGCGGTGTCCTGCGCCGGCAGGTGACCGGCGCGCACGGCGGCATCAATCCGCGCGGCGATCTCGCCCGCAATCTCGCGCCGGCTGGCAAGTCTGGAGGCGCTGACATCGACATCGACCGGCTCGGCCAGGATGCCCCAGGCCAGCCTGCGCTGGGACAGGGTATGGACGGCCACGGTGGTGACGGCGGCGGCCAGCGCCGAGGACGGGCCGGGTGCTGCGTCGGCCGCCCGGCGGATCGCCGCGAGCTCGTCGCGGGAAACCTCGGCGATCAATTCGGAGATCAGCTCGGCCTTGGAGGGAAAGTAGCGGTAGACCGTCCCAGCCGCGACACTGGCCCGGATCGCGACCGGCGCGATCTGCACCGCCGCCATCCCGCCTTCCGCCGCAGCCTCTCGCGCCGCAGCCAGTATCGCACTGCGGCGGGCCGCAAGGCGCTTAACCACTTGATGCGTCCGCCGATAGACCATGGCGCGCTTCCTGTCCCACACGCCAGCCACACGCCCTGTGGCCGAACGCTTCGTCACAATTCGCTGCAAATCGCCCCGCAAGGACTGAACAACTATTCAGGGTCGATGACAAGCTGCAAATGCGTAAAGCGTCACGCATGCGGCAGGACCGCAAATACCTAAAATTGTATCGAGCTGATTGATGAAGGGCTAACTACGATCCTTACCGCCATTTTAAGCCATGTCCGCAACTGTCCTTCAGTCCTGTGATCCCACCCCTGGTGCAGCATGGTCGACACTGACGCCCGGACCGCTTGGCAGCTTTTCCAACTGAACTGGCTTCCCATCGCTGCCATGGGCAGCCTGTTGGCGCTCGGCCTCCCCATCACCGGCCTCAGTCTCGAGCCGGTCGCCTACGGCGTGACGATGGCGATCGCCACGTTCCTGCTCGCGGTCGCCTATTGCCACCGGATCATCAAGGGCGATCTTGCAGATCCAAAACTCGTGTTTTCGCTCGGCACGATCGCTCAGGTCATTCTCACCTGCGCCATCGTCGGACCGCTCAGCTACGTCGCGGGCAAGCTGGACTGGCCGCTCCAGGACCAGGCACTGCTTGCGATCGACCGCGCGCTCGGCCTCGATCCCGGACCGATCGCGCGATACGTCAACGACCATCCCTGGCTCGCGGACTGTCTCGCTCGCGCTTACGGGCTGATCAAATGGCCGCTGCTCGGCATCCCCGTCGTGCTGGCACTGACGGCGCGCTATGTGCGGCTGCAATTGTTCATTCTCACGATGAGCCTCGCGCTCGCAGTCACCATCGCGATCTCCGCCGTGGTGCCGGCGATCGGCACCTATTACGGACTGCAACTGCCGGCCGCGCACTTCCCCGAGATCAACACCGCGGTCTATGCCGGGCAGTTGCGTGACATCCTCGCACTTCGCGACGGCAGCCTGCACGAACTCCGGCTGTTCTTCCTCTCCGGCATCGTCTCGTTTCCGAGCTTTCATGCCGCCTCCGCCGTGCTCTATATGTGGGCGCTGTGGCCGGTGCGTGGCATTGGCGGCATCGCGGCGGCGCTCAACCTGGTGATGATCGCAGCGACGCCGGTGATCGGCGCGCATTACATCATCGACATCGCCGGCGGCATCGCGGTCGCCGCGGCGTCGATCTGGGCGGCGAAATTCTATCTCCGATGGCTCGGTCGCACGTCGCAAACTTCTGCCGCGCCTGCTTCGTCATCGGCCTGGCAACCCAGCCTCGCAGAATAGCGGCGTCTCGCCGCGGCCAATCCATGCGACGTGCGTAGGGTGGGCAAAGGCGCGTAGCGCCGTGCCCACCAACATTCTCGCAGTTCACGTACTCCATGGTGGGCACGCTTCCGCCTTCGCTCTTCGAGCTACGGCGGACAAGTCGCTTTGCCCACCCTACGAGACGCTTGATGCCGTGCGCCCAAAGAAAAGAGCCCCGTCCAGGACGGGGCTCTCAAAATTCCAGTTCGTCCGGCCTTACTTGAGGCTGGTCGAGATCGAGCCGAACTTGGTGTTCAGCGTGCTGCCGAGGCTGTTGACGACGGTGATGATCGCCAGCGCGATGCCGGCAGCGATCAGGCCGTATTCAATGGCGGTGGCGCCGGATTCATCCTTCACGAAACGCGCAACGAGGTTCTTCATGGAGTGCTCCCAAAAAAAATTACACGAGGCTACAACTGTTCTGGTCTCCTCGGCTTCCCAGCGCCGCCCGACCATGGAACCGAACGTAACGGCAAAGAATTGCGCCGCAGTTAACTCGACTGTGTAAACTCGGAGCGGTTTGCGTGTATTCGCCGATGGTAAACCGAAATCTAAAACAACCCGTTAAATTGGCGGGACCTGAAACGGACACCGCCGCCGGTTTACCCGAAGTTATGACCGCCATGATCCAATGCCGCCCGCTCGACCAACCCGACAAGAACAGAGGACGACGAGGCGGCATGTCCCTTTCCTTTGCCAACAGCATCGCGGTGCAGAGTCGCGCGCGGGCGCTGGTGCCGCTGTGCGTCGGCGCGGGCGCCTATCTCTTTTTCCTCTATGTCGGCGACACGCTGCTTCAGGACTCCGACTCGTTCTGGCAGATCAAGATCGGGCAATGGATCCTCGATCATCACGCCCTTCCCTACACGGACTTTTATTCCTTCACGCGGCCCGGCGCGCCCTGGATCTCGACCTCGTGGCTGTCGCAGGTGCTGTTCGCCCTCTCCTACGCGCAATGGGACTGGGCAGGCCCGGTGATCCTCACCGCGCTTGCGGTCGCATTGTCCGCGGCGATCCTCGTCGACCTGCTCGACGCGCATCTGGAGGTTCCGCGCGCGGTGCTGTTCGCGATGCTCGCGGTCGTGCTGTCGCTGCATCACATTCTGGCGCGGCCGCATATGCTGGCGCTGCCCGTGATGATCGCGTGGGTCGGCATGCTGATGAATGCGGCGGATCGCAAGGTCACGCCGTCATGGTACTGGCTGCCGCTGATGTCGCTGTGGTCGAACCTGCACGGCGGCTTCGTGCTGGGCCTAGCGCTGATCGGCCCGATGTCGTTCGTGGCAATCTGGGACATGGAGTCCGGCAAGCAGGTCCGGCTGCTGCTGCGCTGGTTCCTGTTCGGCGTCGTCGCGCTGGCCGCGAGCTGCGTCACGCCCTATGGCTGGCGCACATTGCTCGGCGCGACCAACATCCTCAATCTCGGCGAGCTGTTGACGCTCATCTCCGAATGGATGCCCGCTAGCTTCGCGTCCTTCACCGCGTTCGAAGGTGCGCTGCTCGGACTGATCGCGATCGGTCTTAGTCGCGGACTGACGCTGTCGCTGCCGCGCATTCTGCTGATCCTGCTCCTGACCTGGATGGCGCTCAGCCATGTCAGAAGCATCGAGGCCTTCGCCTTCCTGGTGCCGCTGGTGCTGGCCAAGCCGCTCGGCGAACGCTCTCCGCTGCCGCAGCCGGACGCCGCAGATGCCGACCGCTGGCCGGCCCGCTATGTCACCGCGCTTGGCGCGATGATGATCGTGGCCGCAGGCTGGACCTCGACGTCGCTCTTCATGGGACACCACCGCTTCATCTTTACGATGACGCAGACGCCGGTTGCTGCGGTCGACCTGCTCGAGCAACGCAAACCGCAGCGCATTTTCAACGCCTATCAGTTCGGCGGCTATCTGATCTCGCGCGGTATCCCTGTCTACGTCGACGGCCGTGCGGAGCTCTACGGCGAGAAATTCGTCATGGACTTCTTCAAGGCCACGGAGGGCAAGAAGCCGGAGCTGCTTCCGCGCCTGCTCGACGAGTACAAGATCGACGCGACGCTCCTGGTCGCCGACGCGCCGGGCCCGCAGATCCTCGACCACCTCAAGGGCTGGAAGCGGATCTACGCGGACGACATCGCCGTGATCCATGTGCGCGATGGCGAGCCAGCGTCGGCCAAACCATGATCATCGCGGCCAGCCTCCCGATCGCGCGCGCCCAGCGCAACCTCGCGCCCCTCTGCGTCGCGGCCGCGACCTTCCTGCTGTTGCTCGTGAGCGGCGACGGTCTCCTGCACGATCCAGACACGCTCTGGCAGATCAAAGTCGGCCAGTGGATCCTCGAGCATCGCGCGGTCCCCTGGACCGACCTTTATTCCCTGACGCACGAAGGCGAGGTCTGGCTCTCGACGTCGTGGCTGTCGCAGGTGCTGTTCGCGACGACCTACGCCGGATGGGGCTGGGCCGGGCCCATCGTGCTGACGGCGGCCGCGATCGCACTGGCGATGGCACTGTTGCTGGCCTTCCTGCAACGGCATCTCGACCTGCCCTATGCGCTGGTCTTCTGCCTGCTGGCGATGACCCTGGCCGCGCCACATCTGCTGGCCCGCCCGCATGTGCTGGCGCTGCCGGTCATGGTCGCCTGGACCGGCGCCTTGATGGCCGCAGCCGACCGCGGCCGCGCGCCGTCTTTCCTGCTTCCGCCGCTGATGACGCTGTGGGCCAACCTTCACGGCGGCTTCGTGCTCGGGCTTGCCTTGATCGGCGCGATCGGCCTCGAAGCGCTCTGGCGTGCAGCGCCGGCGCGCCGTCCGGTGCTCGCGATGCGCTGGGCCGCGTTCGGACTTTGCGCGGCGGCGGCGAGCTGCTGCACGCCCTATGGCATGGATACGCTGCTCGGTGCGGCCCGCATCCTCAGTCTCGGAAAGTCATTCTCCGTCATCGCCGAATGGCGTCCGGCCGATTTCAGCTCGTTCAGCCCGTTCGCGGGCGCGCTGCTCGGATTGCTCGGCCTCGCGCTGACGCGCGGCCTGACGCTATCTCTGCCGCGCGTGCTGCTGATCCTCGGCTCGACCTGGATGGCGCTGGCGCACGTCCGCAGCATCGAGACGTTCGGCATACTCGTCCCTCTCGTGCTGGCGCAGCCGCTGAGTGGCTGGATCAGGCTCGCCTCGGATACGCCGCGCGGCTTGCGTATGGCACCGAGCACACCCACGGCGCTCGCCGCGGTGGCGATCGTGCTCGCCACCGCAAGCGCAACCGCTACCTTTGCGGCGCGCCATGCCTTCGACTTCTCCACAGCGCAGACGCCGGTTGCCGCGGTCGACGCGCTGGCCGAGCGCCGGGCCGCGCGCATCTTCAATTCCTACGGCTTCGGCGGCTACCTGATCGTTCGCGACATCAAGCCATTCGTCGACGGACGGTCCGAGCTCTACGGCGAAAAGTTCCTGATGGACTACTTTAACGCCGAAGACGGCCGCGACGTCTCCGGCCTGCTGCGCATGCTCGACGACAACAGCATCGACGCAACGCTGCTCACGGTGAATTCGCCGGCGGCCCAGATCTTGGACCATATCAGGGGCTGGAAGCGGGTGTATTCGGACAAGATCGCGGTAGTCCATGTGCGGGACAACACGGACGGCCAGGGCGCGACGTTGAAGTGAGGTCACAGCATTGGGGCGCGTGCTGGTGAGCTGTCTGCCTCGCGCTATACACAATCCAGACGATGATCGAATCGATGATTTTTGGCTACTCAACGATTGAGCTTCGCGCAATCGCGGCAATTGCGGCAGGTCACGATCGTTCCGATCCGCCTGCCACCTCCATCAGTTTGACTTCGATCAACCAAACTAGCCAATCGCTGCAATAGCTTGGTCCTAACCGGGAACCGGAGATGGCTTGGCTTTGGTCCGAACGATTTCATCGGCGCGCGCTGATTACCATCGCGGCGGCGGGGCTCATTCTTGGCGTTGCCGCATGGCTCTCAGGCAGGCACGACCTGGCGGAATGGTGCTGGATCGGCGGAACGATCCCAGTCCTGATAGGCCTCTTGATCTCCATTGTGCGTGACTTGTCGGCCGGACGCATGGGGGTCGATTCGATCGCGCTTATTTCGATGGCGGGCGCAGTGGCGCTCGGCCAGGCGCTGGCCGGCATCGTCATTGCCATCATGTACGCCGGCGGCAATGTGCTTGAAGACATCGCCGTCACCCGGGCGGAGCGTGACCTCAAATCCCTGATCAATCGTGCCCCGAGAATTGCCCATCGCCGGATGGAGTCGGCCATCATCGATACGCCGGTCGAGCAGATCGAAGTTGGCGATATCGTTCTCGTTCGCGGCGGTGAGGTGATTCCGGTCGACGGCGTGATAGCCGGCTCGGCAGCGATGATCGACGAGTCGGCGCTTACCGGCGAACCAATTCCCGTCTCCAGACAACCCGGCGAGCCGGTGCGCAGTGGTTCGCTCAATGCGGGCGCACCGTTCGAGATCCGTGCGTCGGCGACTGCCGGCGAAAGCACGTATGCCGGCATTGTGCGCATGGTAAGCGCGACCCAGGCCGCCAAGTCGCCGTTCATCAGGTTGGCCGATCGCTATGCGCTTCTGTTGTTGCCATTCACGCTGGTGATTGCCGGCGGCGCGTGGCTCTTGTCCGGCGATCCGATTCGAGGACTTGCTGTGCTGGTGGCGGCTACGCCTTGTCCGCTGATCTTGGCGGCTCCGGTTGCATTCATTTCGGGAATAGCGCGAGCCGCCAAGCGGGGCATTCTGGTGAAGGGCAGCGGCGCGCTTGAAACGCTCGCCCAATCGCACACGGTGATGTTCGACAAGACCGGTACGCTGACGGTCGGCGGCGCTCGGCTCGTTGCGATCGAAGTTGCGCCGAATCAGCACGCGGACGAAGTGCTTCGGCTCGCCGCCTCGCTCGAGCAGTCATCCTATCACGTGGTTGCGTCAGCCATCGTCCAGACGGCAATTGCCAAGGGCCTCAAGCTGAGCGCGGCGTCGGACGTGCGGGAAAACGTCGGCGCAGGCCTCGAAGGCATGGTCGAGGGACGGTTGATCCGGGTCGGATCGCACCATCTGGTCAATGGGTCGCAGAAGCCCGAGCCTTGGGTGGTTCGGGCGCTGCGGCGCGCGGCTTGGCGCTCGGCACTCGGTGTCTTCGTCGCAGTGGACGGCCGCACGATCGGTGCTTTGCTGTTGGGTGACGAGCTTCGCCGCGAAACCCCGCGCGCCGTTCAGGCGCTGCGAACGGCTGGCGTTTCACGGATCGTCATGGTGACCGGCGATCGGGCCGAGGCTGCAGAGACGATTGGTGCCGCACTCGATCTTGATGCGGTCCTTTCGGACCGCGAGCCTGCCGACAAGGCCGATGCGGTCGCCACCGAACAGCGCCAGCACGTCACGGTCATGGTCGGGGACGGCATTAACGACGCGCCGGCGCTGGCGGCTGCGAATGTCGGCGTCGCGCTCGGCGCGCGCGGGGCGAGCGCGTCCTCGGAAGCGGCGGATGTCGTCATCCTCGTCGACCGGCTCGACCGGGTTGCCGACGCGATCGGCATTGCCAAGCGGACCCGCCGAATCGCTTTGCAGAGTATTGTCGCAGGAATGACGTTGTCCGCCGTCACGATGGCCTTTGCCGCGATCGGCTTCTTACCGCCGGTCGCCGGAGCCTTGATTCAGGAAGCAATCGACGTCGCCGTCATCCTGAACGCCCTGCGCGCCCTCGGACCCGGCCACAGCCACAGTCGCCCGACTATGCCGCTCGCGGCAGCCGGCTCGCTCCGCGGCGGTCACAAGCAGCTGGAGCCGGCGCTCGATCGCTTGAGGGAGATTGCGGACGCCCTCGACCAGGCCGAGAATGAAGGGGCAGTCGCCCTGATTTCTGAATCAGACCGGATCGTCGCCAGGAAGATTGTCCCTCACGAGCAGGACGACGAAAGCCAGATCTATCCGCGCGTCGCCAGATATCTCCCGGACTGGCACGGACTTGGTGCCATGAGCCGAGCACATCGCGAGATCATCCACCAGTCGCGTCTTCTACGCCGACTTACCGGCGGACTGAGACCTGAAGATATCGATCCTTACCTGATCAGGGACGCTCAGCGCGTCATCGAATCGATCGAGGCGCTCGTCCGCATCCATAACGCCCAGGAAGAGGACATCTACGAATATGCAACGGGGGATTAGCCGGGCGCGCACCAATTCAACCAAAGCCGATCCCGCGTGAGCTATCAATTCCCTGTCTGCAATTCGCCAAAACGCTCCCAGCTCTTGCCGTTGAAGCGCATGAACTGCATCTGATCGACCGGGACGTGGTCGGTCGTGCCGGTGTTGACCTTGATGCCGGGCAGCAGCATCGGCAATTCGAGATCGCGGATCGAGAAGGCCTGTTTCAGGATGTTCTCGGTCGACAGATCGTCGCCGCAGGCTTTCAGCACCGCCTCCAGCGCCATCGCGCTATTGTAGGAATTGACGTAGTTGGTGTCGTGCTGGTCGGCCTCCGGCACGTATTTCGTCATGAACTCGCGCCAGCCCTTGACGCCCGGATCGTCCTTCCAGGCGGGATCGTCGGGGTCCTTCACGTAGGCGGTTGAGAGAATGCCGGTGCCGGCTTCCGGTCCCGCGGGCTCCATCACGGTCGAGACCCACACCGCGACATTGGAGAGGAACGTCATCGGCCGCCAGCCGATCTCGAAGGATTTGCGAATGGCCTGCGCCGCAAATTTCGGCGTCGCCGCGATCACGAACACGTCGGCGCCCGAGGCCTTCAGCTTCACGATCTGGGAATCGATGGTCGGATCCTGGATCTCGTAAGTCGCGTTGGTCACGACGGAATCGTATTTCTCGCCGAGCACGTCCTTGAGGCCCGCGAGATAGTCGCGGCCGTAATCGTCGTTCTGCGAGATCACAGCGAATTTCGCGTTCGGATTCTTCGCCAGCGCATAGCGCGCATAGAGCCGCGCCTCGTAGCGGAACGGCGCCTGCACCCCCATCGTCGCCTGCGGATATTGCGCGATGTCGGCGAATTTCGAGGCGCCGGAGCCGATGAAGAGCTGTGGCACGTTCTTGCTCTGCAGATATTTCGCGATCGCGGTGTTGTGCGCGGTGCCGATCGACGAGAAGATCAGCGCGACCTCGTCGCTCTCGACCAGCCTGCGCGTCTGCTCGACCGATTTCGGCGGCGCGTAGCTGTCGTCGAGCGAGATCAGATTGACCTTGCGGCCGTTGATGCCGCCCTTCTCGTTCAGCATCTTGAAAAAGCCGACCTCGCCCTTGCCGAGCGCACCGAACGCCGAGACCGGCCCGCTATAGGGCATGGTCTGACCGATCCGGATTTCGGTCGCGGTGACGCCGCGCATCTCGGCGGCAAGCGAAGCGGCAGGCAGTAGCAGAATTGAAACGGCGCCAAACGCGCCCAATGCCCTCGCAAAGCGCATCGGTTTCCCCTCCCCTGTGTCTGTGCGATCGCGCCGCACCTTTATTTGAGCGGAGCATGCCATGACATCGCGGCAGACTCCAACCATTATGAGTGGCGGGATCGTGGGGTGGGCAAGGGTCGGACAGGACGTGCATCATGCCGCTACGCAGTCTCTTCGCCGCACTACTCGTCACGGTCTCGATCACTGCGGCGCACGCGGCGCCGCAATGGCTGAACCTGCCGCCGACGCCGACCTTGCCCAAGGCGACGCAGAGCGGCTTCGCCCCCGTCAACGGCATCCGGATCTGGTACGCCGTCTTCGGCCGCGGCGAGCCCGTCATCCTGCTGCATGGCGGCCTTGCCAACGCCAACTACTGGGGCCACCAGGTCCGCGCGCTGCAACGGCACTATCAGGTCATCGTCATGGAGAGCCGCGGGCATGGGCGAAGCAGCCGTAATCAGGAGCCCTATGGCTACGACCTGATGGCCTCGGACGTGGTCGGATTGCTCGATCATCTCAAGATCAACAAGGCAGCGATCGTGGGCTGGAGCGACGGCGCCATCATCGGCCTCGACATCGCCATGAAGCACCCGGAGCGGGTCAGCAAGCTGTTCGCCTTTGCGGCGAACTCGGATCCATCAGGCGTTGCGGATATCGCGACAAGCGACGTCTTCAACGCCTACATCGCCAGGGCGGGAGAGGAGTACGAGCGCCTCTCGCCGACCCCGACCGAGTACAAGAGCTTCGTCGCGGAAATTACCAAGATGTGGGAGAGCCAGCCGAAATGGACGGCCTCGGACCTCGCCACCATCAAGGTCCCGACCTGGATCGTGGATGGCGATCACGACGAGGCGATCAAGCGCGAGAACACCGAGTTCATGGCGGCGAACATTCCGGGGGCCGGCCTGCTGATCCAGCCAGAGGTCAGCCACTTCTCGTTCCTGCAGGATCCGGAGCAGTTCACCAACGACGTGCTGCATTTCCTCGCACGAGGCGGCGAGAGGTCGCGCGCAACGCCGGGGGCTGCAGCGAAGTAGCGAAGACACGGTGCCTTCGGGGTGACGACACGCGTTCCTTTCGTGTCCCGGACGCGCTGCAACGCTCTTGGCGTTGCTGCGCAGAGCCGGGACCCAGAAAGCCGTACACTTTGCCGCATGGGCCCCGGCTCTGCAGCGCACCGTCGAAGGGACGCTGCGCTGCGTCCGGGGCACGAGACCGGAGTTTCGAGCGCAGCTACATCAACATCATTATTGCGAGCGCAGCGAAGCAATGACGAACCAACCAAAAATGCCCGCTCGCAGATGCGCCGCTGGCCCAATAAAAAACGCGGCGTTGCCGCCGCGTTTTTCAATTCGATTTGCCGCTAGTGACTATGCCTGCGGCTGCGGCTCCAGGCCGGGATCCGGATCGGGGCGCGGGCGCGACTTGCCGGCCGGGGGCACGGCGGAGGCGCGCGGCGTGGTAGGCTCGAGCACGGACTCGCGGTTCGGCTTCTTGCCTTTGAGGAGATCAACGATCTCGTCGCCGCTCAGCGTTTCGAACTCGAGCAGGCCTTTTGCCAAGGCTTCGAGGTCGGCGTGCTTCTCGGTGAGGATGCGGGTCGCTTCCTTGTAGCCTTCCTCGACCAGGCGCCTGATCTCGGAGTCGATCTTCTGGACGGTCGCCTCGGAGGCGTTCTGCGTCCGCGAGACCGACATGCCCAGGAAGACCTCGTCCTGGTTCTCGCCGTAGGAGACGGTGCCGAGCTCCTCCGACAGGCCCCAGCGCGTCACCATCATGCGGGCAAGGCGAGTGGCCTGCTCGATGTCGGAGGCGGCGCCCGAGGTCACCTTCTCGCGGCCGAAGATCAGCTCTTCGGCGACGCGGCCGCCCATCATGATGGCGAGGCGCGAGGTCATCTGCTCCAGCGACATCGACAGCTTGTCGCGCTCGGGCAGCTGCATGACCATGCCGAGCGCACGGCCGCGCGGGATGATGGTCGCCTTGTGGATCGGATCGGTCGCCGGCACGTTGAGGCCGACGATGGCGTGGCCGCCCTCGTGATAGGCCGTCAGCAGCTTCTCTTCCTCGGTCATGACGAGCGACTTGCGCTCGGCGCCCATCATCACCTTGTCCTTGGCCTCCTCGAACTCGGCCTGGGTGACCATGCGCTTGTTGCGGCGCGCCGCGGTCAGTGCGGCTTCGTTGACGAGGTTCATCAGGTCGGCACCGGAGAAGCCCGGGGTGCCGCGCGCGATGGTCTTGAGGTTGATATCCGGCGCCAGCGGCACCTTGCGGACGTGAACCTTGAGGATCTGCTCGCGGCCGACGACGTCAGGATTGGGCACCACGACCTGACGGTCGAAGCGGCCCGGACGCAGCAGCGCGGGATCGAGCACGTCGGGACGGTTGGTCGCGGCGATCAGGATCACGCCCTCGTTGGCCTCGAAACCGTCCATCTCGACCAGCAACTGGTTCAGCGTCTGCTCGCGCTCGTCATTGCCGCCGCCGAGACCGGCACCACGGTGACGACCGACGGCATCGATTTCGTCGATGAAGATGATGCAGGGCGCGTTCTTCTTGGCCTGCTCAAACATGTCACGGACGCGGCTCGCGCCGACGCCGACGAACATCTCGACGAAGTCGGAACCGGAAATGGTGAAGAACGGCACGTTGGCTTCGCCCGCGACCGCACGCGCGATCAGGGTCTTACCGGTGCCGGGAGGGCCGACCAGCAGCACGCCGCGCGGAATGCGGCCGCCGAGCCGCTGGAACTTGCCGGGGTCGCGCAGGAACTCGACGATCTCCTGGAGGTCCTGCTTGGCCTCGTCGACGCCGGCGACGTCCTCGAAGGTGACGCGGCCATGCGCCTCGGTGAGCATCTTGGCGCGCGACTTGCCGAAGCCCATCGCCTTGCCGGCGCCGCCCTGCATCTGCCGCGACAGGAAGATCCAGACGCCGATCAGCGCGATGAACGGCAGCCAGGAGACCAGCAGCGAGACGAACCACGGCACGTTGTCCCCGGGCGGCTTCGCAGTGATCTGGACCTTGCTGTCGTACAGGCGCTTCACCAGCGTCGGGTCGTTCGGCGCATAGGTCTGGAAGCTCGAGCCGTTGGTGAAGGTGCCGTGGATCTCCGGGCCCTGGATCACGACGTCGCGCACATTGCCGCGGTCAACCTCGCTCAGGAGCTGGGAGAAGGCGATGTCCTGCGAGGAGGCGCGCTGACCCGGATTCTGGAAGAGCGTGAACAACGCCAATAGCAGCAAGACAATGATGACCCAGAGGGCGAAATTGCGCAGATTGGCGTTCATCGATCTTCCTTCGTGGTCGCGCGGATCGCGGCCCTGATCCTTGGGTAGTTACTTGGACAGTGCGAGGAAATCCCCCAAGGAATCCTCTCGGTTAGACACATACAATTTAGGTGCCGCTACGGTCGCTGCCAAGGGAACGAGATGGGACTATTTATCCCATCTTAGAGCGATTCCCGCTGAAAAAATGGCGACCGGTTCGGGGTTTTTCCGGCTGGTTAAGGCGGTCTGACGGCGCGTGGCCAAAACGGCCGGTGTCATGATCCGCCCTCAAGCGGGCTTATCCCCTTGCGTCGCCGGGCCGGCGCTGGCGCGACTTGGATCCGCCCCCCGACAAGGCTGATCAAGGCTCCCGCAAGGGTTTGCCTCAGGACCGGCCGGCGACTTGCGGCTGCACGAATGTCTGCGGCAATTGCCTGGTCGAGCACGGCCATCAGGGTTTCGACCTTGCCGAGTTCCGCTGGTCCCTCGTGCCCGAGGGCGTTGATGGCCCGCAGCAGGAGCCGCAGCCGGACCTCCTCCGGCAGGGCAGCGAAGCGCGACGCTTCGAAGCTGCGAACGCCCGGCTGTGGCGCATCGCCGCGATCCCGCAGTCGGAGGAAACGCTCGGCGCCGTCGGTCAATACCTCGACCGCCGCGTTGGCACGCGCCAGCCTTGCAGCGAGCCGCGCCAGGTTGCGGGCATCGCCGCCCTCGGCCGCGAGTTGCGGCAGCAGCGCGCGCAGCCGCGGCCGCGTGAAGGCGGTGTCGCGGTTGGTGGGATCGTCGGCAAAGCCGACCTTCGCCCGCTTCAGGGTGGCGATCAGTTGCGACTTCGGAACATCGAGCAGCGGGCGCACCAGGACGATGCCATCGCGCTCGCTGACGTCGGCCATCGCCGACAGCCCGGCAAGTCCGCTGCCGCGGAGCAGGCGCATCAGCAGGGTCTCGGCCTGGTCGTCGCGGGTGTGGGCGGTCAGGACATGACTCGCACCGACGGCACGCGCGGCTTGCCCGAGCAGCCGGTAGCGGGCCTCGCGCGCAGCGGCGGGCAATCCCGTCTTCGGCTTTGCGCCGCGCCAGCGCAGGGTGCGGTGCGGCAATCCGAGCTCGGCGGCCAGCCGCTTGACCTCGCGCGCCTCACGCGCCGCCTCCGGGCGCAGGCCGTGATCGACTGTGACGACGGTGAGCTGCGGGCCGCGCACAAGACTGCGCTGCCAGCGCGCCGCGAGCCACATCAGCGCGACCGAGTCGGGCCCGCCGGAAACCGCGAGCACAAGCGCCGGCGCGGCCTTCAGGCCGGCGAAGAGCCGCTTCGCCTCGCGTGCCGAGATCGGAGAATTGTCGTCGTCTGACATGACGCTGCCCAGCCATCGCCAGCGGATGGCAGGCACCGTTCTAGCGCAGCACCGTCCGCCTTGTCAGGAATGAATGTTGCGCACCCGATTTTATTGTTTGAGCATGATCTCCGCGCAAACGCGTTCCGCGTTTGTCGCGAAGGAAAACCGCTGCACGCTTTGCGCTGACGTGGCCCTTCGGGTCCGGATCATGCTCTAGAGCGTGTTGTTTTTCACCGGAATCGGGATTCCCTGAGAGAGCCATTTCTGATTCAACCTCCATGCTGGGGTATGGAGGCCAGCATGGATGACGCGCCCCTGTTCGGAAGATATTCGCGAACGCGCTTTGGCACGGGCTGATGCTGGCGAGACGGTTCGCTCGATTGCCGACGCGCTGCAGATCAGCCCCTCCTG